>CAZGZO010000001.1:0-12772 GCA_964529695.1 uncultured Lentimicrobiaceae bacterium
TCAACTGGGATATGAACTGGATTCTGTCCATCAGGCAAAAGATCCTGTTGCTCTGTTGCAGAAGGCTGAAGCTGTTGTTGTGGGAGGCGGTAATACTTTCCATCTGGTGGCTGAACTACACAATTCAGGATTGATGAAAGTGATTCGTGAAAAAGCACTTTCAGGAACTCCTTACATCGGCTGGAGTGCCGGTTCTAACGTGGCTTGTCCGACCTTGATGACAACCAATGACATGCCCATTGTGGAACCGGAAAGTTTTAATACGTTGGGATTGATACCTTTTCAGATAAATCCACATTATCTGGATGCCAATCCGGAAGGACATGGTGGAGAAACACGTGAACAGCGCATTAATGAATTCCTGATTATTAATCCTGACATTAAAGTGGTAGGATTAAGAGAGGGTTGCTTATTGACTATGAAAGACGGTGATCTACAATTTGTAGGAAACAAAAAACTGCGCCTGTTCCAACATGGAAAAGCTCCCCTTGAATTGGAACCAGGCACAGATTTATCTGATTTACTTTAATAATCTCTTATTGAAGGGTCAAGGTAATAATCATCTTCGTTTCATATATTAGAGTATTATTTATTTTCAGGAATTAACTCAATTTCAATTGCTTTGCTTTTTAGGGGAACAACATAAGCACCTCTAACCATTTTTGAAAATCCTGATATTTGGTATTTGATATTGCTGTCCTGGACGTGTATATATGCATTTGGAGTAAAATAATTGCCCTGCTCTAATGTTAGCTTGATGACTCCATCTTTCGGATTGTAATCTACAGTCTTAAATTGCCCGGCATCCAATGTTAACCAGGTTTTTGAAGGAGTGATATATATTCTGGATTTGGCAGCAGTTGTTATTTTTGTCTTTATCCAGTTTCCTTTTACGTTTAAATTGCCTCCAAAAGCTATCCATCCGAAATTCTTATCATTAACAATATAAGTAGCAGTATTTATAGCGTAACCAAAAAACCCGCAACCATAATCACCAGAATAATCATCAATTTTTAAAGCTGAAGGAAAAGCATGAAAAGCAACAGGGCCAAAACCGTCTTTTGTTATGTTAGAAATAGCACCCATCAGTCCTCCATATCCTACTCTTAAGGTGTACAAATTATTAGGATGTTTGCGGTAATAACTTAAAACAGGAATGGCATTTAACCCGGAGCCATAATGATGAATCATTCGCTCGATACGCATGAGTTTTCCAGCATAAAGAAAATCCCAATACCTTCTTGCGCATCCATTATATGCCCAGGAAGGAACGGTCGGCATGTAATTCAGGATAGCTTTTATTGTTTCAAGCGCTTTTGAAGAAAAGCCAAAATAGTTTTCCCACAAATAAACTTCCTCCTGACCTGTGGAGTCCCAGGACATTTCACTGCCATAAGGGAATTCGAGCGAATCCCAATAGATGGCTCTTTTCTTCATTGCTGCCTCAAGTTTATTTTCCTGAGAATACCAGCCTTCTGCTTTTAAATCTCTCAATATCATAAAGAAAACAGTTCCCTCCATTTGTCCAAAACGAGCGTAATAAGGCGCAAATCTGACCATGGCCATTACCGTGTGATAGGCATTATTAAGATACCAGCTCCAATTCTTTTGTCTCACCAGCCCTTTATAATAACGAGACAACCGATACATTACCCAATAAGCTGCTGCTACGTGTGTATAATTAAAGGAACGTCCTACAGATTTAGCCTGTTTTTCGGACCATGCACTCCATGTTTTGTAATTGATTGTGTCGCTGTATGTTCCTGGTGGCATTGAATCGGGCTGGTAATAAAACATGCTTTTTCGCACACCATATTTATATTTGCCGTGATTGTATTGAATGCCTCCCCACAAGGTCTTATTGACGAAATTTTCCAGTTTAGCAATCTGTGCAGGATCCGGAGCAATAAATTCTTTCATGATAGCATTAAGCCAACTTCCTGCTCCGGCCTCATCGCTTAATCCTGCAATCCAAACGCGGCCCTCTTGTGTTATTTGTCTTTTTGCACCATAATCGTAACTAATAATGGAGGGAGACCTCCCAAACAAATCATGGGGATTTTGATACCATTGATGTGAAAACAAAAAATTCCCATTATCAGCCACAACTTGTGATTCAGGTTTAATTATCTTGTAGCTAATTGTCTGAATTCTTGAGTCTGCATAAACAATTGTTAATCTTGATCTTCCCCATTTAAGTCCTTGAATTTCATATTTTTTCCAACCTTTTGGTGTTGTTGAGACGTATTTGAATTTCATGGAATTTATGGGGTCCACAAAAATTTTCTTGACTTTTTCTTTCGTTTTAAGAAAAAGTTCAGCATCTGTACCCATAGGAATAACATATCCGGGAATTCCGACTGCTACAGGCATGTTATGTTTTATCAATGTTTTATTGATATTTTCTACAGAATCAGCTAATACAAATTTAAGTCCCACAGAATAAACTTCGTTGGGTTTTAATATTTTAGAAGTTGGAACATTCCAGGGGCGTGCATTTTTCCATTCGTTTTCAGCGTAAGCTTTGCTATTAGTCATCCATTCGTAAAAACCTTCGAAGCCAATTCCCCTTCGCGTTGGATCGTTTAGCAACGGTCTGTATGCTTCAAATGGCGATTTTTTCCACGGAAGTACCAATAACACAGGCCCTCTTCCATTAAGACGGGTGACTTGCAAGTAGCCTGCATCTTCGCCTATATAGGGATCATAAAAAACATTTTCATTGCTTGTTTTTTCAATCGGTTTTCCTGTAAAGTCGTTGTCGAAAATAACCGGCATACCCAATGCCCCTATTTCAATTTTGTGGTTCGTTATGTTTTTTATGACAAACCGTAAAATCAGGTTGCTTCCTTTTTTTTGCCAATAACGCACTATGTCTAAAGGTAAATTTTTGGGAAATGTATTATGAAGATCTGCGGCTGCCAAAACGGAGTTCCTGGATATTGGAACCGATGTAACAGGCTTCCTGTTTTTGGCAGAAGAATATGAAATCCATTTCTTTGTCCCTACAGTACGAATGCGTAAGTTGATATCTCCAAGATGGTAATATCCATTGCCGGCTCTTTGTTTTAGCCATTCATGAGGGACAAAGTCAAAACCTTTGCTCCCGACAGGTTCCAGTTTCGAAACAGTTTGAGATTCTTTTACCAATTGCAACGTCAATTTCGGTGTTGAGTAGTTCAGGAATCCATCAGCTAAGCCAAGTGTCCCGGGTCTGCTTGTTTTTAAGAGTTTTTTTTGTGCATAAACATTTATGCTGATTAACAAGCTCATTATAACAAATAGTATAGAGAATGACTTTTGATTGGTAGCAATTTTCTTCATTTCTATTTCTTATATAAATGGTTAATTTATAGCGATTTTACTTTCGGTAAAGTATGTCTTTATCATTTATCCTTAACCATTCTTACCCCGTAAACCGGACCTGCCTGAGATTTAGGAAGCGCTTGAAGTGAAACTTTTACAGATGTTTTATCATTTGTTAAGCTCAATGGCAAAGGATAATGTATGTGGTAAAATTTATTGCTTTTATATTTGTTCAGGTCCACATGTGCCACCTTTACACCATCAACAAGAATATTAAAAATTCTGCCTCTGTTATCCATACCCCAATAGGTAAGAATAAGGCTATTCCTTTGTTTTCCATCTACTTTCATGGTAAATTGCATATTGCCCCCTTTATTTGCTACCCTGAGATTGTGAGCATGCTCTCTACCCAATGCAAGGTTTTCACCAGTAAAATGATGGTTTCTTTCTTCTTGCATTTTTCCAGGCAGGAACCTATCCATAGTTCTGGCTTCCAGTTCTCTTTTCTTAATTTCTTTTTCTTCGTAAAGTTTCTTTTGTTTTCTCCATTCAGCAGGAGTAAATGTATCCCAATACACACTGTAATAATGATTTGTGAAAGTATAAAGGGGCCGGAATGTAATATCGTGAGGATATCCTACTCCTACACTTTTAAAAATCAAATGATTTAGTTTTACCGGTTTAATCCAGTGCTTAGCTGCCCTCCCTTTTGTTAAAAAGACGGGAATACCTTTTGTGGGATCAATTTGGTGGGTTCCTAAATCGCCCGCTAATACAATAGGTCCGTAAAGAAACGCAACACGTGACGGGTTATCGGGAATCGGCCATGTATGGATGCCCATGGGGAAAATCAACCGGATGCGATCTTTATTTTTCCATTGTCTGTTCAGGACAAAGTAACCATCCTTATTCACCCTCACATTTTTCAATGTCTTGCGATTAATATCAACAGAGAAATGTTTTTGCAACCAATAAGGCTTTCTTATCCTGATGGGGAATTGTTGGTCGTTTTTCGTATTTATCATAAGATATATTGTGTCAGAGTAAGGGAAATGTGTGTCCATGGTTACTTTTACACCTTTGCTTTTCCAATTCAGCACTGACGGGATGAATAAATTTACATATAGACTTCCGTCAGAACCATGATTGTAAATAACACCTTCATATTTTACATGATTTTCCATAGAAGTTCCTACGCAGCAGGTGAATGTGTTAAATGGTGTGCTAAATGTTTTTTTGACACCCAGACCAAGAGGCGTAAAATAACAGGTCATTCCGTCTTTTCTATTTTGTGTGGACAAGATGTGGTTGTACACAGTCCTTTCATAGTAATCGTAGTAATAGGATTGAGGGTTGATGGCAAACAGATGCTTTGTGAGTTTCAGCATATTGTAGGAAGGGCAGGTTTCTTCATTGCTATTTGATAGCGTGTTGTTTAATTTATCTGCTGGTCCCCAATATTCATAATTACCACTACCTCCTGTTACGTAAGAGTGATGATATACTACAGTTTTCCAAAAGAATGTAGCTGTAGCACTGTCTGTTTTATTACCTGTAACTTCATATTGTCTGATAGAACCTATAAACTTAGGGATGGTTGTGTTTGCATGAACTCCTGCCAGTACATCTTTTTTGTCAGCCAGGGAATCTAAAATAGGATCACGAAATCGGTATGATAAGGTAAGATATTTTTCTTCACCGGTCAATGAATACAAGTTAACCAGGGCTTCTTCCATTCCCCCATATTCACATCGTAACATTTTTTGAAAATCCTTATGATTCAAACCTCTGGTGTCTCTTATGGCCCAGTTTCCAATTCCTTCAGCTATTTTCAGAGCCTGTTTATTGCCGCAGTAAATGTAGGCATCCATCAACCCTGCCATAATTTTATGGACTGTGTACCAGGGGGACCAACCACCGTTCAAATCGAAGCCTGACGAGTGAATATCTCCAAGAGCCACTTTGTAAAAAATTTCATCTTCGTTGGGAATAGCACCCAAATAACCCGTCCCTCGGGCTTTCTGGCATAGAGCAAGCTCCTTTACAGTATAATTTATCCGATGTAGGAATAAAGTGTCTTTTGTAGCAGCATAGTACATGGCACATGCCGACAAATAATGGCCTAGCGAATGACCGGCAAGTCCCATGCTTTCCCATCCTCCGTAGCGTGGAGCTTTTGGCTTAAGCCCTGAATTAGCCCTGAATTGGGAAAGAAGCCTGTCAGGATTTAATCTTTTCAGATAGTCAACATCGGCATTCCTAGCATTCAGAAAAATACTTTTCTTAAGATGAACCTGACCTAATGGAAAAACATAAGCCTTCAGAGGAATATTGGAGTGAATTTTCATTATAGTGTCAGTCTTTGAATAGGGTAGGTAGGTTTGAGAATTTGCTTTCCCGTATACTCCAAACAGGAAAAAGCTCATGGCAACAGCTGCTATAAAATATTTTTTCATAGGAAAGAATTTATCAGGTGTTTGTTATTTGTGTATCTTACTGGTTCAAAATATGATATGTTTAATTTTAAGTCGTTTGATGTCTCTCATGTAATTCGTTAAATATTGCTCAGGGTTGAAACTGGTAACATATTACTTTGTTCTATATGTATTCTTTTATATTGTTCGTAACGGAACCTGTACAATGTTGCAGGACGATGAGATACATCTACTTCTTTTTCCTTTAGTGGTACAATATAATCCAGGGTTGATATTTTTTTTCTAAAGTTACGTTTATCTATTTCAATCTCAAATATTGTTTCGTAAATCTTTTGTAACTGACCTAAAGTAAATTTTGATGGTAGATAATCAAAGATAAGAGGGCTTGATTTCATTTTGTTCCTGAGAGTTTTTATAGCATACGATAAAACTGCAAGGTGACCATCGATTATTGATAGATGATTAAGTTTATTAATCGGAACCCAACGAACGCCTTTATTTAATATAAGTTCATCACCTGAAATTTTACCAGCATCAATTAATGAATAATAGGGAATAGTAATCAGCTTGTTTTCATTAAGGAAAGGGGGAATAGTTGTCGTTCTGGAGAAGTTACCAGAGACTCCTAAAGCTTTCATCTGATGTTTACTTATATTTTGAAGTCCAGTTAGCTCTTTTACAATCCGGTCATTGGTATTCTCTGGGTCTTCATCCCACCTAATTAAACTTTCAGGAAGTCTCCACGTATGGCTTAAAATATCTTCGTGATCTATTTCCTGCTCAATTAATAAAACACTAAGGCTACAATATTCTAGGCTAAAGATTACTGAATTAACTAAAACGTTTTGGATGAATTTAATTTCTTTATTCATTGTTTTAAAAATGCTTGCTTTAATTTTTCTATTGTTTTGAAATCTAATTCTTTGTCAGGAAATTTTCTTTCCCCAGAAGGGAAAACAGTTTTTTCCAATACCAGTAAAAACAATTGTAAGGTTTTTACGCTCCCATTCCCGACATCTGTATACGATTAGAGTGTATCTGAATTTTGATTTTAAATTAGTAAGTGTTGGTGTATTTTTGTGGAGTGACCAGCATAATTCCGGATTTTCTTTGACGTGTCCGTTTGACAGTAAAGGCATTATTTTTGAAACCAAGGATAAAAGTTATGACGTTGGGGTTTTATGGTCGTTTGTTTTGCTGCAATATGAGCCTTGAAACGCTGAAATGCAGCTTCGTTATCAAAAGAGGGTTTGTCTTGTTTGGCAACGTTGTTCCAAAGATATTGTATCTCGGTGAGATACAATCTATTTTCTCCTGATTTAGAGACCCATTCATGTAGCTCTTTTTCCTCTTCAACCGTCGTTTGGCGATCCAGGAATTTATTTATTAGGTCGTCGATACGTATACTATTGTTAAAATCGCTTTTCATATAGTACAAAGACAGCTAAAAGGAAACGTCGGGTAGTCAAAATGTTAAAATTTAATAAATGACTTGAGTACACTCTAACTTGATAATGGTTATTGACTATAAGGAATACTTAATAGTTTTGAGATACATCTTTATGTCAAAGAACGAGATAATGAGAAAATTAGCCTTGGATTGATTTTCTCAATTGATATATGCTTATTCGTTTGTTAGTATACTTTGATCTCTGCAAGTGCAGTAGCATAATGGTGCCCGTCAAAAATAGCATTAGTGAATACAACCCTGATTTTCGAGGTGCTAATTTTTGGAAAACTTACTATGTTCTCAGTATTTCCGATAGGATTCTTTGGATTTTTTGACTGACCTTTTATTTCAACCCATCTTTCTCCATCCCATCTTTGCATATAATAACCTGAAGGTGCAACAAACGTTTTATTGTCAGCGTAGAAAAATAATTTTACTAAAGTAATCACCTTTTTTTTGCCAAAATCTAGACTAAACCAGTCTTTAGCATGAGAGGATCCAAATGTCGACCATCTGTTTTTTATTGCGTGGAAATACCAAATTCTTCCGTCGATAGCCTGATATAGAGAATCTGGGACCGAGTTTACTGATGCGGAAGGAATAGGATAACTTCGTTGCAAAAGATTGAATGCTATATCTTTTGGAAGATTCTTTGGCTTTTGAACAATAGGCTTTGGAATGTGTACCTTGATTTTTCCCAATTTTATTGGCCCCGCTTCTCTTATGCCATCTACATATACTGAGATTCCTTTGCCTTGGTTGAACTTTTTACCGGTTCTATCATACAGAATCGTAAGGTTATGGCCATGATACAATACATTCTGGATACAGAAATATCCTATGGTAGAATCAATTAAAGGATTTATGGTTAATTCATTTCCTTTTGAAGGACGAATGCCACAAAGTCCTGTGATAATCAGGTTATTATATTCAGAATGATTGTAATGACTGCTTCTGTAGAGTCCAACAATCGGCTTACCGGTATCCGGATTATAGTCCTCCTGAAGATTAAAATGGTTAGGGGAAATGTAGTGCTGTTGTGTGTATTGACGGAGTAGTTTTAGATAATCAGATACATTCACATAATTTTGTGAATAATTATTCAAGAGATTTGCCATTCCCTGGAGCACTTGTGTTGTCTGGAAAGGCCAGCTTGGTCCGTTCCATTGGCATTCGGGTTTGCCAGTGGCATAATCATAGCGATATTGTTTCATGTAATATTGGTAGGAAGGCCCCACAGTTCTAAGTCCGTATTTTCCAAGAAATTCTGTAGTATCCATTATTTGCTTCCATTCTTCGGCGTACTTTGCATGGTGCTTTGGAAGATTATAACACCAGGGAACATATCCTACCAATTCTCTTCCCCGGATAAATTTCCAGTAGTGTACATATTTATTATTGACTTTATAACGATCAATGAAGTGCTTAAGTGAGTCGTTCCATAGATCTTTATCAACGCTGTCCTTCAGTGCTATAGCTTTATCATTGTAAAACCTGGCTGTCTCAGAATCCCCTTTCATGTCTGCGATTCTGGAAATTGCAAGTGCATTGCCATACATATAACTATTGATGCTTGGTCTGAAAGCTGTTCCACCAACAAAACCATCTTTGCCTCCTGAGGCATCAATAGATGCAATGGTGTATTCAGTAGCATCCAATAAAGGCATAATATAATATAATCCTTTGCTAAAATCATAATGGTCATCCCACCGGTTATAGATATACTCCATGGATGGTAATAGCTTCATTAATAGTGTGCTGTCGCTATTTACTAAAAAACGGGCATAAGCTGCATAGGCAATCCCTTCACTAAAATGTCGATCGTTGCCCCCATCACGATACATATAATTAATATAGTCATCCAAATAGCTGTTGTTTCTCAACCAGCGACCTTCATAAATGTGGAATCCGGTGGCATCATTAAGCGAGCTGTAAGGGAAGCGATCCCAGCTAACCTTGTTCAGAAATTCTGTAACGATGTAACCATGTTCCCCCACATACCTTAAATGGGCTTTATAGAGTTTCCATCGATAATAATAGGTATCCTGTATCTTTTTGTCAGAGCATTCAAAAAAAGGTATGTTAGCCAGATACCATTGAGAATCAGCTCCAAAGTATGTGTGCGCTAATTTATTGGTATCAATTATTTTATCATTTGAGGACTTTCTTGTCGAACAGGAAGCTGTTACGATTGAAATAAAAATTAGAAACGTAAAAAATAATCCATTAAACACGTGGTGCTGGTTGGAAATTGAATTTATTTTTTTTGTGTTCATTTTTTTATGGAGTTAGGATATTTTTATCCTCGTTCTGAAGGAAATATCTAATTAACTATGAAGAAGAATGAAGGATATTGTGTCCTGGTTAGATGATACAACATTAAAATAAATGGCAAGTTGTTTCATTGAGAATGATTGCTAACAAATTATAAATATTCTCTTAATTCTACCCTTAAGGTAGCCAAAGCATTCTTAATATGATACTGAACTGTATTCACAGAAATGCCAATTGTCGAAGAGATTTCTTTGTATTTCAGGTTTTCATAACGACTAAGACAGAAAACAGTCCGGCATTGATCAGGAAGATTATTTACACAATCCTTAATTTTCTCATCCAGTTCTTGTCCAACTAGGGTCACTAATCCTGAGGATTCTAAAGATGGAAACGCAAAATCAGTCATTCTATCGCTAAAAACGGAAAAATTTGTTTCATAAGTCTTACTTGCTTGCTTAATATGGTTCCTACATCGATTATGGATTGCAGTAAAAAGATAACCTCTCAATGAGGACTTAATTTCTAACTTTAAACGGTGTTCCCACAGATGAGAAATTAAATCCTCAACTAAATTTTCGGCGATGTAGGGATCGCCAATGTAAAAATTAGCGATTCGACACAACTGAGCATAATAATTAGTAAAAAGATAATGATATCCTTTTTCGTCACCAGATTTCAGTTGGTTCAAAACAATATCTTCTTTTTCATCCATAATAGTAGTAGTGTTTTTGTATGTGGTTTCTGCGATGTAAAAAATTATAGCCCTTAGATAAAAAGTGTATTTTACTTTTAAAAGCAAATATAGTAAAATTATAAGTAAAAAGTAATTATTACTTTTAAAATGAAAAACATTATCAACAGATTAATGATTTGATTTATATAGTTTTAAATGAAAATACAATCGATTTTAGAATTTTCATAATCCTAAATAGTTGTAAAACATTAACTTAAAATATTCGATAATTACCTTGTTACAAAAGCAAGATTTTCCTGTTAAATTTTAATAAATGCTAAGCTTAAACCAGCAGATACCATAATAATATTGGAGGCTGTTTAATACAAACAGATACTGGTATGAATGCTTTGTTCATAAGGCAGATTTGTAGAAGTTGAGGCTATGAAAACGGAATCAATAAATCGTTATTTTAGCCAGACCTTTATAAAAAATGGATGTAACGCATTTTAAAAAATTAAATGTGTACAGCTTTAGTCTAAATCTTAAAATTAATATCATGAAGAAAGTATTGTTGTTTCTTTCGCTGATGGTTTTTTTGTCAGTTGGAAAGATTATGGCTCAGAAGAAGCCATTTACCATCGCCGACATTTATAAGGTGCATAATGTAGGAAGCCCTGTTGTATCACCTAACGGAAACAGAATTGCTTATCCCGTTTCTAGTTATGACATGAAAAAAGGTGAATCCTGGACAAACCTTTACATCATGAATACAGATGGTCAGAACAAAAAAGCCATTACTGATAATAAATATTACAATTACAATCCCATGTGGACCAGTGATGGCAAAACACTTTACTATGTTTCTACCGAATCAGGAAAGCCACAGGTTTACCGTTATTCTTTTGCCACCGGCAAATCCCAAAAAATAACTGACTTTTCCATGGGTGTAACAGCGCCTGTTCTATCACCGAATAATAATTTGATTGCTTTTGCTGCAAAAGTTTACCCTCAGTGTGGAGCCAACAGCCAATGCAATAAAGATATTGATTCAACTGCTCAAAATGGCCCGGTTCAGGCTTATGTCGCCGACCATTTATTTTTCCGTCACTGGACAGCTTATGCTGCTGGGAAAGTTTCGCATATTATTATCTATAATATTGATAAAAAGACTTATACGGATGTAACTCCTGGTGAATATGTCGCCCCTACTTTCATGCTGGGTGGTGGAATTGGTTATAACTTTTCGCCTGACAGTAAACAACTTTGCTTTGTTTCGAAGCATATTAAAAATCCGCAGGCCTCTACCAATGCAGACTTGTTTATTGTACCTGTTACCGGTGGAAAAGCTGTAGATATTACCAAGAGTAACAAGGCCTGGGATGGCTGGCCGATCTATTCTCCTGATGGAAAATACATTGGCTACAGGACACAAAAAATTCCAGGTTATGAATCTGATCTTTTCCGTTTGGCAATTTACAACCGGAAAACCGGGGAGACAAAAGTACTGACAGGTACCCATAACTTCGATAACTGGATTGATGATTTTAAATGGGCAGCTGATTCCAAATCCATTTATTTTACGGGCGAAGTTAAGGCTAACGAACCTATCTACAAGATATCACTGAACAACGATAAGATAACACCCGTTACCGGATTGAGATCTACGCGGGGATTTGATTTGGACAACCATGGAAATCTTTATTACTCTGCAAGTACCATTCAAAAGCCCAGTGAACTTTACAAATTAAATATGGCCAGCCATCAGGAAACAGCATTAACCAACCTTAATAAGAAATTGGAAGAAACTGTGGATATCAGGCCCGGAAAGAAAATGTGGGTAAAAGGTGCTGATGGTAAAGAAGTGGAAGTCTTTATCGTAACGCCACATAATTTCAATCCCAATAAGAAATATCCTTTGATAATCAATATTCACGGGGGACCGCAGTCGCAATGGATGGATTCGTTCCGCGGTGACTGGCAGGTTTATCCTGGTGCCGGATATGTGGTAGCGTTTTGCAATCCTCACGGTTCTACAGGATATGGTCAGGCTTACACCGCTGAAATTTCAGGTGACTGGGGTGGTAAGAATTTTGAAGATGACATGAAAGTTACCGATGCATTGGCCAAACTGCCTTATGTGGATTCTACAAGAATGGGGGCTATGGGTTGGTCATTCGGCGGTTATATGATGGACTGGTTCCAGGGACATACCAAACGTTTCAAATGTATTGCTTCTATGATGGGACTTTACGATTTGCGCTCGTTCTGGGGCGGAACGGAAGAACTGTGGTTCCCAAATCATGATTTAAAAGGACAGCCTTGGAATTCAAAACAATATGAGAAATTTTCACCTTCTTATTATACCAAAAACTTTGCTACTCCGACATTAATTTTGACCGGTCAGAAAGACTTTAGAGTGCCTTATACGCAAAGTATTCAGTATTTTACAACACTCCAGACACTGGGCATTCCATCGCGCTTGATTATTTTCAAAAATGATGGACACTGGCCGAATTTTGTAAAATCAATGCCTTTGTATTATGATGCACATCTGGACTGGTTCCACAAATATCTGGGTGGTAAACCTGCTCCTTATAATGTTCATAAAATGGCCGAAAATCAGGCTTATAA
>CAZGZO010000001.1:12872-46042 GCA_964529695.1 uncultured Lentimicrobiaceae bacterium
GTGGTAAACCTGCTCCTTATAATGTTCATAAAATGGCCGAAAATCAGGCTTATAAGTATTGATGTAGAAAGCTTGAAGCCGGAAGCCGGAAGCTGGAAGCCGGAATGACTTCGGTCTTCGGTCTTCTGACTTCCGGCTCTTTTTTATCTGGCTTTTGGTTAACTTTGCAGGTGGCAATAATATTCTGAAAATGAACAGAGACGAATCTTATTTTTATCCAGGTATGTTGGCAATGATTAATAAGATCAATGAGATTGTCCATCAAAATAAAACGATGGATGAATCCTTAAATCTTATTGTTAACGCAATCTCACATGGTTTAGACCCAATTCCATTTGACTTATTGAAAATTGTTTTTGAAGGCAAGACCTACGAATTGCCCGGAAGGAAAACAAGAAAAACCTGTCATGAGCGCAGTTTTATTACAAAAGGTGGCAAAAAAGGAATTTTAATATATTGTTTTTCTTCAGAGGTAGAAAAAGATCAGGCCGCACGAAACGAGCAGGAACACTTTCTGGGAACGCTTGTTCAATTATTGATTCGTTTTTTGAATAACCAGGAATGGAAAGAGCGTGATAATGGTATGATAAATCCATCGACAAAAAAATCTGGTAAAAAGAGTAATGAGATTATCACCGGAAAGTTTTTGCACCGGTTTTTAAATAAAAACACGTTTACCCGTGATATTTACCACGATCTGATGCCTTTTAAAGTTCGGGAAATATTGCTGATTTCCAGTTTGTATGATGCTTATTCCATTGAAAGAGAAGGGCGTTTTTCAGAACATATGTTAGGCCAGTTCGGGCAATTAAATCTTACTTCTATTCCAAGAATTACAGGAGTCTCCTCAGCGCAGCAGGCTTTGAACCTTTTAAAAAAGAGGCATTTCGATCAAATTATTTACATGGTGGGTGTTGATAAGAAAACACCTGTTTCTTCCAGCCGTTTGATAAAGGAACAATATCCTTACATCCCCATTTTTATGTTGTTGAATAACAACAGCGATGTTAGTTATTTTAAAACAGAGCAGACCAACCTTCCTTTCATCGACCGGATTTTTGCCTGGAACGGCGATGCCAATATTTTCTTTTCCATGATTAAACTTCTTGAAGATCAAATCAACGTGGAAAATGATACCAAGGTTGGAGAGGTCCGAGTCATATTACTGGCTGAAGATTCGCCCATCTATTCGTCGCGTTACCTTTCGTTTTTGTATCGCGTATTGATGGAGCAGACCAAACGTATTATTGAAGATGTAAGTACGGATGAGTTGTATAAAGTGTTGAGAATGAGGGCTAGACCTAAAATTCTATTTGCTCCTACATTTGAACAGGCCATCGAAATCATTGACAAATACAAAGATAATTTGCTTTGCCTTATCACGGATGTGAAGTTTAAACGTTTTGGCAAAATGGACGACCAGGCAGGTGTCGAACTGCTTGATTATGCGCGGAAAGAATTAAAGGAATTGCCTGTAGTGATGCAGTCGTCCGATCCAATGTATTCCCAGGTAGCAGAGAGATATGATTCCCTATTTATTGACAAAAATTCCGAGACCCTTTACGAAGATCTTCAACAGTTTATTACGTATAACCTTGGTTTTGGCGATTTTATCTTTAAAAACAGAAAGGGTGAAGAGATTGCCCGTGCCAGCAACCTCAGAGAGTTTGAGCACAATCTTGAGATTATTCCTGATGAATCTTTGCTTTTTCATGCTTCTCATAATCACTTTTCAATGTGGTTAATGGCGCGCCAGGAAATTAAAGCTGCGAATTATATTAATCCAAAGAAAGTAAGCGATTTTATCGATGTCAATGAATTAAGACGTTCGGTGGTGAGCATGATTCGGGAGCATCTGGATGAGCAGGTAGAAGGAAATATCATAGCTTACGAACCCGGAGGCGAAATTTATCAAGACAATTTTTATACGCTTAGCGATGGTTCCCTCGGGGGAAAGGGGAGAGGTTTGGCGTTTATTAATGCGTTGATTCATAGCTATGATTTTCAGAAATATATTCCCGATATCAATATTAAAACTCCGGTTACTTTTATCATAGGAACCATTGAGTTTGAAGAGTTCCTTTCTAAAAATCAGTTGAATACCCTGGCATTGTTTGAGAAAAATCATATAAAGGTGAAGCAATCCTTTTTGAAAAGCCCGTTGTCTGATTCCTTGCGGGAAAAACTGCGTGATATGCTGACAAAAGTCACCAAACCTATTGCAGTAAGGTCCTCCAGTATGTTTGAGGATTCTCTCACATTACCTTTTGCAGGAATTTTTGAGACCTATATTTTGCCAAATAATCACGAAGATCTTGAAGTACGATTAAAGCAACTTTGCGATGCCATCAAACTAGTTTATGCTTCTTTGTATTCAGATGTAGCCAAAAGCTATGTAAAAGCTATTGATTACAAACTGGAAGACGAACGCATGGCGGTAATTATTGAAGAGGTTGTTGGAAACCAATATGATCATTACTTTTATCCGCATATCAGCGGGGTGGCACAGTCTTACAATTTCTATCCTTTTGCCCATATGAAACCTGACGAAGGCTTTGCACTAGCTGCTGTGGGTCTTGGTAAATATGTGGTGGAAGGAAATAAGGCTTACCGGTTTTCACCGAAATACCCGGGTGTAGAAATTAATTCGCCCAAAGATCAGTTTAAAAATTCCCAGGTAAAATTTTGTGCTGTAGATTTAAATCGGAAAAATTTGGATTTGATGATTGGAGAAGAGGCCGGGCTTGTTTTTCCCGATATTGATGAAGCCGAAATGCAAGGTGTTTTAAAACATTGTGCTTCGGTTTACAATCCCGATTCTGATTCCATTTACCCAGGTTTGAGTAAAGCCGGGCCTAGAATTATAAATTTTGCCAACATCCTTAAATATAACTATATTCCTTTGGCCCAGACAATTAGTTTGCTTCTGGAACTGGGAAAAGAAGCCATGGGTACCACAGTGGAAATTGAGTATGCTGTTGACTTAAACAAAGATGCTGAAGGAAAAACTTCATTTTACATTCTTCAAATTAAACCATTGATTTCTCAAAGCCAGGATAATGGTTTCGATAGGAAAAAGATTCCAAAAAAATCCATTCTTCTTTACTCGACAAGCGGCATGGGTAACGGTGTGCTGGATGAACTCCAGGATGTAATTTATATTGACCAGAAAAAGTTTGATAAAAGTAAAACGGAAGAGATGGTCAAAGAAATTGAAAGTTTAAATGAGAAATTTATTGAGGAAAGAAAACAATATGTTCTCATAGGTCCGGGGCGTTGGGGTAGTCGCGATAAATGGATTGGAATTCCGGTGCGCTGGCCGCAAATTTCTAAAGCGAAAGTTATTGTTGAGACCAGCCTGGATGATTTTCCCCTGGAAGCTTCTTCAGGTTCTCATTTTTTCCATAATGTTACAAGCATGAAAGTGGGATATTTTATGGTACAGCATACTTCCACGGAAGAACTGATAAATTACAAAATGCTTGAAGAACAAGAGGTTATTTATGAAGGAGAATTCTTTAAACAGGTACGATTCAAAAAGCCTTTCAAGGTGATTATGGATGGAAAAAAACGAAACTATCTTATCCATATTCCCGGCAAGCGTTAGTAGAGAAATAATTTGTATTAGATTCAGTATAAATTATATATATAATATTCATATAATCAGATTTTTATATGTCCTTATGGTGTCAGGCTAATTTTGCACATGGTATATTTATAATTTTGTTCTCCAAAAAAGAATATTACCCTTAAATATGATCCTATGAGCAAAATAATTGAGAAGGTATTTTTTTCAGAAAATGTCGCTAAATTCGTCATAGAAGCTCCCGATATTGCCCGGTCCCGAAAAGCCGGGCATTTTGTCATTATCAGGTTGGATGAAAACGGCGAACGTATTCCATTAACGATCGCAGACGGCGATCCTGAGAAGGGCACCATAACCCTTGTAGTCCAAAGAGTGGGTGTGACATCTGCCAAATTGCTGTCAATGAATGCTGGAGATGATATTCTCGATGTTGTCGGACCGCTGGGACATAATACGCACATTGAAAATTACGGAACCGTACTTTGCGCCGGTGGAGGTGTTGGCGTAGCCCCGCTGATGCCGATAGTGAAAGCATTGAAAGCTGCCGGGAACCGCATTATAACTGTGTTGGCAGGCCGTACCAAAGAACTCATCATTCTGGAAGATGAAATGAGAAAGTATTCCGATGAACTGATTGTGATGACGGATGACGGTTCTTATGGAAAAAAAGGATTGGTAACGGCCGGGATGGAAGAAATGATTCAAAAGGAAAAGATTCATAAAGCCGTGGTTATTGGCCCTGCTATTATGATGAAATTCGGAAGCTTAACCACGAAAAAATACAATATTCCCACTGAAGTGAGCCTGAACACAATTATGGTGGATGGAACGGGAATGTGCGGGGCTTGTCGTGTCTCTATCGGTGGCAAGACAAAATTTGTTTGTGTCGATGGCCCTGAATTTGATGCATTCCTGGTTGACTGGGACGAGATGTTATTGCGTATGGGACCTTATAAAACTCAGGAACGCGAAGCTTACGAAAAATATTTATCAACCGTTGAAACAAAAGCCTAATGGAAAATATTGCAGCATTTATACTAGAAGGAAGAAAAGAAGATTGGAGGGTTGATTTGCGGAAGGCAATGAAAGCTAAAGAGCGTACCGACATTGAGCGTGTCCGGATGCCTGAGCAAAAGCCTCTTGTCAGAAATAAAAATATTTTGGAAGTCAATCAGGGAATTACTGAAGAAATGGCGGTAGTAGAATCTCACCGCTGTCTTGATTGTGCAAAGCCTACCTGTACGACCGGATGTCCTGTCGGTATTGATATTCCTAAGTTTATAAAAAAAATAGAATCTCGCGATTTTTTGGGAGCTGCTACTACCTTGAAGGAAACCAATGCTTTACCAGCAGTTTGTGGTCGTGTATGTCCTCAGGAAAAACAGTGTGAGCTGAACTGTTTTTACACGCAGAAATTAGACAAACCCGCCATTGCCATTGGACACCTTGAGCGGTTTGCTGCTGATTATGAAAGAAACAGTGGTAAAATTGCGGTACCAAAGGTAGCCGAATCCAATGGTATGAAAATAGCTATTGTAGGTTCCGGACCATCCGGATTGGCTGCTGCCGGTGACCTGGCGAAATGGGGTTATGATGTTACTGTATTTGAGGCTCTTCATGAAATTGGTGGGGTGCTGAAATATGGAATTCCTGAGTTCCGTCTGCCCAATGAAATTGTAGATGTGGAAATTGAAAACATGCGTAAAATGGGTGTTAAATTCCAGACAGATTTCATTGTAGGAAAAACAGCTTCTTTTGATGATTTACGAGAGAAAGGTTTTGAAGCTTTCTTTGTTGGAAGTGGTGCTGGATTACCCAGATTTATGAATATTCCTGGTGAAAACTTCAATGGAATTTATTCTTCCAATGAGTATCTTACCCGTGTTAACTTAATGAAAGCCGCCAACAATGGATATGATACTCCAGTGTTAAGTGGAAAGAAAGTTGCCGTGATTGGTGGAGGAAACACAGCCATGGATTCGGTACGTACTTCCAAACGGTTGGGAGCCGATCGTTCCATGATTATTTATCGCCGGTCCATAGAGGAAATGCCTGCTCGTGTTGAAGAAGTTCATCACGCGCAAGAAGAAGATATTGAGTTTATGAACCTGCACAACCCGGTAGAATATTTTGCAGATGAAACCGGCCGGGTAAATAAAATGAGAGTTCAGAAAATGGCTCTGGGTGAACCTGATGCTTCCGGTAGAAGAAGACCTGTACCAATTGAAGGTTCGGAGTTTGATGTAGATGTGGATTTAGTGATTGTAGCAGTTGGCGTGTCTCCAAATCCGATAATTCCCAAAAGTCTAAAGGAACTAAAGATGACCGATTGGGGAACAATTGTCGTAGATAAGGAAACCATGCAGAGCTCCATTTCGGATATTTTCGCTGGTGGCGATATCGTGCGCGGTGGTGCTACTGTTATTTTGGCTATGGGCGATGGACGAAGGGCAGCTGCCGGTATTCATAAATATATTACTGAAAAAGCCGTCGTAGAAAAGTAGATTTTATAAATACATATGCAGCGGGCTTTTATATTAAATATTAAATTTGAAAAATAAATAATTAACAAATCATGGCAGACCTAAGTACAAAATATCTTGGATTAACCCTAAGAAATCCAATCATTGCAGGAAGTTCCGGTATTACTAACTCGCTTAAGGAAGTTGTTGATCTTAATGAAAATGGTGTGGGCGCTGTTGTTCTGAAATCTATTTTTGAAGAGCAGATCCTTTTAGAGGCTGATCATCGCATCAAACAGGCTCAGGCCGATGAGATGTCTTACTCGGAATTTTCCGAAACCCTTGATTATATTGATCTTCATATAAAGGAAAAGGAACTGGGTGGTTATCTGAACCTGATTCATGAGGCTAAAAATAAAGTTGATATACCCATTATTGCAAGTATCAATGCCGTAACAACCCAGGAATGGACTTCCTTTGCCAGAAGCATTGAGGAAGCAGGAGCAGATGCTTTGGAATTGAATATTTTCGTGATGCCTTTCAATCTGGATAAAAAGTGTGATGACAACGAAAAAGATTACTACAATATTCTGAAAAAGGTAAAATCCCAGGTTAATATTCCTGTTTCTGTAAAAATAAGCCCCTTCTTTTCTAATCTTGGTAAGGTGATAAAAAATCTTGAAGCAGAAGGCGCTGATGGTATTGTCTTGTTCAACCGTTTTTCAAATCCGGATATCGATATTGACAATATGAAAGTTACTCATAAAGAAGTTTTAAGTCATTCCTCCGATATGGTAAACACATTACGTTGGATTGCAATCATGTCAAAACGGGTGAAAATGAGCCTTGCTGCTTCAACCGGAATTCATGATGGAGCTTCAGTTGTTAAACAACTTTTGGCTGGTGCTGATGTAGCTCAGGTCGTTTCTGCACTTTATGAACACGGGCCTTCCTACGTGCTTGAAATGACAAAGTTTGTTAATGACTGGATGGAAAGTAAAGGCTTTAATTATGTGGATCAGTTCCGAGGTAAATTAAGTCAGGAAAATCACAGCAATCCAGATGTTTATGAGCGCATGCAGTTCATGAAATATTTTGGAGATATCAAATAAAGAATTCTCACAAAAGATTATGAATAAGAGGTTGTTTCGTTTTGAGACAACCTTTTTTGTGTTTGGATTTGTGATGTATGATTTTTAATGTAACTCCATAAACATCAGTTATATTATTAACTTTATGTTCCTTATGAACTTTCTCATGGTTGATTATCCTTTCAAAATTGCTTAACTTTGTTGGTAGCAGGTCGGATATAGTGCAGACGGGAAATTAATTGTTCCATCTTAAAATTTACGGCCATGAGAATCAGAAAAACTTTTTACACAGCACTTTCCTTCATCATGATTACCCTCTTTTTTTTGGGCGGACTTTCTAAACTTGAGGCTCAAAATGAAGGACCGCAGTCAAATTACAAAAAAGTCTACGGTGTGGTTACCGACCAGAAAAACCATACTCCGATTGTTTTTGCCTCGGTATTTATCAAAGGTACAAACATAGGAACTGTTACCAATGCAGAGGGTAAATTTTTAATAAAAATACCCCCTGAAGACATGAACGATTCTTTGGGAATCAGTAGTCTGGGATATAAAACGCATTATGTGAGTTATAAGCAATTAACTGCTACTTTAAATCATTTCGAACTTGAAAATGATGTGGTTCCTTTGAACGAAGTGATTGTCCGTGATAAAGATCCTTTATCATTAATATCCGCAGCACTTTGGGACATCCCTTTTAATTATTCCAACAAACCTGTGATGATGACGGCATTTTATCGGGAATTCATCAAGAAAAACCGGAATTATGTTTCTGTAGGTGAAGCCGTACTCAATGTTTACAAAGCTTCTTATTCAAGTCAATTTAATAACGACCGTGTTTCAATATACAAAGGCAGAAAAAGCCAGGCTGTGCGAAAAATGGATACGCTGTTGGTAAAATTTCTGGGAGGTCCACTGGAAGTTTCTTTTCTTGATCTTGTAAAAAATCCAGGCGATCTTCTCTCCTGGGATATGTTGGAAAACTACAACTTTCACCTGGCTGGAGTTGTGATGATGGACGGAAGGCAAACTTATGAGATTCAATTCGATCAAAAAGATACAGTCAGTTATCCACTTTTCAAAGGGAGTATGTTCCTGGATGCAAAGAGTTTGGCTTTTGTGGCATTAAAATTTGAAATTAGTCCGAAGCAAATCGCGAATGCGGCTCAGTATCTAATTACCAAAAAACCTGCTAGGTTAAGGGCGCAACTTGAGAACGCGCATTACTTTGTGAAATATCGGAAGATAGGAAAAACATGGTATCTTAATTATGTAAGACTGGAAGACCAGTTTCGGTTTAAGTGGGAAAAAAGATTGTTCCATTCAAACTATACATTCCTTTCGGAGGCAGCTATTACAGGCATCAGTCATACGAATGTTCAAAAGCAAAAAGCAAAAATGAGGTTCAAATACAATGAAGCTTTTTCAGAAAAGGTTAGCGATTTCCAAGATCCGAAATTCTGGGGTTCCAATAATATTATTGAACCCGAATCCTCTATTCAGAGTGCTATCAAAAAGATTCGAAGGAAATTAAGCCGTTGGAATAAAGATTAATGTGTTGTTGGGACAAGATAAGTTGTGTCGTTGTGTGGACTTTTTACATATTGTCCCCGATACCCTGATTTTGAAATGCTTACATACAAATCCGGGCAGGTACCCGTGCAGCTGTAGGGTTGCGAGTGTACATAATACGAACCTTTTGCATCGGTTTGTGTTGTCATGAAACCTGCATCTGCCGAAGGACTTCCAAGATATGCGTTTACAGTTGCCCCCTGCAACGGAAGTCCTGTACTTTTATCATAAACGTAACCTGTACCGGAGATTATTTTCTGGCAACCGCTTACGAGAAGCCATAAAGCTAAAATTGCTACAATTGAAACTCCAGTTAATTTCTTCATAGATAGCAAAGATAAATATTGTAGGTAACGGATGCATTGATTCTACCCATTATTTTGCATACTTTTCCTTATCTTGCAGCCCTTTGCAAAATGAAAAACCAGTATTTGTGGTTTGGATTTATGTTGTTTATAATCAATAAATTATAAGAATATATAAAAAATTAGTTTAATGAAACCTACATTATTAGTACTAGCTGCAGGAATTGGAAGTCGTTACGGAGGAGTAAAACAGATGGATCCGATTGGACCTTCCGGAGAAAATATTATCGATTATTCCATCTTTGATGCCATACGTGCGGGATTTGGAAAAGTGGTTTTTGTTATCAATTCAAGAATTGAAAAAGATTTCAAAGAAGTTTACGAAAAACGTTTGGCAGGAAAAATAGAAACTGAATATATTTTACAGGAACTTAATAATATCCCTAATGGACTGGTTTTTAACCCGGAAAGGGCAAAGCCCTGGGGAACCGGCCATGCTGTTTTAGTAGCTAAAGAGGTTGTTAACGAACCATTTGCAGTGATTAATGCTGATGATTTTTATGGAAAAGAAGCATTTGAAGTTATGGGACGTTATCTCTCCGGCCTGAGTCTGGAAGATACAGATTATGCTATGGTTGGTTATGAATTGAAGAACACATTATCGGAAAATGGAAGTGTGTCTCGCGGAGTTTGCAATATTATGGATCATATGCTTACCGGAGTTGTTGAAAGAACCAGTATCATCCGGGAAGGCGAAAAAGTTATATTTGAAGAAGGCGGCAGAAAGTTTCCGTTGGATGAAACCGAATTGGTGTCGATGAATATCTGGGGTTTTACGCCCAAATATTTTGATCAATCTGAAAGCTACTTCAAAACTTTCATCACAGAGAATGCGGAAAATTTGAAGGCTGAGTTCTATATTCCTTTTGTTATCAATCAGTTAATTAGAGAAGAAACAGCTTCTGTGAAAGTGTTGGAAAGCCATGATCGTTGGTTTGGTGTTACTTACAAAGAAGACAAGGCTGAAACGATTTTGCGTGTGAAAGAGATGATAGAGGAAGGCCGTTATCCGGGATCACTTTGGAACTAAAATCTTTCTGCTGTTGAAAATTTGTACGTCCAATCTATAAATAAAGGTTTTTTAAAATGGACCAAAAGATTCAACAAAATTTAAAAAGCGTATTGCAGGATATTCCTGCCCATGTTAAACTGGTTGCTGTTTCAAAAACCAAACCGGTAGAGATGTTGCAGCAGGCTTATGATGCAGGACATCGGGATCTGGGTGAGAATAAAGCCCAGGAATTGGCTGCAAAACAACCTCAGCTTCCTGCCGATATTCGCTGGCATTTTATAGGCCATCTGCAAACCAATAAAGTAAAGTATATTGCGCCGTTTGTCTCTCTTATTCATGCTGTTGATAGCTTGAAGCTGTTTAAAGAAATCAATAAGCAGGCGTTGAAGAACGAACGGATTATTGACTGTTTGATGGAGTTTCATATTGCTGAAGAGGAATCCAAATTCGGACTTGTTTTGGAAACCGCCAGTGAAATTTTGAAATCGGATGAGCTGGCGGAAATGAAAAACATACGGATTTGTGGCGTGATGGGTATGGCGACTTTTACTTCCGATCATGATCAAATCCGGCGTGAGTTTAAGACTTTAAAAGAGTATTTTGATGTGCTGAAGAAAGAATTCTTTCAGGAAAAGACAGAATTTAAAGAAATTAGCATGGGAATGTCGGGGGATTATTTACTTGCAATCGAAGAAGGAGCAACAATCGTAAGGGTAGGCTCAAAGATTTTCGGTTCTCGTGCATAAAAGTACACCCTTTTGGAGCAAGGTTTAGCTAGGATTTTTCAGGCTTTCCCGGAAGTGAAAAATAGAAAAGGCTTCCATCGCCCGGAGTGCTTTCCAAACCAACAGAACCGCCTAATTTTTCTACAATGCGTCTTACAATAGAAAGCCCCAAGCCATAACCGTCTTTTTTGACCTGGCCGAGACGTTCAAAAGTATTAAATAGTAGCTTTTGATTCTCGGGTGAAATTCCGGGGCCGAAATCACGAACCCAAAAACGAGACATCTTTTTCTTGCCATTTAATGGAATTGCTTCTGCACCAACTTCAAAATGCGTTGGCTCTCCACCATACTTGATGGCATTACTTAAATAATTTACCCAAACTTCCTCAATCCAAGGTGCATAGCCCAAGCACTCGGGCCAGACATCAGGTACAATAATCCTGGCCTTTTTATCTTCAGTAACTTCAGGAAAATGGCGAAGGGCTTCATCAAATATTTTGCCCATGTCCAGTGCTTCAGTCTTTACTTCTGACTTTCTCAAACTTGCAAAAAGCAATAGACTTGTAATAATTTGTTGCGCTTTTTCACTACTTTGGATAATAACAGAAAGGTAGTTTTTTATTTCATCCTTACTCAGTTGGTTGAAGTCCTCATCCAGTAAATTTGCAAAACCCTGAATAGTACCCAAAGGACTTTTTAGGTCATGTGCTACGGTATGAGAAAAGGCATCCAGTTCTTCATTGCGCTCTTCAAGTTGTTGAGCATATTTTATCAGTTTTGCTTCTGTATTTTTCTGTCGTGATATGTCGACCACTACACCTCTAATTCCAATTATTTTATGATTTTTACGTATTAAGCTTGAATAGATAAGAATGGGAAATGTACTGCCGTCTTTTCTCAGCGCAGTATATTCATTATTAGGAACGCTTTCTTTATGAAGTAGTTTGTCGATGTTTATTCTAAGCCTTTCCCTGTCCTCTGGAACAAATGCCTGATAAATGTCAAAATCGTTTTCCAACTCTTCCTGGGAATATCCCAACAGGGTTGTTGCTTGCGTATTGATAAAAGTAAGTTTTCCATCCCGATCATGTTCATAAGCTATAACAGAAAGTATTTCAGACATTTCCCGATAACCTTCTTTGCTTTCCTTTAATTCATTGGTTCTTTCAAGAACCAATTGATCAAGCATAACTTTTTCTGCTCTGAGCTTGTCTTCTGCTTCTTTTATCCGAAGCATTACATTGATTTGAACCACAAGCTCATCGGGATCAATGGGTTTGGAAATAAAAGAATCTGCACCTGCTGTTAGTCCCTCAATACGACTTTCCTTATCAATTTTGATAGCAGAAACCATGATGACAGGAATGTGTTTAGTCCGCTCATCACTTTTCAGAATTTTGCAGGTTTCAAAACCATCCATTCCTGGCATCACGATATCCAGCAATATGGTGTCAGGTTGATTGCTGATAGCCGATTCAATTCCTTCTTTTCCGGATTTTGCGGTTAGGGATTCACAATTTGGTAACCCGGAATCAATAATGGCTTTTATGGTTATTAGATTAATCGGCTGATCATCAATGGTAAGGATTTTTTTCATTCTTTAGCTTTTATTTGAATTTTCTGCCTTACCGGCGAAGTATATATTAACGATAAAATCATTTAATAAAATCTTCATTTTTAGCCCAAAAAATAACCCTGAAAATTACAAAAAA
This sequence comes from uncultured Lentimicrobiaceae bacterium, assembly GCA_964529695.1. Lineage (GTDB taxonomy): Bacteria > Bacteroidota > Bacteroidia > Bacteroidales > F082 > Sulfidibacterium. The sequence goes on from CAZGZO010000001.1 coordinate 25,398, forward strand.
CTTTTTATCAACTAAGCCTTTTCTATTTCTACTCAATATTTTTGTGGTTTATAACTTTGATTTATGCTTGTTATTTCCACGGAGCTGATTAATAATTCTTTGATATATTATATATTACAGTGTGTTTTTATTGATAAGACATGACGTTTTAGGCCCAGGATTATGTTAATAAAATTTCCTGCAAAATCAGTCGCTCTTCGATATTCTTATCAGGTTAATCTGTAGTGGGTTATTGTCAGAATAGACACTCATCCAATCATTATCTTCAGAAAACCATTTATATTGTGTTCCCACTCTGATGATAAAATTATAACTGCCTTTTCCTTTTGGTACCTCAACTACGAATCCGCCATTTTTTGTCTTTCCCTTGCCAAAAGTTAATATGATGTTGAAGGAGTTTCCATTGAGATTTGTGGCCTTAATCAAAACATAATTACTCTGCCTTAGAGTAACTGGTAAAGGTTTGAAAGAGAATTGCTTTGTTTGGTTGGGCTGCAGAGTCACTTTCAGCTTTACAACATCTTCAATGGCGTTATCGGAAATGTATTTTGTGATTTTATGAATCATTTCTGAGGGATAAGACATATCAGGTAATATGAGATGTGCCTTTTTATAACCATCAATGGCTTGATCCAAAGCTTTTTGGTGATAGAATCTGTCTGCTAATGCAATTTCCTGGTTGTACTGTTTCTTGCGTTTTTCAAGTGTAGCTGCCAGTATTTGCTGGCATTGCTTAATCTGGCTCTGTGGATAGGCCTCTTCCGGTTTGATGCTCTGAGCATTTTCGTACAGAGATAAGGCTTGCTGGTAATCCTTTGATTTAAAGGATTGATCAGCTTCAGCAAGTGCTTTCTGATACCGTTGCTCCTTTTCTTTTTCCAGCTGAAGTAAAATGTTGTTTATCTCCTTAATTTTTTCTTTGGGGTAGGCTTCATTTTCTTTCAGACCAGAAGCTGATTTATAATCTCTCATTGCAAGCTCATAACTTTTCAGTTTCAACAAACTATCAGCTTGTCCAATCGTTTTGTGGTATTTTTCATCCAACTGTTTTTGCCGGGAAATTACTGCCAGGGTTTCATTAATGGCTTCTATTTTTTGTTTTGGAGCAGTCTCGTTTGGTCTCAGTGTAACGGCTTTATGAAATATATTAAGTGCAGATTGATAGGATTTTATAGCAAGTAAACTATCCCCGGTTTTCATGGCTTTGCGGTAAGCAAGATCAATCTCTTTCTGATGGGCTATCTGATGCACAATACTGTCGATTTCCGCAATAGCACGAGTTGGTTCTTCCGCCCCTGGCTTCAATGACAATGCTTTCTTCAATGACATTTTTGCTTCTACCCATTGTTTTTCACTTTTGTATTCGTCACCTAACTGCATTTGTTTTGCAAACTCAGTATTAATTTTTTGCTGCCTGGCCGAATCAGCTTGAATTTTCCGAATAGAAGCAATTTTTGTTTTGGGATAAGTTTCGGCTGGTTTTAGTTGCGATGCCATCTGAAACTTCTGAAGTGAAAGCTCCCAGTTTTTAGCACTAAAAAACTGATTTCCGGAAGCAATAAGTTCCTTGTATTGAGCTTCTGCTTTTTCCTGAGCAGCTTGTTTTATAAGTGCCTGGGCTATTTCCTTCAGCTTCTTTTGAGGGTAAGGATCATTGGGTCTCCATGTCAAGGCCTTTGAGAAAAGCTCTTTTGAAGCTAAGTACTGTTTCTTGTTGAACAGTTTATTTCCTTGCTGTATAATATCTTTATAGTGTGCTTCCTGCTCAGCAAGCTGTTTTTTCAGCAGCGCATCAATTTTCTTAATCTGTTCTTTGGGATAAGATTCTTTGGGTTTGAGGCTTAATGCTAAATTATATTCAGCTTTGGCATTATCCAGTTCAGGAACCATCAACAAGCTGTCTGCCTGATGAATAGCTACTAAATAATTTTGATTCAGATGTGCTTTTTGAGCTTTTAACGTAGCATTAATTCTGTTAATCATATCCCTTGGATAGGGATTGCCAGGCCAAAGCGTTTCTGCTTCCTGATATTTCAGTTTGGCAGCCATATAATTTTTTGCCAAGTATAATTTATCGCCTTCGTTGGATTTTTTGTTGTAGGCTTTCTGTTTTGTTGCCAGCGGTTCAATCTGATTTATTTTAGCAATAATCTGTGTATTACCGGGAGTAAAAGAATCTGCCTTTTGGAGGTGAGTAAGCGCTTTGATATAATTTTTTATCAAAAGATAACCTTGGGCGATTTTTATTTCTTTAGAAGCACTTTGTTGACGATGTTGGTATTGCGATTTCAGTTTGGTGGCCAATACAATTTTCTGAGCTGCAATTTTCTTCTTGGGAAAAATCTTCTGTGCTTCTTTGAAAAGGGCGATGGCTTTATCAAACTGTTGGATTCCGATCAGGTGTGTGCCTTCGTTTATTTTTGGAGTAAAAGAGTCTTCTTTTTTCTTTTCTTCAATTTGTTTCTGAGTAACTATTTTGATTTGCTTTTCCGCGTAAGCATCACCGGGAACTATTTCCAGCGCTTTTTCATAGCTCAGTTTTGCTAAATCCAAAGCTCCTTTAGCAAGATAATCATCACCGTTGTCGATCAGGTCATAATACCCCGATTTACGACTTTCCTGTTTTTGTAACAGCTTTACGGTTTCATCTATCAATGCCTGAGCCTTTTTATCTCCGGGCCGTAGCCGTAAAGCCATCTGAAAATAGGCTTTTGCATCTAGCAGCTTATGTTGTTTTAACTCCCTGTTACCCTTTTGGATAGCTTCTTCATATGTTTTAGCAGTCTGAGCGTTGACATGTATCGGTCTGAACAGACTTAGCAATAAAAATACAGAAATGAAAAAGCATGTTATAAGGGTTCGATTTTGGCTTTTACTCATAATTTATCAACCAAATTCTTTGAACCAAATATTCGTTAGGCCATAATATTTTCAGAGACAATCATCCCGTCTTTAATGGGAAACTGTTTGTCTGTCAATGCGGCCAAATCCTTATTATGCGTCACAATCACAAAAGTTTGCCCAAGCTCTTTCCGCAAATCGAAAAACAATTGATGAAGCGCTGTAGAAGACTTTGAATCGAGATTTCCTGAAGGCTCGTCGGCAAAAATAACAGCTGGATCATTGACGAGGGCCCTGGCAACAGCAATCCGTTGTTGTTCTCCTCCTGAAAGCTCAGCCGGCTTGTGGGAGGCACGATTTGTAAGCTGAACAAAATCCAACAATTTCATAGCTTTTGCTTCTGTTTCTTTCCGGCTTCTTCCTGCAATCAGCGCAGGAATGCAAATGTTCTCAAGGGCTGTAAATTCTGGCAATAGATGATGAAACTGAAAAACAAAACCAATGTGTCGATTTCGAAATGCAGAAAGCGATTTGTCATTTAAACGACTGGTTTCTATACCGTCAATTATTACTTTTCCCTTATCAGCATCTTCAATAGTGCCAAGAATCTGCAACAAAGTCGATTTCCCCGCACCGGATGCTCCGGTGATGGATACAACTTCTCCCTGACGCACGTTTAGATTGATTCCTTTTAACACCTCAACACTTCCAAACGATTTGTGTATGTTTTTGGCAACGATCATTTTTTGCGAATGAGTAGCAAAGATAAATAAAATGAAAGGTTAAAAGTTAAAAGAGAACACAAAGTCTGAAGCGCAGAGAAACATCTTAAATTTGACATCTCAAAACTGATATCTTAAATCAAAAGAGGCCGCCTACTCATGCAGACAGCCTCTATCATCCAGTTCGCTGGAATGAAAAAACTATATTTCCTGATTGGGATCCCAATTTTCAAGGATCTCTTTCATTTTCTTGAGGTATAATCCGCCAAGAGCTCCATCCACAATTCTGTGGTCGTAAGCCAGAGAAAGGATTACGATGTGGCGGATGGCAATAACATCACCTTGCGGAGTTTCAAGCACTACCGGTTTTTTCCGGATAGCACCAAGGCCAAGAATGGCCACCTGTGGCTGATTGATTACCGGAGTTCCTGTAAGGCTGTCAAAAGTCCCGAAGTTAGTCACCGTAAAGGTGCCACCCTGAATTTCATCAGGGGTTAAGGCATTGTTTCTTGCGCGATTGGCCAGACTATTTACTGTTTTTGTGATACCAAGCAGATTTTTTTCATCTGCATTTTTAATGACCGGAACAATCAAATCACCACTCGGAAGTGCCGTAGCCATTCCGATATTAAAATTCTTCCTGTAAATGATGTTGTATCCATCAACAGAAGCATTGATTTGAGGATATTCTTTTAAGGCTCTCACTGCTGCATCGATGAAAATTGGCGTAAAGGTTAGCTTTTCTCCATCGCGTTCCTGAACTTTAGCTTTCACCTTTTTGCGCCAGTTCACAACATTGGTAACATCCACATCTATAAAGGAAGTTACATGCGGGGAAACCTGTTTCGACATCACCATGTGATCGGCAATAAGTTTCCGCATGCGGCTCATCTCAACAACCTGATCACCGGCTTCGGTATGAACTTCAGGCATGTTGATTTTTGGACCTTCCTTCTTAGCAGGAGCTGGCCCAGCTGGAACCTGGCCGGATTTGCGTTTTTCAACGTAGTCCAAAATATCTTTCTTGGTCAAACGCCCGTCTTTTCCCGAACCACTAAGCGTTTCAAGTGTTGCAACTGAAATGTTTTCAGCCTTGGCAATGCTTTTTACCAATGGTGAGTAGAACCTTGTAGCTTCTTCAAAACTAGCTGGTTCTACCGTTGGCTTTTCGGTAGCTACTGGAGCTTCTTTCTTCGTTGTTTCTTTTTGCGGCTTTTCTTCCAGCATTTCAGTGCCTGGAATTTCTTCAGTTTTAACTTCTTCTTCAGCTTCCTCGCCGTCTTCCCCTTCGATTTCTACAATAGCAATTACTTCACCTACCGGAACAACGTCTCCTTCATTAAATAATCTCTTTTTCAATGTACCCTCTACCGGACTCGGAATTTCAGAATCCACTTTGTCTGTCGCAATTTCTACAATCGCGTCATCTTCTTCAAGGACTTCTCCTTCCGATTTCAGCCATTTTGTAATGGTCGCTTCTATGATACTTTCACCCAGCTTGGGCATTACAATTTCAAATTTAGCCATCTCAGAATCTTATATTTACAATCTGTTTCGTTTTCATTACTGCTCTATTGCCTAAGGCAATATTTCATCGGTGCAAAATTACTGAAAAAATTTTGCAATTTGAATTAATTCTAAATAAAATTGTGCTATCAAAACCTGATTTGAGAACAAAGTCAGGGGTTTTTTTGAATCAAGGTTGAAGAATTGACCTGTTCTATAAAAATATTTATTAATTAAATAATTGATTACAAATAGTTTGTGTAATTGAATTCCAGTTAGATTTCATACTTTAACGAACTAAAATATCCACGCTGGGAAACATTTGATAAACTCAGCTTGAAAATCACAAGGGAAAATCGGAAAAAAGAATTGTATCTTAAGGTGACAGCCATCAAGTTTAAATTTTTTTTGGCTATAAAAAGATTATTTTGTTTGTAATTTATTTGACTACAAAAGGTTATGTGAAAAAACGTGGGGCACTAATTTTTTTACGTTTCTTATTAATCCAGCGGCAGATAACTTTGATTTATTAGGATAATTTTTAATTTTGTGTTTATAAATAAAAAAGACGGGATTTCTATGGAAGAACAAGAAAAACAGGAGAGGAGACCGGATATTTTTTCTAAGGTCGTTAGGGCCGGCAAAAGGACCTACTTTTTTGATGTGAAAACCACACGTAACGGGGAGTTTTATTTGACCATTACAGAGAGCAAAAGAAGATTTCTGAATGATCAAGGTAAATTTGTTTATGAAAAACATAAAATCTTTCTTTACCGGGAAGATTTTGAGAAATTTGTCACTGGTTTGGATGGTGCTATCCGTTATATTGAAACGGGGACTGGTGAGAGCGATACAGAAGTATCCAACAAAACGCAAGATTCCGACGACATCCACGTGGATGTGAATTTTGAAGACCTGGGTAGTGATGAGGAAAAAACTATAGATGAGTAAATTCCTTTTATGACGATAATAATTAAAGTTAATTTATCGTTAATTCTGTTGATAACTTGAGTTTAAAGGAGTATTTTAGTCGCCTTAAAGTGATAGTTTTGTAGCGTCTTTAAAAGTGCATATAATTATGGGAAAAGTCATAGCCATTACCAATCAAAAAGGAGGAGTTGGGAAAACCACTACAGCAATTAGTTTGGCAGCGGCTTTGTCGGTTCTGGAGTACAAAACACTTCTTGTGGATGCCGATCCTCAGGCAAATGCTACATCCGGAATTGGCTTCGACTCCCGGAATATTCAATCCAGCATCTATGATTGCCTGATTGATGATGCCAATCCCAAAAATGTAATCCTTCCTACCGATACTCCGCATTTGTTTTTGTTACCTTCTCATATTGACTTGGTTGGGGCTGAAATTGAGATGATTAATCTTCCCCATAGGGAGATGATGATGAAACGTGTTATTGAAGAAGTGAAGGATGAATATGATTTTATTATTATCGACTGTTCCCCTTCGCTTGGATTGATAACTATCAACGCCCTGGCAGCTTCTAATTCGGTGGTAATTCCTGTGCAATGTGAATATTTCGCTTTGGAAGGACTTGGAAAGCTGTTGAATACCATTAAGATAGTTCAGAGTGGATTAAATCCAGAGCTGGATATTGAAGGCATTCTTCTTACTATGTTTGATGTGAGGCTACGGTTATCCAAACAGGTGGTTGAGGAAGTAAAAGCGCACTTTCAACAACTGGTTTTTGATACCATCATTAATAGAAATACCCGCTTAAGTGAAGCGCCCAGCTTTGGGAAATCTATAATTATGCATGATGCACAAAGCGTTGGAGCCATTAATTATCTGAATTTTGCCCGTGAATTGCTTCAGAAAAACAATATGACGGACATAAAAAATGAGGATCGAAAAATTCATATAACGGATGACAAACAATAAACCTACAAAGAGGGCACTTGGCAGGGGACTTGATGCTATCTTGAGCAGTCCTGATACAGACATCACTTCTAAGGATATCTCGGGCAATTATGTTGCAGGAGCTATTGCTGAATTAAATATCGATGAAATAGAAGCAAATCCTTTTCAGCCACGTTCCGATTTTGATGAACTGATGTTGAAAGAATTATCTGATTCCATCAAATCACAGGGGGTGGTTCAACCGATTACCGTGCGAAAAATGGGACGTGATCATTATCAGCTTATTGCAGGTGAGAGAAGGTTGAAGGCATCAAAACTTGCTGGTCTTAAGAGGGTTCCGTCGTTTATCCGTGTTGCCAATGATGAGCAAATGCTTGAATTGGCACTGATAGAAAATATTCACCGGGCAGATTTAAATGCCATTGAAGTTGCTATCAGTTATCAAAGGCTTATTGAAGAATGTTCTCTGACACAGGAAAAATTAAGCGAGCGCGTTGGAAAAAGTCGGTCTGCCATTGCAAACTTCCTGCGTCTCTTGAAATTGCCACCCGAAATTCAAGTAGCGCTGAGAGATTCCTCCATCACAACGGGTCATGCCCGTGCTTTAATCACCGTGGAAGAAGAAACTACTCAATTACATATTTTAAAGTCAATTATTACCGAAGGGTTGAGTGTTAGACAGGTAGAGGAATTGGTTCGCAAGCTGAATAATCCGAATGCAAAGAAAAAGAAAGCACCTGAAAAAAGTATTCCTGAAAAGTACAAGGACGTCCCGGCTGTGATTAGTAAAACCTTGGGAACGCAAATCAAAATCAGAAGAAGTGAAAACGGACGGGGGAATATTGTAATTGCCTTTAAAAATGATGCTGAACTGGATAAGATTATTTCATTTTTTGAGAAAAAATGAAAAGATGGTGGGCTTTAATAAGGCGGTTAGGAGCATATCCATACTCATCGTTTTGGCGTTATTCTTAATGCCACGTCCACTGAAAGCCCAGGATACGCTACAAGCGAAAAAGAAAACCCAACCGGTCGAGCAAAAACAAAAAAGGAAAAGAAAGAAAAAAACTATTGGGTATCGCTCTCCCAAAAAAGCCACGATGATGGCCTTGGTGCCGGGTATGGGGCAAATTTACAATCACAAATACTGGAAAGTTCCTATTGTCTATACAGGTTTTGCTGTATTAGGCTATTTTATTGTGACCAATACGCGTCAATATCACATTTTCAGAGATGCTTATAATGCTACGGCGGATACAGCTACAACTAATCCTTATGCGTTGAAATACAGTTCAAAGCAGTTGCAGATTGTAAGAGATTATTATCGCCGGAATATGCAGTTATCTTATATTCTTACAGGCGCCTGGTATATTTTGCAGATTGTAGATGCCAATGTGGATGCTCACCTGACACGCTGGAATATTTCCAATAATCTTTCTCTGGAAGTCGAACCGGTTATCAATCCGCCGATTAAGCGGAGAGTGGGAGGCTATAACGGGGTTACCCTACGAATGCATTTTTGATAAAAGAATCTGCAGTTTTCTTTAAGGATCAATTTCTATGAAGAAAGTACATTTATCACCGAATCATAAACGTTCCATGTCTTCTTCTATTCATTTGATAGAAAAGTTAGTAGATGAGGTGGAAGTTTTGATGACAAATCATAAAACGCTGGAAACCCAAAAGGTGGAAAGGGATATTCCGGATGACAAGAAAGAGACTGCCCTTAAAGCTATTCAAGAGATTAAAGAAGAAGTAAAACGATTAACGGAGAAATACGATTTAAAGAAACAAGTTGTCTCTGAAAGCCGGTTTTTGGATTCCAGGAAATCAAAAGCCTGGGAAATTCTGCATAATTCAGAAGCCAAACGAATGGATGCTTTTGGTGAATTTCCTGAAGATATTAGGGACATTTACGATGAAGATATTGCTCTTCTTCTGGGGCTTGTGAGCAAATTATAAAAGAGCCCGGGAATAATTTAATGCATAGCAAGTTTCAATTCCTTTCTATTTTTTAAGAGAATTGTCACTACTAAATTTGTCTATATTCGCATTCATCTAATCAATAGTTTTAATAATAACCAAGATGAACAATAATAACTCAAACAAGGATAGAAAATTTGATAAAAGCTATCTTGAAATGGCACATGTCTGGGCAAAAAATTCCTATTGCGTACGTCGTCAGGTAGGAGCTTTACTGGTAAAAGAGCGCATGATCATATCCGATGGTTACAACGGTACACCTTCAGGTTTTGAGAATGTTTGCGAGGACGAGGAAGGGCTTACCAAACAGTACGTTTTGCATGCCGAAGCCAACGCTATTACTAAAGTAGCTAAATCCAATAACAGCAGCGAAGGAGCTACACTTTATATCACTGATTCGCCTTGTGTAGAGTGTTCTAAGCTTATTATTCAGGCAGGAATTGCCAGAGTGGTTTACGACCGTGAATATCGAATTAAGGACGGATTGGAACTTTTAAAAAGGGCAGGGGTAGAACTGGAACATATTTCTAGCGGAAGGTCACGTGATGGCTCGGGATCTCGTGTAGAATCGAAAGAAACTCACTTAAAATCATAGCTGTAGCACCCCATACAATTTCCCCGTTTAGATAAAAACAAGGAACTTTTACTGTAGCTCCGTTTCTTCTGAACACTTCTTTTTCCGTTTGAAAATCAGGATTCAGGAAATCTTTCAAGCTAACTTCAATGGTACGTGTGGTTTCGATTCCATCTACTTTAAAAACAGGTTTTCCTGAATAAAATCCTACAAAAGGTTGTACCCTGAAATTACTGGGTGGGATATAAATTTCGCTGAGTTTACCGGCGATACTCACTTTATTAATATCAATTCCTATTTCTTCTTTTGATTCACGTAAAGCAGTGAATTTCAGGTTGTTATCAAAATCTTCAATTTGCCCACCGGGTAGTGCAATTTGCCCGCTGTGCACCCCGTCATATTGTGCTCTTTTAATCAAAACAAAATTCAAAGAATTTTGGTTGGGATACAACAAAAGTAATACTGCGCTGTATTTAACATTATTTATTGGAAAAGGAGCCTGAAGCGATTCCCGCCGTATGGGTGGCACCATTTTTTCATGGGCATGGGCACCCGGTAATGGTTTGGCTAGTCTTTGATTTAGTTCCGATTCAAGTATATGAAGGTCCATGAATTATTTCTCCATTAAATAACTTACACTGGCGCGCGCTACAAGCGCGCGCCAGTAATTTACTTTTGTTTGTAATCAACTGCAAAGATAGCGGATAGAGGAAAACAGCCGACAATGAACTGCCGGCTGTTTTAGGAATGACAATTGGCTAAAATTTTCAGAAAATGTTGTCAATCATGCTAAATCAAAGCGATCCAGATTCATTACTTTGTTCCATGCTGATACAAAATCCTTAACAAATTTTTCCTTTGCATCGGAACTTCCGTAAACTTCGGCGACAGCTCTCAGCTCTGAGTTAGAACCAAAAATCAAATCCGCCCGGGTACCGGTCCATTTTACTTTACCTGTTGTGCGATCCCGCCCTTCAAATGTCTGATAAGATTTAGAAGTTGCCTTCCATTCTGTGCTCATATCCAACAGGTTTACAAAGAAATCATTGGTCAAAATCTCCGGTCGTTTCGTGAAAACTCCGTGACTTGAATTATCAAAGTTTGTATTTAAAACGCGCATTCCGCCAATAAGAACTGTCATTTCAGGTGCAGTCAATGTAAGTAATTGTGCTTTATCAATCAATAATTCTTCCGTTGATACAGCAAATTCCGCTTTTTGATAATTACGAAAACCATCGGCAACAGGTTCAAGCACAGCAAAGGAATCTACATCAGTTTGTTCTTGAGAGGCATCCATGCGGCCAGCGGTAAAAGGAACTTTGACATTGTATCCGTCATCTTTTGCAGCTTTTTCAACACCTGCACAACCTGCCAGTACGATGAGGTCCGCAAGAGAGACCATTTTCCCATCTGATTGTGTCCCATTAAAGTCTTTCTGAATGTTCTCCAGTTTATCCAGCACTTTAGCCAGTTGAGGCGGATTATTGACGGCCCAGAATTTCTGAGGCGCTAAACGAATGCGTGCCCCGTTGGCGCCACCACGTTTATCGGAACCACGGAACGTAGAGGCCGAGGCCCAGGCAGTTGCAACCAGCTGGGATACCGGCAATCCTGAATTCAATATTTTGGCTTTCAATGCAGCGATATCATTCTCATCTATTAGTTTATGATCAATTGCTGGAATAGGATCTTGCCAAATTAGTTCTTCCTGAGGAACTTCGGGGCCAAGGTAGCGTGCTCTGGGTCCCATATCACGATGCGTAAGTTTGAACCAGGCACGAGCAAAAGCGTCTGCAAAAGCATCCGGATTTTCCAGAAAATGTCTTGAAATTTTTTCATAAACCGGATCGAATCGCAAAGCCAAATCTGTTGTTAGCATGGTTGGTGTGTGACTCTTTGACGGATTATGGGCGTCCGGAATTTCATCCAGGGCATTCTTAGCTACCCACTGATAGGCTCCTGCCGGACTTTTCGTTAAATCCCATTCATATCCAAACAGGTTTTCCAGGAAGTAGTTACTCCATTGCGTTGGTTTCTGTGTCCAGGTAACTTCCGGACCACCGGTAATGGCATCTCCGGCTTTTCCGGACTTATATTTGCTTTTCCAACCCAAAGCCTGTTCTTCAATCCCTGCTGCTTCGGGCTCAGGTCCGACCAAAGCAGGATCTCCTGCGCCATGGGTTTTTCCAAAGGTATGTCCACCAGCAATTAATGCTACAGTTTCTTCGTCATTCATAGCCATGCGGGCAAAAGTTTCGCGGATATCTTTTGCAGCCGCAACAGGATCCGGATTTCCGCCCGGACCTTCAGGATTCACATATATCAGACCCATTTGAACCGCTGCCAGCGGATTTTCAAGATTTCGTTCTCCTGAATAACGCTTTTCATCGCCCAGCCAGGTGGTTTCAGAACCCCAATAAACGGATTCATCAGGTTCCCAAACATCTGCACGACCGCCACCAAAGCCAAAGGTTTTGAATCCCATGGATTCCAGCGCCACGTTACCGGTAAGAATCATTAGATCTCCCCAGGATATTTTTTGACCATACTTTTGTTTGATGGGCCAAATCAGCCTCCGTGCTTTGTCAAGATTCGCATTGTCAGGCCAGCTATTTAACGGAGCAAAGCGTTGTTGTGCGGTACCTGCTCCACCACGGCCGTCACCGATGCGGTAGGTTCCAGCAGCGTGCCAGGCCATTCTTATAAATAACGGTCCGTAATGGCCAAAGTCTGCAGGCCACCAGTCTTGAGAATCTGTCATGAGTTTGCGAAGGTCCTGCTTTACAGCTTCTAAATCAAGGCTTTTAAATTCTTCGGCGTAGTTGAAATCTCCATCCAACGGATTTGATAAGGATGAATGTTGACGCAGTAAGTTTAATCTTAATCGTTTGGGCCACCAATCACGGTTTTTTGTTCCGCCGTCAGCCAGGTTGTGCGAGTTAGATGCTCCGTGAACCGGGCATTTGCTCATTTCTTTATTCGTGTTATTTTCCATGTCTCAGTTGTTTTTAAGAAAGAAATTGTTTTTACTGTCTTTTTTGAAATAGTTTTATTATGCTTTTCTCTTATAAAATATAAAAAATTACTATATGAATTTAAGTTGCTCAGGACATTAGTTGCTCGTTCTGAACTACAGGCCTCTTTGTTTCTTTAACGCTTCCACATACCATAAAAACTCATCCAAAAATTTTGATGTTGATTTTTCAACGATTTCATTATTAGTGATATAGTTGTTGTCGAATAAATCCCAAACTTTTGGAAATGGTAACATAGATGGAATCGAAGGTGTTCCCAGTTCGCCAAGAATAACCCGCAAGTGCACAGCTGCTCTCACGCCACCAAAGGAACCTCCTGAATAGGATGCAATAGCAGAAGGTTTGTAGAGGTATTCTTTCTGAAAATGATCCAGCAAATTTTTTAAAGCAGGTGGAATGCTGTGGTTATATTCTCCTGTAACGACCAGAAAACCATCTGATTCAGTCAGTAATTTTGAAAGTTTTTCCATGTTCTCGGGAGCTGTTCCCGGTTTAAACTCTTTATACATTTTATCCAGAAGTGGGAGTTTATATTTCAAAGGGTCTATCAGATTCACCCGGACTCCTCTTTCAATAAGCTTTTTTTCAAGGAATTTTGCAGCTTTAATGCCCTGACGATTTTCTCTGACCGAACCGTATATCAAGCTAATTGTATATTCCATAAATCTAAATTTTAATATTTCAACCTATTTTCAGAACAAAAGTAGGGCTGATTCAAGCATAAGTCAAATCAATAATATTAATGTTAATATAGAATTTGTCTATACCTATGAACAAAAAAATCCCGGCAAGGAGAAATGCCGGGATAATAATTTTATTTTAAAGTGGATATGAGTTTACGCCGTAACTTCCTCAACCACATCCTCTTCGACGCGAAGATTCTGGATGATGAAATCCTGTCGCTCCGGTGTATTTTTTCCCATATAAAATGCCAGGGTTTCCGGTACAGAAGATTCTCTTTTCAGGATAACCGGATCGAGCCGCATGTTTTTGCCAATGAAATATTTGAACTCACCTGGCGAAATCTCACCCAATCCTTTAAATCGGGTTATTTCCGGATTTGGTTTCAACTTATGGATGGCATCAATACGCTCTTTTTCGTTGTAACAATAAATAGTTTCCTTTTTATTTCTAACCCTGAAAAGCGGTGTTTGTAAAATAAAAAGGTGGCCTGCTTTTACAAGGTCAGGATAAAACTGCAGGAAAAATGTCAATAACAACATCCTGATGTGCATGCCATCAACATCAGCATCAGTAGCAATCACTATGTAATTGTAACGAAGATTTTCAAGACTCTCGTCAATATTCAAAGCAGCCTGCAGCAGGTTGAATTCTTCGTTTTGATAAACAATTTTCTTACTGAGTCCATAGCTGTTCAACGGTTTTCCACGTAAACTGAATACTGCCTGAGTCTGAACATTTCTAGACTTCGTGATGGAACCACTTGCAGAATCTCCCTCAGTGATAAAAAGTGTTGACTCTAAACGATTTTCATGATTTGAATTAAGCTGAACCCTGCAATCCCTGAGTTTTTTGTTGTGCAGACTGGCCTTTTTAATGCTTTCACGTGCCAACTTTTTAATGCCGGCCATTTCTTTACGTTCTTTTTCTGATTCCAGAATCTTGCGGTAAAGCAAATCAGCTGTTTCTGTGTTGATATGCAGGAAGTTGTCGAGATTTCTTTTGATGATGTCAACGATATAATTTCGAATACTTTGGCCATTAGGTTCGAGATATTGCGAACCCAGCTTGGTTTTTGTTTGAGATTCGAAAACCGGTTCCTGCACTTTAACACTTACGGCAGCAATGAGCGAAGTACGGATATCGCTGGTGTCAAAATCCTTTTTATAAAACTCGCGCAATGTCTTTACGAGGGCTTCTCTGAAAGCACTTTGATGCGTGCCTCCTTGTGTTGTATGCTGGCCATTTACAAACGAATAATATTCTTCTGAGTAGGAGCGTGAACTGTGGGAGAATGCACATTCAAAATCCCCTTCCTGAATACGGATGATGGGGTAGGTGACAGGGCCATTTCCATCAATGTTGTGTTCCAGTAAATCAAGCAAACCGTTTTTTGCCTGCATGGACTGGCCGTTGTAAAGAATGGTAATGCCATTATTCAGAAACACATAATTCCACAGCATTTCTTCCACATAATCAGAGATATAACGAAAATTAACAAAGACATCTTCATCAGGAATAAAAGTTACTAAAGTCCCTTGCTTTTCAGTACTTTCCCGGATTGGTTCATCCTTAACGAGTTCTCCTTTGTTGTATTCTACAATTTTAGTTTTCCCCTCACGGATAGATTGAACACGGAAATACGAAGACAAAGCATTTACAGCTTTGGAACCAACTCCATTCAGACCTACAGACTTTTTGAAAACTTTAGAATCATATTTTGCGCCTGTATTTATCTGACTAACACATGCTTGGACTTTTCCCAGAGGCATTCCTCTACCATAATCACGGACGGTAACAGTTCTATCTTCAATGGTAACTTCGATGGATTTCCCATTGCCCATGATGTATTCATCAATAGAATTATCTAGAATTTCTTTTAGAAGCACGTATATTCCATCGTCAGGAGAATTTCCATCTCCCAACTTACCAATGTACATTCCCGGCCTTAGCCGGATATGTTCTTTCCAGTCCAGCGACCTGATACTTTCATCATTATATTCTACTGACATTTCTCCTAAATTTCTTACAAAAGTATACGATTGGGCAAGAAAAACAAGGCTTGAGAAAAATAGTTGTTAAACACTGCTTGTTAAGAAAACTGGGTAAAAACCTGGTTTTCAGAATCGGAATGAATCGCTGCAGAAGGATTTTCTAATTTAAAATTTAAGCAGAACTTAATTCAGAATAAATGTATAATTACTGACATAAAAACGCTATAACCGCAGGGTTACAGCGTTAATAAGTTTAAAATATCCTCCTAATTGATAAAATACAGCTTGTCTCTTTTTTACCAGGTTTAAGATTTTTTCATCGTTGAAACCCTAAGTATTGCCCAAAGCGGACAGAAGCTGAAAAGTGCTGTGGCAATGGGAATAATAGCAATTAACCCCCACCAGCTTTTGAAATAAATCCCCAATCCGGCGATTACGATTCCGATAATCCATCGGACAATTTTGTCTGCATTTCCAACATTTTGTTTCATAGCTCTCGTTTTTTGTTTTACTGTACAAAAATAACAATTGTAGATCGGTTTTTTGGTGACAAAAGTTACATAAGATCAACTATTTCAATATATCCACGATGGTTGATGATTTTTTTCTCTTTTTCGAGTTGCTTCAAAAGCCGGGAGACCACTTCCCGCGCAGTTGCCAGATGATCGGCCAGCTCCTGGTGGGTAGTTTTTATAATATTGTTGCCGTTGTTCATTTCTTTTAACAGTCGAACAAGTCGGAATTCGATGGTGCGGAAGGTGAAAGAATCTACCACACGGATTAATTCCTCAAAGCGAATATGAAAGGTTTTTACGATAAACTCGTTCAATTTGGGGAAGGAAATCAGCAATTGTTCCAAATCTTCCAAAGGAATGGCAAGTAGTTGGGTTTCAGTCTCTGTTTCAGCAAAAACAGCACTTTGTTGATGCCGGAGGCCTGAAGCCAGGGTGAGGGCGCAGGTTTCGCCGGGCTTGATAGCGTACAACATCACTTCTTTTCCTGATTCATCTTGTCGGAAGACTTTAATTTTTCCGGATATAACCAGGGGAATCACTTTGATGTAATCTCCTTGATTGATAATTGATTGCCGATTGGAAACCTCCAATAGATGACTACGCTCAAATATTTGATCTGCCAATTTCGGGTCGGCGAAAACTTTTCTTAGAAAAAGAGGGATGCTTTCCATAGATCAAAAATAAGAAAGATCAAAAGTATTATGCAATAGCATCAAAATTTTATGAAAACATGCTGGTACTTGATATTTTAAGCAAAACAAGAACAAACTTAAGACACATTTGCTAACTTTACGCGACTTAAAATATTTTATTATGCAAAGAATTACTTTTTGGGGTACTGTTATGATTTTATCATTTTCAGTCACTTCATTATTTGGCCAAAGTCGCCAGTTAGTGCCTCTTGAGGTACAAAAAGCATTTAGAAATAAGACCCGTTCCATGTCAGGTAATCCTGGTCCAAAATACTGGGAAAACCACGCTAATTACAACATTAAAGCAACTTTGCTTGCACAGCAAAGCCTTTTAAAAGGAAGCGAAAAGGTAACCTATTTTAATAACAGTCCGGATACACTTAAAATGATTGTTATCAGGTTGTATCAGAACATGTATAAGAAAGGAGGAATTCGAGCCAGCGGGATCAACCCAAAGGATGTTACCAATGGCGTTAAGATTTTCTCTTTGAAAATTGACGGGCTCAAAGCCAAAATGCCCTCGGCCAGAATGAGTTATTATTTTGGTACCAATAACCCGATAAGGCTGATAAAGCCATTGTTGCCCGGAGATTCTATCACTTTGGAAGCAAGTTGGGAATTTCATATCCCGGAAATCAGCCACGGCCGGATGGGAGAATATGGAAAAGGTAGGTTTTTAATTGCCTATTGGTATCCTCAAATCGCGGTTTTTGATGATGTTAGCGGTTGGGATATGGTAAATTTCAATGGAATTACTGAATTCTATAACGATTTTAACAATTATAAGGTAACCCTTACAACACCTCCGGGATACGCTGTTTGGGCTACAGGCCATCTGAATAATCCAAAGGAAATTTATGCAAGGCCGATATTAAAGCGTCTCAAAAAGGTGGCCAAGTCCGATGAGGTTATTTCAGTGATTAATCAAAAAGACTGGCAGGAACATAAAGTATTAAAAACCAATAAACCTAACACATGGAATTTTACGGCTCATTATGTAACTGACTTCTCCTTTGCAGCCACATTAAAATATAATTGGGAAGCTTCTTCTGTTTTGGTTGATTCTGCTACCGGAAGACGTGTCAGAGTGGACGCTGTTTTTCCGGATTCTTCAAAATATTTTGAAAAAGCTGCCCGTTATGCTCATGAAAGCATCAAGTTTTTGTCATACCAGTTGCCGGGTTATCCCTATCCATATGAACATATGACTTCTTTTGATAATGGTACTCGGGGCGGTGGAATGGAGACGCCTATGATGGCCAATGACGGTGATCCGAACGACTCTGTGAGAGATGCTGAAGTTGTTTTTCATGAAATTTCACATTCTTATTTCCCTTTCTTCATGGGAACCAACGAACGGAAGTATGCCTGGATGGACGAAGGCTGGGCTACGTTTTTTACAGGTGCTTTTATTAATTATCATTTTCCAAAAAACCATTATGCTCAAAGATATGCCGGGATGTTTAGCAAAACCAGCGGACGCCAGTATGAATTGCCGCTGATGGTTCCTTCAAATAATTTTGATAACTGGTCGTATTATGCAATTCAAGCCTATACCAGACCCTATCTGGCCTACAAATATCTTGAAGATATCATGGGCCAAAAAGCTTTTAAACATGCCCTGTTGACTTTCATTAAAACCTGGCACGGAAAACATCCCATTCCATTCGATTTTTTCAATGTTTTTCAACATGACTACGGCAAGAGTCTCTGGTGGTTTATTAAACCCTGGTTTTTCGGTCCCGGTTATGCTGATCAGGGCCTGATAAAAGTAACGCAAGCGAATCAAATTGTGGTTGCCAACCTTGGCGGGCTTCCTATGCCTATTCATTTGAAAGTTGAATTTAAAGATGGTACCTCAGAAAATATTACTAAATCACCTTCTATTTGGGAAGATAATATGCAGCGAGCAGTTATTCAGGTTGATAAAAATAAAAAAATCAAAGCAGTAACCCTCGGTGACAGCAAGATTCCGGATGTAAATAAATCAGATAATTACATGAAACTGTAATACTGGTTGTATTATGAAAGATGATGCTGAATAGAATTTTTTTAGAAGTAATCCGTTGTTAGAAAAAGGCAATTTGGTTACCTTTATTGTCTGATTTCTAATGCGGATTATGAATAAAATACGTCTTATATTTTTGGGCTTTCTATTGCTCGTCCTATTCCGGGTTTCAGGCCAAACTGTGGCTCCAAATAAGTATTTTATTCAGTTTACGGATAAGAATAATTCTCCCTATTCTATTTCCAAACCGGAAGCTTTTTTGTCCGCCCGTGCTTTGGCCAGAAGAACTGCCCATGGTATTGCTATTCAGGAAAATGATCTGCCCGTTAATCCTCAATACATAACACAGGTTAAAGAAAAAGGAGTAACAGTTCTGGAAGCATCTAAATGGTTGAATGGAGTCGTTATTTATACAAATAATAAAAACCTGGTTGACAGTGTTGAAATGTTGCCATTTGTAAAAAAGACAGTTACTTTTAAAAACGGTCCGGTTAAAGAAAAAGATTTCTTTAAGAATGAGACTGTTTCAAAGGAGAATCCAAATCCTGAACTTAAAGCTACGTCGTTTACAGAAAGAGAATACGGTCAAGCGCTGACACAAATCAAACAGATAGATGGAATTCCGCTTCATAATTCGGGATACCTGGGGCAGAATATGGTCATTGCAGTGTTGGATGGGGGATTTGAGAATGTTCAGAACCAAACGGTTTTTGACAGCTTACGCGCACAGAACAGAATTTTAGGGACTAAAGATTTTGTTTATCCTGGTGGTAATGTTTACACCATAAGTACGCACGGACGAGAGGTACTTTCTTGTATGGCTGCTTATGAACCAAATTTGATGATAGGAACAGCTCCTAAAGCCTCATATTGGTTGCTTCGTTCCGAAGATGTTACTTCAGAGAATGTGATTGAGGAATACAATTGGGTCTGCGCTGCTGAATTTGCAGACAGTGTAGGCGCTGATGTGATCAACAGCTCTTTGGGATATACAACTTTTGATGATACTTCAGCATCGCATACTTATGCTGACATGAATGGAAGAACGGCAATTTCTACAGTTGGAGCTGAAATAGCAGCCAGCAAAGGAATTTTGGTTGTGAATAGCGCCGGCAACGATGGGCTCAGTTCCACGTTTCCATGGATTGGAGCACCTGCTGATGGAGATAGTGTTTTTACAATTGGCGCTGTGGATGCTTACGGAGTGCGAGCCTATTTTAGTTCCATCGGACCTACTTATGACGGTAGAATAAAACCCACTGTAATGGCCATGGGCATGGGTACTACAGTTGCAGATGGAAACAACAGCGTTGTTTATGGAGACGGAACTTCTTTTTCATCACCAATCATCGCCGGTATGTGTGCCTGTTTGTGGCAGGCGCATCCCAAAGCAACTAATGTCCAAATTATGAATGCTATCAAGGAAACTGCTTCCAATCACACATCACCAAACAATTATATGGGCTGGGGTATTCCTGATTTTGCAAAAGCAGATTCATTGTTGTCTGTAGAGTTTCCTACTGGTCTGAACGATTATTCTCAGGATACTACCGAAAATATTCAGGTTATTCCCAATCCTTTTCGCTATTATTTGTACGTTAAATTAGTGAATGTTAAAGGTAAACTGGCTTTGAAGATATTTAACCTTAGTGGCCAGTTGGTTTTTCAGAAATCTTATCCGAATGGAACAAAGACAATAACACTTCAAAATGCTACGATAAATTCATTGCCTTCAGGCATGTATTTGTTGAAGGTAAGAAGTAGTAAACGTGTTTATAACAAAAAAATAATTAAGGAATAGAAAGGTTTAGAAGAAAGAAAATTTATTGGAGAATACGCAAAAGAAAGGCGTATAGAAATTCTTTTGCACTGATAGGAAAGAGTGTATCAAAAGCTTTCTTATAGCGGAAAGCCAAAACATGTTGAATTATCAGGAAATACCGAAATGCTACTTTTCCTTAATTTTAGTAGCGTCCTTCAGAATGGTTTTAGGATTC
This sequence comes from uncultured Lentimicrobiaceae bacterium, assembly GCA_964529695.1. GTDB lineage: Bacteria > Bacteroidota > Bacteroidia > Bacteroidales > F082 > Sulfidibacterium. Next base: position 45,822 of record CAZGZO010000001.1, read on the forward strand.
ATTTTCTGTACATCCTTTTTAAGGTCGCCAACTTCTGAGGCGACATCTTTCAGATCACTGACCAGCCCATCATCCTGAGAGGCTTTTTTAAATTCATGAATCCCTTTTCCCAGACCTTTGGCAAGTTCAGGAATTTTTTTCCCTCCAAACAACAAGAGGATAGCTGCTAAAATCATTAGCAATTCCTCAGATCCGATTATTCCGCAATGCTGAATCATTGT
>CAZGZO010000002.1:0-45213 GCA_964529695.1 uncultured Lentimicrobiaceae bacterium
AAAAAATTTTGGTTTTTTAAAAAGAAATTACAAATCTTTGGTACTGGTTTCTAAGAAAATATCAATAAACCCTGGAATGATAACAGATATTCTGAATATTCACTTCATTTTATACCACAAGTTTGGTAAGGGCTTGTTTGAATGCTGGATTTATTGAATCTCCTATTATAATTGTCTGATAAATAGTTATTTAATGAGATATTTTCATGAGTGTATTTGTAATATTTCGTGTTAATAGCATGCTCAGATAGTCCATTTTTTTAATTACCATAAAACATTCTGTTAGAATTTTTTCATGTTGAAACGGCTTTTGTTTAAAATGAAATAATTTACATCCCGCTGTGGCAAAATACGCGTCAAACTTTACGCGGTGGCTATTCGCCATGCAGTGTTCGTTGTTTTTCTACAGAAGAATTCCTGAGAATGGTAGGATTTTTTACCACCCAATGGACTTGTGAGAAATCATATTCTAAATTCAAATTACCAATTATAAAAAAGAAATAATATGAGAAAAATTACAGCTACTCTTTTAGGTCTGGTTATGCTTTTACTGATTTCAGCAACAGCTGTACAAGCACAGGGAACAAGGAAGGATTACCAAAATGCAGAAAAATTTCTGTATTGTAATGTTCTGAAGCTTGTAAAGAATTGGGAGCTACGGCCAAACTGGATTCGTAAAACTGATGTATTCTGGTATCGAACTCAAACGAAAGACGGCTATAAATTCTTAACAGTAAACGCAAAAAATGGTCGCGTTACAGCAGCATTTAATCAGCAAAAATTAGCTGAGGCACTTTCCAAGGCATTGAACAAGAAAATTAAACCCGATTCGATTCCCCTGGAACAGCTTGAATATTCAAAAAATCAGGACTCCATAACTTTTAAGATTAAGAAGAAGCGCTTTAAATATGCACTGAAATCTGATAAGTTATTTAAAATCAAAAAGAAAGCAGGGTTGAAGAAGAATGAATCAAAATCTCCTGATGGTAAATGGATAGTCTTTGTTAAACAACACAATCTTTTTCTCCGTTCTACCGTGACAGGAAAAATAACTCAATTAACCAAAGACGGAATCAGAGATGATGACTATGCCAGTGCGAAATCATGGTATAAGTTAAGGGATGAATCCAAAGGATATGTTTATAATCCCACCATAGATGTTACCTGGTCCGGCGACAGTAAATACTTTGTAACTTTTAAAGAAGACAACAGGGGCGTGGGCCGGTTGTATCTCTACCAATCGATGCCCAAGACAGGGGTGAAAGCAAAAATCTGGTCTTACGAGCGTCCGCTGCCCGGTGAGAAAGCCCCGACGTGGAAGTACTATGTGTTTAATGTTCAGAATAAAACAAAGACCCCCATCCATGTGAAACCTTCTGCCACATTCTGTAATAATATCTCGGCAACCTGGACAAAAGATAATAAACAAATCTATTTTTCAAGATTTACAAGGGGTTACAAATCCTACGATTTGTTTTTTGCTGATCCTAAAACAGGAGATGTTCATGTTGCTGTTCATGATACAGGAAGTCCGATGATTGATTCACAACTGGAATTTAATTATTTGGTTGGAAACGGGGCAGAGGTTATTGCTTCTTCTGAAAGGAGCGGTTGGAATCAGCTTTATCTGTTTAATGGAAAAACGGGCAAATTGATCAACCGGATTACAAACGGAGATTATGTTGTAAGAGGTATTAAATATGTAGATGAAAAAAAACACGTGATTTATTTTACGGCAGGAGGTAAGAAGCCGGGAATTGATCCTTATTTTAAATTTCTATATAGGGTTGATTTTAACGGGCATCACCTGAAATGTCTTACTCCGGAGGATGCTGATCATCGGGTGTCCATTTCTTCAAACGGGAAATATTTTGTAGATAATTATTCCCGGGTTGACCTGCCCACAGTAAGTGTTTTAAGGAGATCTTCAGACGGTAAGCTGATAAAAACTTTGCAAAAAGCAAACATCTCAGGGTTACTTGCTGCCGGTTGGAAATATCCGCAACGCTTTGTTGCAAAAGCCAGGGACGGGAAAACCAATATCTATGGCGTTATTTTCTATCCTTCAACCTTTAATCCGAACAAGAAATATCCTGTTTTAGACGATACTTATTCCGGTCCACAGGCCGTGAATACTCCAAAAAATTTCATTGGCGGGATATGGAATGATGCCCAATCATTGGCAGAAGTCGGGTTTATTGTGATAAAAGTGGACGGCCTGGGAACAGCTATGAGGTCTAAGAAGTTTCACGACTATTCGTACCACAATCTGGGTGATATCGGGTCACTTGATCACATTGCAGCCATCAAACAGCTGGCGAAGAAATACCATTTTATGGATACTACCCGGGTTGGCATATTTGGCTACTCGGCAGGCGGATATGATGCAGTTCATGCCATGCTTATCCATCCTGAATTTTATAAAGTAGCCGTCGCTGGCTCTGGAAATCAGGACCAACGCATGGCAAAAGCCTGGTGGCCTGAGCAATATATGGGAATGCCTTATGGGTTTAATGGGAAATTGATGCCTGCAAACAAAAGATGGCCCCATCCGTTCAAAGGGAATCCAAAGGACTACTATATTAATCAATCCAATATTAAATTGGCCAACAACCTCCGTGGAAAATTGCTGCTTTGTTGTGGTGATATGGATAACAATGTAAACCCGGAATGTACCCTGCGAATGGCCGATCAATTGATTCTGGATAATAAAGATTTCCAGATGTTGATTTTCCCAAATATGAATCATGGTAAACTTTGGGGAAATCTGTATTTCATTCGCAAAAGAATGGACTTTTTTGTAAAAAATCTATGGGGAATAACACCTCCGAAAGAGTTTTTGTTTAAAAAATTAAAATAAATTTTAAAGTTATGTTTCAAAAAGATATATATGTCAGCCGTCGCCAGGCATTGAAAGAAAATTTTAAAGGCGATATTCTGCTTTTCCTTGGAAACGAGGAAAGCTCAATGAATTACCTGGATAATACCTATCATTTCAGACAGGATAGTAGTTTTCTTTACTATTTTGGTATAGATCATCCCGGATTGTTCGGGATTATAGATACTGAAAATGGTAAGGATTATATTTTCGGCGATGATTTTACGATTGATGATATTGTATGGATGGGTTCCCAACCTAAAATAGCGGAGCGCAGCTTAGAATCCGGTGTTGAGAACACAGGCTCCTTAAAAGAATTATACAATTTCATTGCAAAACAGGTTGAGTCAAAGCGTAAAATTCACTTCCTGCCTGCCTACAGACCCGAACATCAGATTAAACTTCATAATTTGCTTGGCTTGGATGTGAATGGCATAAACACTTATGCTTCTACCCAGTTGATTGTGGCAGTAGGTGAACAGCGCAACCTGAAATCTGCAGAAGAAATTGAGCAGTTGGAGGCTGCTGTTAATGTAACTGTTGATATGCACTTTGCTGCCATGCGTTATGCACGTCCTGGTATGACGGAAGCCCAAGTGGCTGCCAGGGTGCGTGAAGTGGCATTAGCTGCAGGTGGCGAGCTTTCATTTCCTACGATTGCTACAATCAACGGGCAAACGCTTCACAATCATTATCATGGAAATGTGTTAAAAGAAGGTGATATGCTGCTTTTGGATGCAGGAGCGGAAAATGGTCTGCACTATGCCGGCGATATGTCGAGTACATTCCCGGTTTCTCAAAAATTCACAACCCGCCAAAAAGAGATTTACCAAATTGCACTGGATGCCCACGAAGCAGCTATCGCAAAGCTGAAACCTGGCATCAATTTCAAGGAAGTCCATTTTGAAGCTGCCCGGACATTGTTTAATGGATTGAAAGAAATGGGATTTGTAAAAGGTGATACAGAAGAAGCAATTCAGGCCGGGGCACACGCTTTGTTTTTCCCTTGCGGAACTGGCCATTTGATGGGACTTGATGTTCATGATATGGAAAACCTGGGTGAAAAATATGTTGGATACGGCGGCAAAGAAAAAAGTACGTTGTTTGGAATAAAATCCCTTCGATTAGGGCGTGAGCTAAAACCCGGTTATGTGCTTACTATTGAACCAGGCATCTATTTTATTCCGGAACTGATTGATCTATGGAAATCACAGAATAAATTCTCTGAATTCATTAATTATGAGAAAGTTGAATCGTATAAGGATTTTAGCGGCGTTAGAAATGAAGAAGATTTTCTTATCACGGAGGATGGCTGCAAATTATTGGGAAAACGATTGGCAAAGACGATAGAAGAGGTTGAAACGGAACGGGCCAAGGCATTTTAAGCACAAAGGAAGGCCTTGGCAAAACATCTTCTTTATTGTTTCGATTTAGTCTTGGAGAAGGGTCATTAAGAATTCAGCTTTTTTCTAGTTTTGCTAAGGCCTTGCCTTTTGCATTTTATAAAATGGACAATTTAAATAAGTAATTAAAATGAGTAATTCAATTAAAGACAGAATCAGTGCTCTCAGGGCAAAAATGGAAGAAAATAAGTTGGATGCCTATGTCGTCTTTGGAACAGATCCGCACATGAGTGAGTATCTGCCTGAAAGATGGCAGACGCGGGCATTTATCAGCGGTTTTACCGGCTCTTACGGAATGGTCGTCGTGGGACGGAATAAAGCTGCGCTCTGGACCGATTCCCGTTATTTTTTACAGGCGGAAGAACAGCTTTCAGGAACCGGAATAGAAATGATGAAATTACGTGTTCCGGATGCCGTGGGCCCGGCAGCCTGGTTGAAAATGAATCTTGATAAGGGAGCCAAAGTAGGAACCGATGCCTGGTGTGTTTCTGTCAACCAGTTCAGGCAAATGAAAAAGGATTTGGAAGAAGTTTCCATTGAACTGGTGGAATCTGGTGACTTGTTGAATGATTTTTGGCCGGATCGCCCGGGGTTGCCGGAGGCTCCGATCTTTGAACATGAAATTCAATTTGCAGTTGTTGACAGAAAAGCAAAAATCAATGCTGTCTGCGATGAGCTCGAAAAAGCCGGGGCCAATATGCAGATTATTACTGCGCTTGATGATTTGGCATGGACGCTGAATCTTCGCGGAAGCGACGTAGAATGTAACCCGGTTTTTGTAGGATATGGATGCGTGTCCAGAGACAAAATAGTACTGTTTACTGATATTCGGAAGATTTCAAAGGAGTTGCAGGGTAAGTTAGAAGCCGAGGGGATTGAGATAAAAGCTTACGAAGATGTCGAAGATTTTGTTCTGCATTTACCGGGTACTACAAAAGTATTGGTGGATGCCGATCGCACCAGTCAGGCCGTTAGGAAATGTATTCCAGAACAATGTCAAATTATTGAAGGGCTGTCAGTACCTACCAGATTGAAGGCAATTAAGACTGAAAAAGAAATAGCAAATATCAGGAATGCCATGCGCAAAGATGGTGTTGCCATGCTTGAATTCTTGTACTGGCTGGAAAACAATGTGGGAAAAGAAGCGGTCAATGAGTTTCAGGTTGCTGAGAAACTGAATGAACTCAGGTCGAAACAACAGGGATTTAAAGGCATTAGTTTTTATCCTATCGTTGGTTATAAAGAACATGGAGCCATTGTACATCTTCATGTTACAGAAGAAATTGCCTTGCAGATTGGAAAGGACGGGTTTTTACTGTTTGATTCCGGTGGGCAGTATAGTGATGGCACAACAGATATTACCCGGACGGTGGCACTTTCGGAGTTGACACAACGTCAGAAGTCAGACTTTACTAAGGTGCTCAAGGGAATGATTGACTTGACTCTGGCAAAATTTCCAGAGAATACCCGCGGTTATCATTTGGATATTCTGGCGCGACATGCGCTGTGGCAGCAGGGTTTGAATTATGGTCATGGAACTGGACACGGCGTTGGATATTTCCTCAACGTTCACGAAGGCCCAATGAGCATTCGACAGGAATTTAACGACAGGGTTATCGAAGCCGGGATGGTGATGTCTAACGAACCCGGTCTTTACCGTGAGGGAGAATATGGTTTGAGAACAGAAAATGTGATGGTTTGTGTGAAAGATGAATCGACGGAATTTGGGAATTTTCTGCGTTTTGAAACACTGACGGTTTGCCCGATTGATACCAATGCCATCGAAAAGAGTCAGTTGACTCCGGTAGAAATTGATTGGATAAATCATTATCATCGTTGGGTTTACGATGAACTTTCTCCTCTTGTAAATAATGAATTGAAAGCCTATTTGAAGGGGCTTACAAAAGAGATTTAAATAGAAAAAGTGGTTGTGTCAAGCGACCTTAAATATATATTTATGAAAAAGTTTTGCGCCGTGTTAGTCCTGTTTTTGATCGCAACAACAGGGTTGATTGCTCAAAGTTCGTTGAGTAATAATTTCTTAAATAATTTTCATTTTCGTAATCTGGGGCCGTTCAGAACCGGTTCTTGGATTTCCTGCATCGCGGTTCCGTTGAATAATGGCAAGCCGTTGGATCATACATTTTATGTAGGGAGCAGAAATGGAGGCGTTTGGAAAACTGTAAACAACGGGACTACTTTTACGCCTGTTTTTGATAGTGTGGGTTCCGGCAGCATTGGTGCTATTGCAGTGGCTCCTTCCAATCCAAACATTGTTTGGGTGGGAACCGGAGAATCTTTCGGCGCCCGGTATTCTTACAGTGGAAAAGGAATTTTTAAATCGACCAATGCCGGTAAAACCTGGCAAGATATGGGGTTGAAGGACTCGCAACACATTGCAGCAATTCAAATTGACCCAACTAATCCTAATGTGGTTTACGCAGCTGTGATGGGGCACTTGTTTACACCCAATGCCCAACGCGGTATTTTCAAGACGGTTGATGGAGGTAAACACTGGAAGAAAGTGTTGTATATAAATGATAGTACGGGATTTATCGATCTGAAAATGGATCCGAAAAATCCAAAGGTGTTGTATGCGGCTGCCTATCAGAAAACAAGGCTCCCCTGGACTTTTATAGGAATCGGGAAAAATAGCGGAATCTATAAAACATCTGATGCCGGACGGCATTGGAAAAAACTTACCAACGGACTTCCTAAAGGAAAGTTGGGACGTATCGGTCTGACAATATTCCCCAAAAATCCTAAAATCATTTATGCAGTGATTAGGTCGCAAAATTTCCTTCATGAGAAAGAATATGAAAAAACAATCAACCCCAATTTGAAACCAATAGGTGAAGGGATTTGGGACAATGTTTATAAAAGTATCGATGGTGGCCGTCACTGGATGAAAACAAATAATGATACTACAAACATCTCAGACAAAGCACCTTACTCATTCAATAAAATATTTGTTGACCCCGACAACGAAAACCGGATTTACGTGTTGTCGGAAACCATGCCTTATTCGAATGACGGAGGCAAGACGTGGCATTATCTGAAAGATGGACAGACCTCTTTTCTTCCCAATGTGTTTGGTGATTTTCGTTGTATGTGGATAGATCCTTCTGACCCGAAACACCTGATCATTGGAAGTGATGGAGGATTGTATGTCAGTTGGGATAAAGGAAAAACGGCGGACCATTATTTTAATATCCCTTTGGGTGAAGTGTATAACGTTGCATACGATATGCAAAAACCTTATAATGTGTACTCTGGTCTTCAGGATCATGAAGCCTGGAAAGGCCCCAGCAACAGTTGGAAAGGTGAAATTGATGAACTTGATTGGGCTTTGGTTGGTAAATGGGATGGTATGTATGTGGCTGTTGATACCACCAATAACCGTTGGATTTATACCACAACGCAGTTCGGGTTGCCTGTCCGGGATGATCAGGCAAATAGTACCAGGAAAGATATCACCCCGAAAGCTCCTGCAGGTCAGCCCAAATATCGTTTTTGTTGGGATACACCGCTGATAATTTCTCCTCATGATTCAAAAATGATTTTTATAGGAGCACAAAAGCTATTACAATCTACAGATCGTGGGAACCACTGGAAAGCGATTACGCCTGATTTGACTACAGATAATCCAAAAAAGATTCACGGACAAGGCTTTATGCATTATTGCACCATCACCACCATTTCAGAGTCCCCTGTAAAAGCCGGGTTAATTTGGGTAGGAACTGACGACGGCCGTGTCTGGCTTCTTCGTGATTTTGGGAAGAAACTGGAGAATATGACTCAAAAGATTGCGGCGGTTGGCGGTCCAACAAATCGTTGGGTGAGCCGGGTTTATGCTTCCCATTTCTCTGCAAATACGGCTTATGTGACGAAAAACGGTTTCAAACGCGATGATTTTAAACCTTATGTTTTCAAAACTACGGATGGCGGTAAAACATGGCAGAATATCTCAAAAGGATTGCCTGATGAACCTGTCAATGTTATTATTGAAGATCATAAAAATCCTAATCTGCTTTTTGTAGGTGACGACAGGGGAATTTTTTTCAGCTTGAACGGGGGGCAGAGCTGGATTCCATTAAAAGGAAACATGCCCACCGTACCGGTTAAAGATTTGAAAATTCAACCACGGGAGAATGATTTGATAGCAGGAACTTATGGGCGTGGAATGTGGATTACCCCGATTTCCGTTCTTCAACAAATGACTCCGAAAATCCTTAAAGAAAAAATGCACCTGTTTGATATTCAGCCTAAACCTGCAAGAAATTATTCGCAGGCAGAATTTTGGGGAAATACGCAGCTGATGGGTGACCGGCATATTTTTACACCCAACGAACCTAATGGACTGCGTATTAATTATTGTTTGGGAAAACCGATTACCGGGGCTTTATCGGTAGAGGTTTACAACAAAAACGGCAAAGAGATGGCAAAGCTGAAAGCTTCTACTTCCAAAGGATTACATCATGTACAGTGGAATACCTGTCGTGCAAAACCGGGGATTTACAGGATTGTATTGAAGTCAGCAACAGATAGTATTTGCAAAAGGGCTACGGTTGAACCTGCTTTGGTATATTCAGTGCAGAATTATCGGCCTGAAAAACAATAAAGTATTTTCATTAGAATAAAATAACGTGAGTTCGATATAAGAAATGCATGAAAACACAAAATCCTATCACTTCTGAATGAATGACAACAATCTTTCTCAATCTATTCTTACAAAAAGCCTTTGAGATTACATGAAATGAGTTAAAAGAGAGATTAGATTGGGCTAAAGCCAGTAGAGCGTTTTCCCTCGTGACGGGCATTTATGCCCGTCTTAGTTATCTATTTATCAGGCAGTAAGTGTATTGATCACTAAGCCCGGCATTCCTGACTGCCGTCAGGAAAGAGAGTCGGGCTTTAACCCAAATAAAATTATATCGAATTCACGTTAAATATTACTTTCTGCTCTGCAATAAATTCTTCCGGTACTCTTTTGGCGGCATCCCCATGAGGGCTTTGAACTGTCGGTTAAAGTTCGAAAGATTGTTGAATCCCGAAGCAAAGCAAATGGATGATACAGAATTATTTGAGTCCTGTAACATTTTGCAGGCATGCCCAATTCTGATTTCATTAAGAAAACGTGTGTAGCTTTTTCGGGTGTGTTTTTTAAAATACCTGCAGAACGACTGAGGTGTGAGGTTTGCTAATCCTGCCACCTGCTCAATGGAGATAGGGTTTGCATATTCCTTGAGCGTAAACTGGTAAATGGAGTTAATTCGTTTTCCTTCCTTCTCGTTCAATTCTTTTTTAAGAACCGATGAGGATAACAAGGTGTAATGACGGCACGTAATTATTTTCTCAAGCAAATTAAATAGAACAACCAGTTTTGAGAATCCTTCCGAACTTTGAAATGCATTGATTAATGGCAATAATGTTTTTGATTCAGCTTTGTCAAGCAATATTCCCCTTTCACTCACCGTGAAGAAATTGTTGAGCAAGGCAACTTCAGGCATCGACATAAAAGCCTCACCGAACATGTTTTTGGGTAAGAAAAGTGAGATACAATGGGCTTTCAACCCTTGTTCTCCATCAAAATATTCAGGATCGTTTTTGAAAACATGGGGTTGGTTTGAACCGATGATGATCATGTCTCCCGGACCGAATGTTCCAATGTGATCACCGGCAACAAGCGTTCCGGTACTCTCCTTGATGTAAGTTATCTGTATTTCAGGATGCGTGTGCAACTCGCCATAAAAATGAGATTCATTCTCTATCTGAACCAGGAAAGACTCATCATCAGTTTTATAAACATTAAATGGAAGTACCTTCATGTTGTATATTATCTTCTATTAAAATTTGAGTTGCAAAAATAGGTTAAAAAAGTATCATTTTTGGATAATTCTTGCGTCGATTTTCGTCTTTAAGCTTCATATTTTTGTTTAGACGAATTCTAAATAAAATACAAAACTAAAGTTGATACAATGAAAATCGATTGGAAAGGTGTTTATCCCGCAGTTACGACAATGTTTACAGATGACGACAAACTTGACTTTGTTGCTATTGAGAAAAATTATGATGCGCTCGTTGAAGCCGGTGTAAACGGTCTCATCCTGGGAGGGTCACTGGGAGAAGCAAGTACGATTTCCGCAGAAGAAAAAGACGCTTTGCTTAAATTTACTGTAAGTCGCTATGGCTCAATGCTACCGGTTTTGATGAATGTTGCCGAGCAGACAACAGTTCAGGCATGTTATGCTGCAAAAAAAGCAGAAGATTTAGGAGCAAGCGGTCTGATGTTACTTCCCCCTATGCGTTATACATCTGATGACCTTGAAACAGTAACTTTCTTGAAAAAAGTGGCTAAATCAACAAACCTGCCAATAATTATTTATAACAATCCGGTCGACTATAAGATTCATGTTACTATTGAAATGTTCAAAGAGTTGGTTGCATGTGAAAATATTCAGGCTGTGAAAGAATCAACGCGTGATATTTCAAACGTTACCCGGATGATCAACACTTTTGGCAGCCGTATCAAAGTGCTTACGGGCGTTGATACGCTGAGCCTGGAAAGCTTGCTCATGGGTGCTGACGGGTGGGTAGCCGGTCTGGTTGATGCTTTTCCGAAAGAGACGGTGGCCATTTATCGATTGGTTAAAGCCGGAAGAGTCAGTGAGGCATTGAAAATTTATCGTTGGTTCCTGCCTTTGCTGGAACTGGATGTTTCTACCAAGCTTGTTCAAAATATCAAACTGGCAGGTGTTGCTACGGGAATTAACACTGAAAATGTTCGTGAGCCCCGTTTAAAACTTTATGGTGGTGAGCGAAAGAAAGTTCAGGCTATTATTGACAAGGCAATGAAAATCCGTCCGGTTTTACCGGATTATCTAAACCTTTAAAATTGAAACGAATGATTTACGGAGAAAATAGAATTGGATACGATTTATCCGCGCTTGGAAATAAGAAATTTAAAGCGTTTAACCCGGCAACAGGTAAGGAATTGCAAAATGAGTTTATTGTCGCAACCCATGAGGAGATAAATTTAGCGCTGGAAAAAGCACAATCAGCTTTTCCGGAATATTCCTCGCTATCAGGAGCGACCAGAGCAGCTTTTCTGAAAACCATCGCTGAGGAAATCATGGCGTTGGGTGATGAACTTATCAAAACGGCTGCTGCCGAAACTGGACTTCCTGAATCCCGTATCACAGGTGAGCGTGGACGAACTGTGGGCCAGATAGCCATGTTTGCCGATCTGATTCGGGAAGGTTCCTGGGTGGGTGCTTCTTTGGACACGGCAAACCCTGAGCGTAAACCTGTTCCAAAGCCGGATATTAGGAGAATGTCAAAGCCCGTGGGCCCTGTTGTGGTCTTCTCTGCCAGTAATTTTCCATTGGCATTTTCAACTGCCGGAGGAGATACGGTTTCAGCGTTGGCAGCAGGGAACCCGGTGATTGTGAAAGCACATCCTTCACATCCTTCAACCAATTTTTTGGTTGGTGAAGCCATTAATAAGGCGGCAATGCGCACAGGCATGCCTGATGGCATTTTTTCGACTTTGTATTCCAACACGTATGAATTAGGCCTTTCGCTGGTGAAACATCCGCTGACTAAATCTGTGGCATTTACCGGCTCCTATCATGGAGGGATGGCCTTATATAAAGCTGCTCAGGAACGTGAAGAACCCATCCCCATTTTTGCAGAAATGGGTAGTGTTAATCCTGTAATCCTTTTACCGGAAAAAATACGACAAGATGCTAAATCTGTGGCAAATAAATTAGCTGGATCTATCACAGCCGGCGCCGGTCAGTTTTGTACCAATCCCGGCCTGATGGCATCTGTAAAAGGAGAAGTTCTTGATCAATTTTTATCTGTATTGTCATCAGAAATAAAAAGTATAGCAGGACAAACCATGCTGAACGCAGGGATTTGGAATAATTTTAATAAAAAAAGAACGGAGACACTCAAAGAAAAAGGAGTAAACCTGATTTCAGAAAAGGTTGAACCCGGGGATGAGCAAATGAAAGCCTATCCTGCCATAGCAACGGTCAACTATTCTGATTTTAAGAAAAACCCAAACCTGCAGGATGAGGTTTTCGGACCATTTTCCCTGGTAGTTATCTGTGAGAATGAGCGTGAATTACAGGAATTTGCAAGTAGTCTAAAAGGTCAGCTTACCGTTTCGGTTTTTGCTGCAGGAAATGATTTTAAACAAAATCGTGATCTTTTCAATATTTTGGAGCAAAAAGCCGGGCGGTCAATCATTAACGGAGTGCCCACGGGCGTTGAAGTATGTGCGTCGATGCAGCACGGAGGGCCTTTCCCGGCTTCGACCGATGCACGGTTTACTTCTGTAGGAACTGAAGCTATTAAGCGATTTGTGCGACCGGTAGCTTTTCAGGATTTTCCGGATGAACTGTTGCCTGCAGAACTTCAGTCGGCCAACCCATTGCATATATGGCGTAAAGTAAACGGTGAGTTAACCCAGTCTGGTATTAAGTGAGAAAGCGATGTCGCGTAAAATGTTTTTTTGTGTGGATGCACATACCTGCGGGAATCCGGTAAGAGTGATTGCCGGTGGCGGACCTGTGCTGAAAGGAAATTCCATGTTCGAGAAGCGACTCTATTTTATGGAGCATTTCGACTGGATACGAAAGGGGTTGATGTTTGAGCCCCGCGGCCACGATATGATGTCTGGAAGTATTTTGTTCCCACCGTCTGATTCTGAAAACGATGCTGGTATCTTATTTATCGAAACCAGCGGATGCCTGCCAATGTGCGGGCATGGAACCATTGGTACGGTGACGGTTGCTGTTGAGGAAGGATTAATCGTTCCAAAAATACCCGGATTTTTAAAACTTGAAGTTCCGGCGGGACTGATAAAGGTCCGGTATAAGCAGGAAGGGAAAAAAGTTAAATCAGTAAAAATCATTAATGTTCCCAGCTACCTGGCGGGAGAGAATCTTGAAATTGAATCGCCGGATTTGGGGAAGTTAACTTTTGACGTGGCTTACGGTGGAAATTTTTACGCTATCATCGACCCGCAAAAAAATTTTAGAGGATTGCATCACCATACCGCATCAGAGATTATTCCCTGGAGTCGTACCATCAGGGAATTGATAAACAAAAAGTACACTTTTTCACACCCTGAGAATCATCTTATATCCGGTGTCAGCCATGTTTTATGGACCGGCAAAACAATTGACTCAGCTTCAACGGCGAGAGCTGCTGTATTTTACGGCGATAAAGCAATCGACCGTTCTCCTTGTGGAACAGGTACTTCTGCTCGTATGGCTCAATGGTCTGCAAAAGGAAAACTTAAAAAAGGCGATATTTTTATTCACGAAAGTATTATTGGTAGCAAATTTACCGGCACCATTGAAGAATATGCAACAGTTGGTGATTTTCCGGCGATTGTTCCGGGAATTGAAGGCTGGGCCAGGATAACCGGATACAATAATATTATCATCGATACCGAAGATGATCCTTTTGCTTATGGATTTCAGGTAATCTAACCATTTTTATATCATTACATGAAGAAAGTATTAGTTGCTGGCGGTGGAATTATGGGGCTTACTGCTGCATGGTATCTGGCAGAGGCAGGTCACGAAGTAACTCTTATTGACAAATATGATTTCCTTACCAATTGTTCCACTGGAAATGCCGGGATGATTGTTCCCAGTCATTTTATACCGCTGGCTTCGCCGGGTATCATCTTGCAAGGTGTTAAATGGATATTTAATCCATTTAGCCCCTTTTCTATGAATTTTAAACCCAATCTCGATTTACTGAAATGGGGTATGGAGTTTTGGTCTTCGAGCAATGAAAAACATGTTGCAAAATCTGCGTCAGTTTTGTTGGATTTTAATCTGCTCAGCAAAGAATTGTATCAAGATCTATCCCATGACATTCCAGGAATGCAACTGAAAGAAAAAGGATTGCTCATGCTTTGTCATTCCCTTGAAAAACTGGAAGAAGAATTTAAAATTGCAGATCAGGCTATTGAATTGGGGCTTGATATTGAAAAGGTTGACAAACAGGCACTAAGAAGATTTCAGACTGAAACGATTATTGATGGAGCCGGAGGTGTTTTATACAAAAGTGATGCGCACTTGTCTCCTGAAAAACTAACACTGGGTTTGATTGATCTGCTCAGCAGGTGTAAAAATGTTTCAATGGTTGCTTATACTGAGTTGATCGATTTTATTGATAGTAATGGTAAAATCAGCGGCATAAAGACAAGTAAAGGGGAAATGAAATTCGATGAGTTAGTTATCGCGACCGGAGCTTTTTCGCAGCGGATATTCAGGAAATTAAATGTTCGGGCAAAGATTCAACCGGGGAAAGGTTACAGTTTCCAGTACTACGGTCCTTCGCTTATCACTACTCCGGCAATATTGGTAGATGGCAGGGTTTCCGTGACTCCTTATGAGCAGTTTACCCGTTTTGCCGGGACTATGGAAATAGGAGGTGTACAAAGGATGATTAAACAACACAAAGTGGAAGGAATTGTTAATTCTGTTCGCAGATTTTTTCCTGAAATAGATTTGAAGGTGCCCCGGCTAGATAAAATTTGGACCGGATTACGACCTTGCAGTAGCGATGGTTTACCCTATATTGGGCGCATCGGAAAGTATCGGAATGTCGTTATTGCGACGGGCCATAGCATGATGGGAATATCGCTTGCTCCGGCTACTGCCAAATTAGTTGAAGAACTGATCTCCGGTAAGAAATTATCATTTGATATTCAGGCTTTTGACCCCAATCGATGACTTAGGGATTGTGATCTGCTCAGGTCTAGAGCAAAAGTTAACCAATATATTTTTGTAGTATATTCTGTAGGTTTTTGATTTTTACAGGTTTATACAAGCAATCGTTGTATCCTGCATCATAAGCATCCTGGGGCGAAATATTAAAAGCAAGTCCGGTCTGGGCAATCAAAGGGATGTTTTTGTTGATTTTCCTGATATTAACAGCAAGATCTAAACCATTCAAAATAGGCATCTGGACATCTAAGATACAGAGATCAATTGCATCCTTGTTTTCCTTGAATAGCTCCCAGGCTTCCTGACCGTTTTTAGCAAGTAATAACCTGACACCGGTATTGCGAAATGCATGTTTGAAAAAAGTCAGGACGACTTCAATATCATCAGCAATCAAAATAGTTTTGTTTTCCCAATCTCCAACAAGAGCGCTTGAAAGATTTTCTTCTCTGAATTTTGATTTTTTGGGATTCGAAGCTTCTTCTAAGTAAGGTAGTGAAAATTTAAAGATACTGCCTTTTCCATAGTCAGAATTCAACGTTAAGGCCCCGCCCATAGCTTTGATTATTTCTTTAGCTATGGGAAGTCCCAAACCGGTTCCTTCAAGTGTTTTTGTATAGATATCTTCTACCTGACCATAGCGTTCAAAAATGATATTTTGCTTTTCTTTTGATATCCCTACGCCGGTATCTTTAACATAAAACTCCAGAGTTTTTGACTTTTCTCCCTGAGGAAGACTGAAACCCAGCTCAATGAACCCACTAGGGGTAAATTTAATTGCATTGCTCATGAGATTATCAAACACCTGTTGAAGCCGCATTTTATCACATTCAAATTCATAGGTTTCCAAATCAGGGATATTCAGCCTAATGTCAACTTGGGGGTTTGTGTTGCGGAGTTTAAATTCTCTGTGAACATCTGCCATGAAATCTTTTAATGAGAATTTTTGATTGAAGATGTTCAGGTCACCGTTTTCCTGTTTCGAGTTTTCAAGAATCTCGTTGATAATATTTAAAAGATGATACCCGTTTTGAATGATGATTTTTATGTATTCTTTTCTGTCTTTTTCGGTTAGTGTTGTATCAGTCAACAATTCGGAGAAGCCAACAATGGTATTCATCGGAGTCCTGATTTCGTGTGACATATTAGACAGAAAATCGATTTTTTGTTTTTCACTTTTTTCCGCTAATTCTTTAGCAGCAATTAGTTTTTCATGTGAATGTTTAAGATCTATTTGAGTCTTTACCCTAAGCAAAAGCTCTTCCTTGTTGAAAGGTTTGGAAATATAATCCACGCCGCCCACTTCAAAACCTTTCTTGATGCTTTCAATATCATTACGGACGGTAAAGAAAATAACTGGAACATATTTAGCTTCAGCGGATTTCAACTTTCTACATACTTCAAAACCGTCAATGTCAGGTAAAATTATATCCAGCAAAATCAAATCAAAACTATTTGATTTTACTTTTTTTAAAGCATCGGAACCATCCTTGGCAAATGCCACCCTATATTCAGATTTCGACAAATATCTGCCGATGAGTTTTCTCGTTATAAGGGAATCATCTACTACTAAAACTTGGTTGTTCATAAAAACTTATGCCTTTGGGTTATTCTATGCCTAGTAACCTACAAATGTAAACGAATTTTTCAGTTTTTATTATCTATTTAAGAGGTTAAAAGAAATTAACAAGCAGTTGCTAATAAAATTTTACTCAAAGGAATTTCATTCAATATTAAGATGATAATTTTGATATGGATTTAAAATTATATCATGCGTTATTTCTCTGAAGATATTGACGATGAGATTCAGGCTCGTTTGAATTACAAGAGGTTGGCTGTCATGTTTCATCCCGACAGGGGTGGCGATGAAAATATTATGCGGGAGATAAACAGGGAATATGATATAATTAAAAGAAAGCTAAGGAAACCGGCAAAGAATTTGATGGATGTCCGTATTGGCGATACGATATTGGTAAATGGAACGGAATGCAAGGTTACTGCCGTTTTCAGTAAAACTTTTTTTGCCAAAGCCAACGGCAGACATCGTTTTGCCGTTTTTGATAAAGAAACCGGTGTCGCGCTCTATGACGAGACACTAAAAGCAGAACCCTTTTTACAAGACCAATAAACCATCTTATCAGGGGATATTTGAATATACTGGGAACGTCGTTTTCGTAATCAGACAATTTGATTTGTTTAACAGAAAACGGGTAAATTAATTTATAGTACCAATCGAAAACCAGGCCTTGAATTTTAGTTTTAGACTTCATCTGATACTTATAAAATGTGTAAATTGCGTCCAGAAGAAATTTCGTAAAGTAGATTTCGACTCAAGAAAAAGGATATTTATATATAAAGGATGCTGACCATACAAGATAAAGATCTGGCAGAGATAGTATGTAAATTCTCAGGAGATCTGGGCATCTCTTCCATTCAGGAAACCTACCAGGTTTTGGAAAAACTTGATCTGTCTTTTTCAAAGTGTAAATGTTTCATCACAGATGTTGATAGTATTGACCTGAGTTTTTTTCAAATGTTATTGGCATTTGGGATGAAATTGAAAGATTCAGGAAAACAGATAAGTTTTGAATTTACCCTGGATGAAGAATATCAAAGGATATTTCAGCGTTCAGGATTAGAGGATGCATTTGATAAACTGCTAGCAAAATGAACAAAATGAATAAAACAATTTTGGTTGTTGATGATTCACAGAGCTTAAGAAACCTGGTCAGGTTAGTTCTTGAAAATGAGGGATTCAGGATTCTGCTTGCCGAAAATGGGAAAGATGCTTTAGAAAAGATGACATCTGAAGAAATACAGCTCCTCGTCACCGATTTACATATGCCCGTAATGGATGGAATGGAACTGGTGAGAAATGTGAGGAAGTTAGAAACATACAGGTTTGTACCTATTTTGATACTGACAACAGAAACGAATAGCCAGATAAAAATTCGAGCCAAAGAATTAGGAGCTACCGGCTGGATTACGAAACCCTTTGACAACAAAAAACTAATTAAGGTTATTAAAAGGGTCTTGAGATAATGGAAGATTTATCGGAGAAATTTGTCGAAGAAGCAAACGAACTGATTGAGATTCTGGAAGAATCGCTTCTCGAGTTGGAGACTAGCCCTGAGAATGATTTGAAAATTAATGAAGTTTTCAGGGTGATGCATTCTCTGAAGGGAACTGGTGCTATGTTTGGCTTCGATGATCTGAGCTCTTTCACACACGAATTAGAAAGTGTCTATGATTTAGTTAGAGGAAATAAATTAGAGATTACCAAAGACTTACTGGATACAACATTTAAGAGTGTTGATGTCATTAAATCGCTTTTAAATCTGTCAAATGATGATGCAACGCTTGCTCGGAAAGATCAATTTACTGAACAAATACGGGAAAAGTTTTTACCTAAATCTAATGGTGGTTCACAAAAAGAAAAACTGAATTTGGGAGACAACTCCGGTAGTCAAAATTCTCTAAAGAAAAGTAAAAAGATTAAAACCTATTTAATTCGTTTTCAACCTAATGAAGATATTCAGAAAAATGGTACACATCCACTTTATTTGATAGACGAATTGCTGGATCTGGGAGCGGGAAGAGCTTTTCTCCATACCGAAAATTTGCCTGATTTCGACGAAATCGATCCTAATAATATCTACATGGAATGGGAGTTCTTACTTTCTACTTCTGAAAGTATCAGTAGCATTCAGGAGGTTTTTATTTTTGTTGAGGATAGTAGTGTGCTTGAATTTAACCCCATTGCCGAATTCGATATCTTTTTATTTGAAAATGTTGATTCTTTAATAACATCGCTTCAATTTGATATTTCCATTGACCAGGAAAAAATAAATAAATTGCTCGATGGACTAAACGATCAACCGGCTGAAGACGATTCAAATAAAGATAATTCCTCAAAAGATGAGCCTGTAACTGCTGAAAATAAAGCTAATTCTGATAAGAAACCTCTGGGCGTAGTTAATTCTGGTTTGGAGATGAACACGGTGCGTGTTTCCTCTAAAAAGTTGGACATGATGCTGGACCTTATCAGTGAAATGATTACGGCCCAGGCCCGGCTTGAACATTTGAGTAGTGAACTAAAAGATCCTGAACTGGTATTGGTTGCAGAATCTTTTCAAAAGCTTTCCAGGCGGCTTAGAGAAAATACTTTGGAAATAAGGTTGATTCCTATTTATTCGTTGGTGACGCGGTTTAAGCGACTAGTAAGAGATTTGTCGGATGAGTTGGAAAAGAAAGTCAGGTTTGTAGCTTATGGAACAGAAACAGAGCTTGATAAATCAATAATCGAAAAGCTTTACGATCCATTGATGCATATAATCCGTAATTGCCTCGACCACGGAATCGAATCACCGGAGGCCAGGTTAGAAGCCCAAAAACCTGATGCCGGATTGTTAGAACTCAATGTATATTATTCCGGGACAAATGTCGTTATTGAGATAAAAGATGATGGTTCCGGAATTGATCTGGAAAGTGTCAGGAAAAAGGCAATCGAAAGAAATCTGATTCAGGCCGGTGACGTTCCGGATAATAAAGAATTGATGGACCTTATTTTTTTACCGGGCCTAAGTACTTCCGAAACTGTTAGTAAAGTATCGGGCAGAGGTGTTGGGTTGGATGTAGTTAAAAAGAATATTTCAGATCTTAGAGGAGACCTGGAGGTGATGAGCACTCCGGGTCAGGGAACTACATTCAGAATATTGTTGCCGCTGACGCTTTCTATCATTGACGGTTTGCTGGTCCAAATTGGTGAAATGAGGTGTTTAATTCCGATTGAAAATATTAGTCAGGTTTTTGAACTAAAAGCGGAGGAACTCGAAACGAATTTTAATCAGGTAGTTGTAAGAGAAGAAAGGCAAATTCATTATATCAACCTGGTGGAAGAGTTTTCAAACGACCAGAACAAAAAACAATATGGATTTTTGGTCGTTGTGAGATTTGATGAAAGAGAGACAGGATTAGTGATTAGTTCAATTTTAGGAAAACATCAGGCGGTTATAAAACCGTTAAACAAATTAATCCGTGGGCAGGAGATGTTTTTAGGTGCAACTGTTCTTGGAGACGGTGAAGTAACTTTGGTCCTTGATGCTATTAAGACAATTCAAAAGTTTTTTAATAATTAAAATTATGGAGACAGTAGCCCCCGATGTTAAAAAACACTTTATTTCCTTTACCTTAGGTAAAGAGTATTTTGCTGTTGATGTTCAGAATGTTATCCAGGTTTTTCAGGTTGCAAATATTACACGAGTTCCCCAGGCACCCAAATTCTTAAAAGGGGTGACTAATTTTAACGGAAATGTGATTCCGGTTATAAATACCTACCTGAAATTTGGGTTTGATGAACCTCAGAATACAGCGCGTCAGTTGATAATAATCCTTTCCATTCAGGTCGAAGAAAGTACTGCTGAGGTAGGAATCCTAGTCGATAAATCGGAAGAGGTATTTGAAATTAATGAACAAGAATTGAAACCTTATCCGGTGCAGGATGGAAAATATAAAACGGATTACATTAACTGGGTGATTCACCGAAAAGGAAAATTTTTGCTGGTTGTCGATGTTGCCAAGATGTTTAGTAAACAGGATTTTGACGAATTTGTTAAACAAGAATAAAAGATATAGATATGAAAAAGATGTTGCTTCAAACTAAGTTTGCGTTGTTGATAGCGTTTATAGTCCTGATAATAATCGGAATTGGGACTTATACCGTGAAACGTCTTCACAGTTTTTTAGATGATTCAACGGTGATGTCAGACAATCAGCACCAGGAGAATCAGTTGTTTAGTAATGTGCTGATACCTTTTATGAGAGGTGTGGAGAACCCAATTTTGCAAAGTAGTTACAGAACCCTATCACCGGAGGAAATTATTATGGCCAGGCAAAAGATTCATGTGATGGCCAGCAAAATTCAAAAGCTTCATAGCCAAGGTGCGTTAGATAAGGATCTGGGGTTTAAACCTATTGCAGATTCTTTATTCAATGCTTCATTGCATATGCTGACAATGATAGAGACACATAGACACATAAAAAAAGCTGAATATGCTGCATTTGTGGGCCAAACTCAACATTTGATTCTGGCAATTCAAAACTACTTTAATAGCAATGTAGAAAGTGGTGATAATATGATAAATAAGATGCAGAGGCAATACTATTCTCTGAGAAAAGATGATATCATAATCGGAGGTGTTGGACTACTCGTTATCATTTTGATATCTGCCATGCTTTTTTGGGGCATAAAAAGGAAATACCAGATAGCAATTAGTTCGTTACGCAGTTTAGCAGCGGGCGATTTAACAACCGAGATACCGGAGGTTTCATTTGACGAATTAGGTTTCATTGTCAAAAAAGTCGGGCAGTTAAGAGATCAGTTGTCAACAACAATCACCAAAGTTTATGAGATGGTTGACAGTCTTGTGATTGCAAGCAGAGATCTGAGTGCTTCTTCGCAAAATATTTCACAAGGGGCCTCTGAGCAAGCTACTTCGGCTGAAGAAGTATCCACTTCCATAGAGGAAATGGCCGGAAACATTCATAAAAACAGCGATTATTCTGAAAAGGCGGCAAAATCATCCTTAAAACTTTCTGATAGTACGAACGAAACAGCCCGTGCTTCACAGGAAGGACAGGAAAAAATAAAGGAAATAGCAAAAAAGATTGGTATTATCAATGAAATTGCTTTTCAGACCAATATCCTGTCATTGAATGCTGCTGTGGAAGCTGCAAGAGCCGGTGAACATGGAAAGGGATTTGGTGTGGTTGCCACTGAAGTGGGCAAATTGGCCGAAAGGAGTAAACAGGCTGCTGCAGAAATTGAGGAACTTGCCAGAACGACAGTTAAGACAATTGTTGATACAGGTGTTTTAATGCAACAGATTGCTCCGGAGATAGGATCCACAGCGGAAATGATTCAGACAATTTCTGAAGCCAGTTTGGAACAAAAATTAGGGGCTGAACAAATCAGTGAAGCAATTCAGCAGTTAAATGAAATTACCCAGCAAAATGCTGCTGCTTCTGAAGAAATTGCCACCAGTGCGGAGGAACTTAATTCACAAGCTGATTCCTTGCAGGAAGTTCTCTCATTCTTTAAGACAGAAGTTTCCATGAAAAATAATGGTTCAGAAAGCAAAGAAAGAAATAAAAAGTTGCCTGAATCCAATTTTCGACCGCGCATTGGAACTTCAAAAGGCGTTAAAATTGATTTGGGAAAAAAGGATGAGCTGGATGATGAATTTGAAAAATTCTAATTGAGCGAAATTTAATTTTTGCCTCTTAAGAACATTATGAGGCTATCGTTTAACCCAAATGGTTCGTGGCTATAAATCTATTGGTGAAAGTGGAGAAAGAGAAGGATAAAAAAAAAGTTTGGGACTTTGGAGATATTCCACAGTCTGATTTTGAAAAGCTTAGCAGGTTTATATATAAAACATCCGGAATTCACATTTCAGAAAAGAAGAGATACCTGCTCCAAAACAGACTGGTAAAACGTCTCAAAGAACTGAATTTTGATAATTATACTGATTATACCAATTATGTGCTGAAAGATAAAAACAGCAAGGATGAGGTGATACAGATGATGAATGTTATCTCCACAAATAAGACCGATTTTTTCAGAGAACAAGAGCACTTTGATTTCTTATTCAAACAAGTTTCAGAGCATTACAAAGAAGAAAATATTTCTGTGTGGAGTGCCGGATGTTCTACAGGCCAGGAAGTATATAGTATCTGTATGATTTTGGAAGAATTGTTAGAAAAAAATAAGATCTCAGATTATAAAGTTTGGGGCAACGATATTTCCACTTCGGTATTGGAAAAAGCACGGTTGGCAATATATCCCTTCCGGGAAGCAGAGAACATTCCGGATAAATTTAGAAAGAAATATGTTTTAAAAAGTAAGTCGTATAAAGATCAGAAGATAAGAATAATCTCTACTCTGAGAGAAAAGTCACGTTTCTTTTGGATGAATCTAATTGACGATGAGTTTGGTATTTCCGGCAATTTTAACTTTATCTTTTGCAGGAATACATTGATTTATTTTGATAAATATTATCAGGAAAAGATAGTTTCAAACCTCACCAAATATCTTAAAAAGGGAGGATATCTTTTTATCGGACATTCTGAATCGCTAATCAACATCAAAACCTCAGAACTTAAATATGTTCTTCCGGCGGTCTATCAAAAAATGTAATACTATGGAAAATATTAGTAAAGAGGAGTTTATCGGTTACAAAGAAGAAAATGAAAAATTGAAAAAAGAAAATGATTCTCTTGGAAAAGAGGTTGAAAGACTGAGTAAGAAATTACTCGAATCAGAATCTTTTAAAAGTCATTTTATCTCTAACGTGACCAATGAAATTATCAATCCTTTTTCTTCAGTCATGGGACTTTCAAAAAGTATTATCTCCATGAAGGAAAATGATTTGGATAAGATAAAAGAGATAGCGTCAATGATTTATGCAGAATCGTCATTCCTGGATTTTCAGCTTTTAAATATTTTTATGGCAGCAAAACTGGAATCAGGAATTATCGAAACTGAAATTTCGACCTTTGATATTCGGGAGGTGATTGAGGACGTGATAAAGTATTTTGAACACGAAAGTAAGCGGAATAATATTCATATAAAAATGGTATGCTCTACTGCCAGTGAAGAAAAAACTCGGTGGTCTTTTAAAAGCGATATTGAAAAGCTAAGAGCAATTGCTATTAATCTGCTTAGCAATGCGATAAAATTCTCACCAAACGATTCTACCATAGTTTTTGAACTTATTAAAGCTGAGAAGTCAGTCGTTCTCAATGTAAAGGATGAAGGTAAGGGAATGACAGACGCTGAACTGGAAATTATTTTTGATCGCTTTGAAAGAGGCAGTAAACAAATTAATTCATTGACACCCGGAAATGGATTGGGCCTTGCCATAGTAGATGGTCTTGTGCAGATGCTGGATGGAAAGATAAAAGTTGAAAGTAATCCTGACAAAGGAAGCGACTTCCGGGTTGAAATTCCGGAGACCGTTCAAATGGACGATATGATTGATGAAGACGGATTGTTTTTTGACGAAGGCGATAACCAGTTTTAAAAATGACAGAGCTCAAGCAATATTTTCTTTATCCCGGGACATTGTTTGTGACTAATAAGCCCTATTACATCACCACATTGTTGGGGTCGTGTGTAGCAGTGTGCTTGTTTGATCAAAGGCTAAAAATCGGAGGTATGAATCATTTTTTGCTTCCGAACTGGGATGGAAAAGGTCTGGCTTCCCCGAAATACGGAAATATTGCTATTGATCAGTTGATTGAAAAGATGGAAAGATTGGGAAGCCGCAAAAGAGATCTCATTTCAAAAAACTTTGGTGGAGCAAATGTGCTTGGGAACAACAGTAATGTTTTCCAAATAGGAGAACGGAATATTAAAATTGCCGGCGATTTGCTGGAGGAACACGGAATTATTATGAAAGCCGCCAGTACGGGCGGTCTCTTAGGCAGAAAAATTATTTTTAATACCTTTACAGGGGAGGTGAGGATGAAATATATTAGTAAAAATGGTAATGGTGCACACTGAGTTTCCATATACTGTTTTGGTTGTTGATGATTCCAAAGTAGAAAGGGAGTTCCTTTCGGATATCATTAATTCTGATCCTGAGTTAAGGTTAATTGGGACTGCTATGGATCCCTTTGAAGCTGTAAAACTGATTAATAAGGAAGCACCGGACGTTATCCTTTTGGACATTGAGATGCCCAAGATGGATGGCTTGACTTTTTTGAAAAAGATTATGGCTCAACATCCCCTGCCCGTTGTAGTTTTTTCATCAACTCCTGCTAAGAATTTTAAAGTCGTTATAGAAGCATTCCGCCTGGGGGCAGTAGATGTGATTCAGAAGCCCGTAAATTTTAAAACAGATTCGTTAACCCGGTTAAGCTGGCAACTCAGGGAAGCCATTAAAGGGGCTGCTATTTCACAGGGCAATCTTAAACTTTACAGAAGTGGGTTCAATAAAAATATAAATCTTGTTGCCAGGGAATCTGTAAATGAGCCAATAAAAGAAAGTGCTTCTTACTCCTGCAATGCCCATGATTCAATTATCTTTATTGGCGCCTCTGCGGGAGGAGTCCAAACAATTGAATACCTTATCTCAAATCTTTCACCACCTATGCCTCCGGTTTTGATCTCGCAGCATATGCCTGGAGATTTTACGCGTGCGTACGCAGAAAGATTAAATAATAACTCGGCGCTGGCCGTGAAAGAAGCTGAAAATGGTGAATTAGTTAAGGAAAATCATGTTTATATTGCTAACGGGTTTAACCATATGGCGATATCAAAATCTACTTTTCATTATAAAATCAGATTGATAGATAAACAGGTATCTGTTAGATATAAACCTTCGGTTGATATCCTGTTTCATTCTGCCGCAGAATGTTTAGGCTCTAAGGCGGTTGGAATCATCTTGACAGGGATGGGAAACGATGGCACGACGGGTCTTTTGGAAATGAAGCGGCAAGGAGCATTAACCATTGCACAGGATCAAAAGAGTTCACTTGTTTGGGGGATGCCCGGATCGGCTGTTAAAGCTGATGCGGTCTCAAAAATATACTCCCTTACTCAAATCTTGGATTTACTAATTACTTATAGGCTGGTGAAGGATGTAGAAAAATAAAATCATAGATATACAACGCTTTATGTCTAATATGCGAGACAAAATAAGAATTCTTGTTGCAGATGATATCCAGATGAATCTGGATGTTATCACTGCTGTATTGGAAGGGACCGGTAATTATTTGGTTGTAACGGCAAAGGAAGGCAAAACAGCTGTTCAAAAAGCAAAATCAAACGATTTTGACCTGATCCTTATGGATATAATGATGCCGGAAATGGATGGTTTTGATGCGATAAAAGAATTGAAAAGATTTCAAAGTACAAAAGATATCCCGGTTATTTTCCTTACGGCACTTCAAGATAAAGATAGTATAAAAAAAGCTTTTCTCTTAGGAGCGGTTGATTATGTATCAAAACCGTTTTCAAAAGAGGAGTTGTTAGCCCGCGTGAGCTTGCACGTTAAACTTAAACATACAATTGATGATCTGGTAGCAGCCCGGCAAAAAGCTATTGAAGCTACGGAGGCTAAGGCTATGTTTCTTGCAAATATGTCGCACGAAATCCGCACCCCTATGAATGGGATAATCGGGATGGTTGATGTTTTAAAAAGAACAGCCCTGACAGATGAACAGAATGATTATTTGTCGATTATTGAATCTTCGGGAGAAAACTTGTTGTCTATTATCAATGATTTACTGGATTACTCAAAACTTGAAGCTGGAAAAGTGGAAATGGAAAATATCCCTTTCAAGTTGAGTAATGAATTGCACAATGTTTCTTCTATGTTAAACATTCTTGCAAAAAAGAAAGCAATTTCGTTGAGCCTCGATTTGGATGAAATGACTCCTGACTTTCTAATGGGAGATCCGGTAAGACTGAAGCAGGTGATCATCAACCTGGTAAATAACGCAATTAAATTTACAGCCACAGGGGGCGTAACCGTGAAGGTGCAACCTCAAAGAATGAAGAATAAAAAATTTATTATCCTTCAGTTTGAAGTTGTTGATACTGGAATAGGAATCTCAGATGAAGGTAAAAAAACACTATTTCAATCTTTCTCGCAGGTTGACAAATCGACTACCAGAAAGTTCGGTGGTACAGGCCTTGGGTTGGCTATTAGTAAAACGCTAGTGGGAATGATGGGTGGTGAAATTGGTGTGGAAAGTGTTTTGGGAAAGGGATCAACATTTTGGTTTACTGCTTCCTTTGAAATGACTACGGAAGATGTATACCAATCTTCGGTTAAAAACGAGATTGGAGAGCATACTGGTAAAACTGAATTTGACAAAAAGCTTAGGATATTGTTGGCGGAAGACAATAAAATTAATCAAAAGGTTGCCTCAACAATCCTGACAAAAATGGGTCATACCGTCGAAATTGCAAATGATGGGCAGGAAGCTTTAGACCTTTTCCATAGTTCAGGTTATGACATTATTCTTATGGATATACAGATGCCAGATATGGACGGCATGGAGGCGACAGTAAAGATTCGGGAATTTGAAAAGGATGGCGGAGTCAAGCGAATTCCTATTATTGCGTTGACTGCCAATGCAATGGAAGCAGACAAGCAAAAGTATTTAGAAGCTGGTATGGATGATTATGTCAGTAAACCTTTTAAAGCCGAAGAACTAATTCCTTTGTTTCACAAATATGCAGACGACTAAGCGCGTAAACAATGGATGACTTTTCTTTCGCAGGTATCAAAATGTCGATTTTGTTTAGAGCAAATGAAAGAAAAGTATTTTGTAATTTTCGCCAAAATGGAATATTATGGACAGGGAAAAAGCACTACAACTTCTTTTAACGTATAACAAGGATGAATTTCATATCCGCCATGCGTTGACGGTTGAAGCCATTATGGGGTGGTTCGCCAGGGAATTGGGATTCGATCCTGATTTCTGGTCCATCGCCGGTTTGTTGCATGATCTTGATTTTGAGATGTATCCCGAACAACATTGTATTAAGGCTGCGGAGATCCTAAAATCAGAAGATTACAGTGAGGATTTAATTCATGCCGTTTGTTCGCACGCTTACAATGTAACGGTAGATATTAAACCTGAACATCTGATGGAGAAAGTCCTTTATACCGTGGATGAACTGTCGGGTATTATTTGGGCGGGAGCATTGATGCGTCCATCAAAGAGTGTAGCTGATATGCAGCTAAAAAGCGTAAAGAAGAAATTCAAAGATAAGAAATTTGCGGCCGGATGTTCGAGAGATATTATACGCGACGGCGCTGAAATGCTGGACTGGGATTTGGATAAAGTTTTTACCATGACCCTGGAAGCCATGCGTGAAACGGAAGGTAAAATTGATGAACAGATGGAGGAGAAGTTCATAAAATGACTTAAGCTCTAAAAGTTGAAGGGAGGAGGGCCGGACCCCACCTGCCTTTATGTGAAGATTCAATAATAAATCAATGAAAAAATTAAAACTCTACCAGGTAGATGCTTTTGCCGACCGTTTATTCTCGGGAAATCCTGCAGCTGTTTGTGTTTTGGATAAATGGCTGCCGGATGAGACCATGCAATCCATAGCTGCCGAAAATAATCTGGCAGAAACGGCTTTTATTGTTCCTAAAGGCAACGATTTTGAGATTAGATGGTTTACTCCGGCCGTGGAGGTGGCATTATGCGGGCATGCTACACTGGCAACGGCTTTTGTCCTTTTTAACTGCTTGAATTATAGTAAGTCTGAAATTGTTTTTTATTCCCTTCACAGCGGTATTCTGAAAGTGACTCGACAAGGTGAGACACTGTTTTTGAATTTCCCCGCCGACAATCTTGAAAAACAAAATGATTTGCACCAATTGAAAGCTTGTATCGGAGTTGAGCCTCAAGAATTGTACAAAGGGAAAACGGATTTTATCGCATTCGTCAACAGTGAAGCAACTTTAAAAAATCTCAAGCTGGATTTTAATGCCATTGCAGGGCTGGATGCCAGGGGGTTGATTGTTACCGCTAAAGGAAACCATGTTGATTTTGTTTCCAGATTTTTTGGTCCGAATGTTGGCGTTAATGAAGATCCTGTAACCGGCTCTGCGCACACTTCTTTGACACCTCTATGGTCTGAAAAACTGCGTAAAGAAAAAATGAGTGCCAAACAATTATCAAAACGCGGCGGTAACCTGATCTGCATAAACAACGGTGACAGAGTCCTGATAGGAGGGAAGGCAAAATTGTATCTGGAAGGGGAAATTTATATCGACTGATTTCATACGCCTAACTCCAATCATTCTATCTTTTTATTATTTCCATCAAAAATATTTTAACCTGGTTAGCGTCTTTTTTTTGTCGATTAAATCCAATGATTTTTATCATAATTATTTTGATTCTGGCAAGATATTAATTAAATTTGTAATTGATAATCATGTACTTAATGGGCGATAAGCCTTCTTAGGGTATACAGAGGAAGACTTTTGTGTACTGTAAATTTCAGATCGATTCAAATAAAGTCTTTTCAACAATCCTCTGATTCCTGAACATGGTTTACGCTCCCTTGTTAAAATAAATTGTCCGCATTTTTACTAAAAAGTTTTCAACTTAACAACTAATCCTTTCTAGAACTAACTAATAAACAAAAAAGAAAATGATGAAAAATATCAAACTAGTACAATTAACTGGTCTCGTTGTACTATTCTTTATTGCAATGATGAGTTGTAATCAAGAATCCGCAAAATCAAATAAAGATGCCAGCAAAATAATTTATAAAGTAGAACAGGCTTATGAAGATGCATACAATAAGAAAGATGCAACTGCTGTTTCTATGCTTTATGCTGAGAATGGTTCCGAATTACCTCCGGGAGCCGATATGATTACTGGAAGAGAAAATATAAAGAAACTCTTACAGAATAACTTAGCTCAGGGAGCTACCAACCTGCAAATAGACCCCATTTCTTTCGAAATTAAGGGAGATCTCGGCTATCAAGTAGGAAAGTTTCAGATTGATGTCCCAACAAAAGAAGGTAAAATAATGACCGTGAAAGGCAAATATGTATCAATTGTAACCAAAACGACCAAAGGGAATTGGCTTATTAAATACCATATTTTTAATTATGATCCAGTTCCCGCACCTCCAACTGCCCCAGCCACGAACGACAGTAAATAGATTAAAACAAGTTTTAAACAATTTTTCAAGTGTTGAAGGTGAAGGCAAAACTTCAAAAGTTGCGGACAACTCATTCTGAAAGAAAGCACTTGTATTGTATAACTGTAGTAACTTGAATTTGGTTCATAAAGATTTGTTTCAGGAATCTTTATGAACCAAATATTTTTTTTGAAATACCAGAATTTAGTTTTTTATTCAGCATTCCAGGACAAAAAATTAATCGACTTCCATACTCATTAAACAAAAACTTCCCTAAATTTGACATTTAACCAAGCCTTTTGTGCACTGGCATAGTGTCTGTCGGGCCATTATTGTCTTTTATCTTAATAAATTAGAACTAATGGAAAATCGAACTACATTGAAATGGGGCATTATTTCAACGGGAATTATCGCCAATCAGATGGCAGAAGCCATAAACTTTGTTTCCGGTTCCGAAATCTGGGGGGTTGGGTCAAGAAACTTGGCCACGGCTCGTGAATTTGCCCGGAAGTACCAGATTGAAAATGTATTTTCTCCTTATTCTGAACTGATAAAGCATCCGGATGTAGATATTATATACATCGGCACACCGCATCCCTTTCATTACGAGCTAATCAAAGAATGCCTGAACAACGGTAAGCATGTGCTTTGCGAAAAGCCATTTACTTTGAATGCTAAAGAAACACAAGAATGCATTGACCTGGCCCGTAAGAAAAAACTGTTTTTGATGGAAGCATTATGGTCGAGATTTTTCCCTGTATACACGGAAGTAAAAAAGATAATCAGGAACGGTACGCTGGGGAAAATACATCAGATAACCGGAGATTTTATGGTTGAAAGGGCTTATGAACCGGAGCACCGTTTGTTCAATCTTGAATTGGGTGGTGGAGCATTGCTTGATATCGGTGTATATCTGCTTTCGGCAGCTCAGTTCTTTGTTGGGAAACCAGATGGTGTGTATGGTAAGGTGAGGTTTTGCGACACTGGGGCCGATATACTCGACAACCTGATTCTTCATTATAAGGGGGATGTTTATGCCTCGCTTGTCTGCGGTTTTACAGGGCACAAACCTCAGGAGTTTACCATTTCAGGAACCGATGGATATTGTAAATTATCACATCCCTTTTATCATCCGGCTTCATTTGCCCTTGGTACGTTGGATGGAGAAACGCTATACCAATATCCTATTAAAGGGAATGGATACGTTTATATGATTGAAGCGGTTCAGGAGTCTGTACTGAATGGCGAAACGGAAAATGCTGTAATGCCTCTGGAAGAAACATTGTATCAGATGGAAACTATGGATGAGCTACGTCGAAATTGGAATTTCCATTATCCGGGGGAAAAGAAATAATCTTTTTATCAGTTAAAATATTTATCAATTAACTCTAATAAGTCATTGCGGTTAATGGGTTTGAAATGTAATCGTTGCACCCAGCTGCTACTGCTTTTTCTTTGGTTCCCGTCATTCCATAAGCGGTTTGTGTAATGATAATTATTTCTTTATTGAATTTAGGTATCTCCCGGGTAGCTTCGACCTTCCATTATGGGCATTTTCAAATCCATTAAGATTAAATCAAAGTCGTTATTCTTCCGACAAGCCTCAACCGCTTCACCGTTATTGGTCACAGTAATTGTCTTTTTTTTTTGCAAAATCTTTGGCTATCTTATTGATATACAGTAAAGATGCCCCGTCATCTTCTGCGATAATTACTTTTAAATTTTTTCTCTGATTTTATGGTTTCAAGGAAAATTTTAAAAAAAGGATAATGTCTATAAAATATTTGGTGAATGTAATCTTGTTTATAAACAATATTTTATACTGTCAAATCATTAAATGAAAATTTAGATATAGGTATTTAACAAGGTCAGGTTCCTTGTTTCTATCCTTGGTTTAAGATATGTTTTTTATATAAATCATGATTTAAATTGAAAAACATCATTGCGAAATAGAATGAATTTCCTATTATACATCTTAATTTGCTCATGAATAGATTTGTTAATTGGTAAGTAAAACATGTTTTCTGCTAAAATGGAAAGATGTAATTTTGTAACAAGTAGGAGTTATTTTAATTTTAAGAAAAAAATATGTTTATCAAAGATTTAAATGATTGTGAAGAGTTTATGGCCGGTGACAATACCCGACTGCGTGAATTATTGCATCCAGATAAGGTTGATTTGGATTTACGTTACAGTCTTGCTCATGCAGTTCTGGAACCTGGACTGACTTCTTATTTACATAAACTAAAAACCTCTGAAGTTTATTACATATTAGAAGGTGAGGGTGAAATGCATATTGATGATGAAGTGGAAAAAGTTGTTCCCGGTCAGGCTGTTTACATTCCGCCTGAGTCGAAACAATGTATCACAAATACTGGAACCACTGATTTGAAATTTATCTGCATCGTTGATCCTGCCTGGCGTGTGGAGGATGAAGAAGTGCTGTAAATATTTTAAGATTTGAAAGAGGATTATGAAAGAAGTATTGGATAATTTCTCTGCGCAGCCGGAGATATATAAAAAGTTTCGCCCTACTTACCCAAAAGCATTGTTTGATGAGGTTTTGCAATATGTTTTCGGGAGGAAATTATGCTGGGATTGCGGTACGGGAAATGGGCAAATCGCGGTTGAATTATCAAAGTACTTTGAAAAAGTCTGTGCTTCAGATTTGAGTCCGCAGCAAATTGCTCAGGCAGAAAAGCGGGAGAATATTTTTTATTCTTCGGGAAGATCTGAGAAAACAGATTTTGAAGATCATATTTTTGATTTGGTTACGGTTGGTCAGGCTATTCATTGGTTTGATATACCGGCATTTAATCGTGAGGTAAAAAGAGTGGTTAAGTCTGGCGGCCTTGTGGCTTTTTGGGGTTACAGTCTGTTGGGAGTTGATGAAGGCATCGATCAGAAAATCAACGAATTTTACTATGAAACTATTGGGAAATACTGGGATAAAGAGCGTGGTTTGGTAGATGATCGTTATGAAACCATCGCGTTTGATTTTGAAGAATTACCTGTAAACAAAGATTTGACCATCCATGTGAAATGGGATTTAAAGCATCTCGAAGGTTATCTGAATTCCTGGTCAGCGGTTCAAAACTATATGAGGGAAACGGGCAAAGGAAGCCCGGTGCCCAAACTTATCAAAGCTTTGAAATCTTCCTGGGGCGATAATGAATTTCAGGATGTGCGATTCCCTGTGTTTTTAAGAGTTGGCCGTATAAATTAATGCGTTATTAAATTGATTATCAGTTAAAATGAAAACAAACATAGCCTTATTGAGAGGAATCAATGTGGGCGGACATGTTAAGCTGCCCATGACAGAGCTTAAATTGCTCTGTGAAAATATGGGATTCAAAAACGTTCGAACTTATATTCAAAGCGGAAACGTGATCTTTGAAAGTGACCTTCCGGAAGAGATACTGATTGAAAAACTTGAGCAGTCGTTGTTTAAAAAAATGCAAAAACAGATTCCGGTAATTATCAGATCGGTTGAAGAAATGGAGGCCGTAATTACTTCCAATCCCTTTCCGGGCGCGATTCCTTCCCAGGTAGGTGTTATGTTTTTTGTTGATGAAGTTCGTAAGAATGTACTTGATAATCTGGTTATTCCGGGTATGGAAGAGGTTAAAATTTCAAAAAGGGAAATTTATATTCATTTTCCGGATGGAATGGGACGGTCCAGACTGAAGTTGCCTATACAAAATCAGGGAACTGTGCGTAATATCAATACGGTTTCCAAGCTGGCACAAAAGGGAAAAATATAATTAGTTCTATTGCAATATTCCAAGTGGGAATTATCTACGTTATTTACGTAAAATGATGGTGAGAGTTGGATCTGCCACATAAGTTTCTTACTTTTACCGTGTATCTTTGTTTAATGCCCAAAACCACCTGCCACATGATTGATTTAGCATGTAATTATATGGGCCTGAAACTGAGAAATCCGTTGCTAGTCGGGAGTTCCGGCTTAACAAACGCTGTAGAGAACATTGTAGAAATTGAAAGAAACGGCGCCGGTGCCGTTGTACTAAAGTCACTTTTTGAAGAACAAATTCACAATGCTGGAGACCAGGCAACATCAAGGGGGACAGCGCTTTATCAGGAGTCGGAAGATTACATCAGGAATTTCTCACGCCCCGATGATTTAAAAGAATACTTTGACTTGATAAGCAAGGCAAAGCAGACGGTAGCCATTCCAATAATCGCATCTATTAATTGTATCACTGATTCAGGATGGGTATCTTCCGCAAAGCAAATAGAAGAAGCCGGTGCTGACGCACTGGAGTTGAATATTTCTGTATCGCCATCTGATTCCGAAAAAGGAGTAGCTGAAAATGAAAAGATTCATTTTCAGATTATAGAAAAAATTCTGAAGGAAGTAACCATTCCCGTGGCTGTGAAAGTCAGTTATTATTTCACAAATCTGGCCAAAACGGTCCAGGAGCTTTCACAAACAGGAATAAAGAGCATGGTGTTGTTCAATCGATTTTATTCTCCCGATTTTGATATTGAGCGTGAGGAAGTTAAAACAACTTTTGTTTTTAGTACTCCTTCTGATATTGCCATTTCTCTTCGTTGGATAGCCATGTTATCACCTTTGGTAAAATGTGATTTATGCGCATCCACAGGTGTTCATGACGGGACAGGACTTGTTAAACAATTATTGGCCGGCGCAAGTGCTGTTCAAGTTGCTTCAGTACTTTACAAAAAAGGTTTTATGGAGATTGCCACCCTAATAGATTATCTTGAAAACTGGATGGACAGGCACGGATATACTTTGATAGAAGATTTCAAAGGTAAATTGGCTGGATCCAAGCTAGTGAACCCAGCTCCAAACGAACGGGTTCAGTTTATGAAACATTTCTCAGGTATTGAATAGCCAGCCGAAAAACCGGTTTCCCCAATTTTCATTTATTAATCTTTAAGAATCATCTTCAGAATTTTGATGTGTGGCTTCAATTGCTGCTTCACCGATGGCTGCATCTGAATCTTCCTGACCACATTCATTCCTTTAATAACTTTTCCAAATGCAGCAAATCCTTGTCCGTCAGGATTCCGATTTCCCCCAAAATCCAAAGAGGGTTGGTCTCCGATACAAATAAAAAATTCACTAGTGGCGCTATTAGGTTTGTCTCGGGCCATCGAGATGGTGCCATTCAAATGATGTAACCCCGTCATAGCAGTTGTTTCTAAAGGAATTGGTGGTAACATTCTAGGATCGTTATCATTAAACAAACCACCTTGGATCACTTGAATTTTAACCTTGTTGTGAGGTTGGTTTTGCATGGTCACCGTACGATAAAAACTAGCCCCTTTATATCTGTTTTCACGAATGTACTTTTCGAAGTTAGCAACAGTTATCGGGGCCTTGTCGGGGTATAGTTCCACAGTAATATTACCCAATGAAGTTTCTATAATAACAATAGGCTCTTTTGATTTCAAACTCTTCTGTTTTGCTTTTGAATTTTGCCCTTGAAAAGCAAAAAGTGCTGATATTAAAATTGTTAACAGGGTGGTCCTAAACATAATATGATTATTTTTTTTGCTAAAATAACATTAATATTGAGCATGTTTATCTTTTACTGGGAGAAAGGAAAATGCAATTTGGCATGATTTTGGGATTATTTAGGCTAAACATAAAGGAGGGAAAAATGAAAAAAAGAGCATCATATATTATGGGTTTTGTGCTTATTTTTTCTTTTTTGTTACCGAGTGTTGGTATGAGTCAGGGGAACCATTCAGTGAAAAAAGAGAAAACGAAAATTGAGCACGCTAAAAAGAAAAAGCTAAAAATATCTGATAGTAAGACTCGTTCTTATTATTCAAATCTGTTGCAAAAGAAGGATTTTGTATTTGCAGCTGATTTTGTCAGAACTGATGAAGGCCTTACATTCTTTCTTGATCCTTCAATCAATTTCATATCCGTTGTTGGTGATACAGCAACATTTCAGTTTGGTAAAAATGGGGCCTTGGGTTGGAACGGCGTTGGAGGGGTTACGGCACATGGAACAATAGTTAGCTATAAATATTCTGTTACCAAAAAACAAAAAATTATGACGGTTACTGCCGATGCGAATTTAGTTGCCCCGGTTTTGCCTCCTCATTTTATACTATATGTTTCTGATGATGGAACAGCCCAGCTTGTGCTAAATCTTCCAAAGGGAGGTAGGGTAACTATGACCGGCCGTATTTACTCTCCTCAAAATTCAGGGGTTTTTGAAGGACAGAGTGCGTTTTAATTTTTAAAATACAAAGCCATGAAAAAAGCAATTAAATTATTTCTGACAATTCTTCTAAGTACTATTATAGTGGTACCAGCTCTTGAGGCCCAAAATGTAAAGACTAAAAATAAGAAGATGACCCGACAGGAAAAGAAAGAGATGCGCTTGAAAGCTTCCTTGCAGTCTCGAAAACATTATTTGCAGTTGTTACAACACAGACTCTTTGTTTTGCAGGGTGATCAATTATATGGCAGAAATGGATTTTCTGTACCAGTTTCCCCATCGCTGAATTTCCTAGCTGTAAAAGGGAATAAAGTAATTTTTCAGTTCGGATTGGATGGTGGGTTGCCTGGTCCTAATGGGGTGGGGGGAGTAACAGCCGAAGGATTTCTGGGACATTATTCCCTAAAACCGGGTAAAACAGAAAAAAAAGCAATGACTGTTACAGGTTACATACAACCAAAAGGTGCAGGTAACTGGATACCTTTCAGACTTTCTGTAGGAAACGATGGGAATGCTAATTTGTATATGAATTTACCTTTCGGTGGAAGTGTTTCGATGTACGGTCGGATTGTAGACTATGCCCACACTTCTGCTTTTAAAGGCTTTACCATGTTTTAATAATGAGATTATTTCCCGTGCATCCATGACTTAAGAATACGAATCGCCCGCTCTTTTTGCCTTATGGGAAGATTATTGATGCGTGTGAAATGGCTTCCCCCTTTTTTTACAAATTTTACGCAATTATTTTGATAAGTCAGGTTTACGGAGGTGGAACCCCAGGGATCGGAACCACCTACTAAAAACATCATATTGTGGGCTTTGTGCCTGATAAAACAATCTACCCTGTCAACTACCGTGGGGTCAAATTTAATATGAACTCCTTTGGGTAAA
Source organism: uncultured Lentimicrobiaceae bacterium (assembly GCA_964529695.1). Classification (GTDB taxonomy): domain Bacteria; phylum Bacteroidota; class Bacteroidia; order Bacteroidales; family F082; genus Sulfidibacterium. The sequence continues at coordinate 36,834 of CAZGZO010000002.1, forward strand.
GTGAACATAAAATTGGGATCCTTCTTGAAAGTTGTCCACTGCTTAAACGGTTCAATATTATATCCATACATGCCTTCCTGATGCATGGCTTCATAGAAAAACGGTTCAAATTTCTTGATTCCTTGATCCGAAACCCAGGACATGTCAGCCACTTTGTTCAGATTACTGATCATCTTTTCAGGAGCTGTGCCTGGTTTAGGAACAGAATCACAAGGAGTTTTTCCCCATTGCCAAAAGGCAAAACGATATTCGAAGGTCATCATCTGTAAAGCTTTATCAAATCCGCCTACTTTATGATAAGTATATCCCAGTTTCTTTGCCAGTTTTTCAAAGTATGGAAGATATTTTGGCCTGTGACTTAGGATCTCTTTCTGGTAATTAAAAATTTGTTTTTTGCACTGCTTTGATCCAACGGAGTCTATAAACATGTTGATCCGTTTGTCGGTGTCGGAAAAGTTCAAAGGTGCTACGTAGGCCACGGTAGCAACGACATCTTTTGGAAAATAATATCGGTAAAATATGGCGGTTTGTCCACCCTTGCTAATTCCTGTTGCTAACCATTTACCATGATAAATATTCTTTAACAAAAGCGCCACTTCGTGATCGTCTTCTGCTGCTTGTTTTATTGTTAAATATTTCCACTCCAGGGTGTCCGGTACAGATGGCGGGAAAAACCTGTGTTCAACTACTACCTGGTTTGCATCCAAAATGGGGCATAATTCATTGACATATTTCGGTTTCTTGGCAAAATTGGCCCAATATCCATCGGTTACAAAAACTACAGGTTTGTCAATACCCTTATTTGACAAAATAATCCTTTGGTTAAAACTTTTTCCGTTTGGGTGATTGTGATCCAGTGGCTGCTTAAGATATATGACATATTTCTGCGTAAAGAAAGAATCCACTTTCATTTTATGAAAAGTGATAGGCCATGTTTTAGCCAGTTTTTCTAATCGCTGCTGAAGGGTTTGTGCATGAATCATTCCTGCAAAAAGCAATGAAAACGCAATCAATAAAATTTTAACGGAAGTAGTTTTACGTGACATAACCAAAAATTTTCGAACAAAATTAATTTAATTTCTATAGCATTTACGGTTGATTACAGCAATCAGGCTAAGTAAATCCCTGAATTTACCACCTATATGTTCATGTTTAATGAAGGTTTGTATCTTTGATTCCATAGAAAAAAATTAACCTGTATGTCAAAGAGAACGATAGTAACAATGCCTGGTGACGGCATAGGCCAAGCCGTCCTGAAAGCTGCTCTCCGTGTGTTGGATGCAGCCGGATTTGAAGCCGATTATGTAGAAGCTGATATCGGTTGGGAATTCTGGAAAAGGGATGGAAATCCACTTCCGGAACGTACCATTGAGCTTATCAAAAAGCACAAAGTTGCCTTGTTTGGGGCTATCACTTCCAAGCCCAAAGATGATGCTGCAGCAGAGCTGAATCCTGAACTCCGGGATAAAGGTTTTGTTTATTCATCACCTATAGTAAACTTACGGCAGCATTTCGGATTGGATGTTTGCATGCGCCCTTGTCATAGTTACAAAGGAAATCCGTTGAATTTCATCCGGCGTGGCGGCGATGGAAATATCGAAGAACCGGCCGTGGATGTGGTTATTTTCAGGCAGAATACTGAAGGCCTTTACAGCGGAATCGAATGGTCCAATCCTCCGGAAAATGTACTTGAAGCCTTTAAAAGCCATCAGAAATTTAAAAGCCGTTTTGGAAATGTTCCTGGAAATGAAATTTCCATTTCTTCTAGGATTTTTACAAAAGAAGCTGTGGGCCGTATTCTCAAAGCTGCTTTTCAGTATGCCCGTGATTTTGGTTATAAATCAGTAACGGTATGTGAAAAGCCAAATGTGCTTCGTGAAACTTCAGGAATGATGTACAAGATGGCCAAAGAAATGCAGGAAACTGATTATCCCGAAATCGAATTGTGGAATACCAATGTGGATGCACAAATGATGTGGCTCACGAAAAATCCTGAAAATTATGGTGTTATCGTAGCGGGAAATCTGTTTGGTGATATTATTTCAGATGGGTTTGCCGGATTGATTGGAGGCTTGGGATTTGCCTGCTCCGCTCAGACTAATCCTGATTCCGCGATTGGTGTTTTTGAGCCCACACATGGTTCTGCTCCTAAGTACGCCGACTATCCTGTCTCCATTGTTAATCCTATCGCTATGATTGAATCGGCATGCATGATGCTTGATTTTATTAATGAGAAAGAGATTGCAAAGAAAATTAGAAATGCTGTGGCAAAAGTGGTTTCAGAAGGGAAAGTCCGCACTTATGACATGTTGAAAATGAGCGGCAGGGCAGATGTTGTAGAAAATGGTGCCGCCTCTACTGATGAAATGGCTGATGCCATTATCGCAAATCTTTAATAAATAATTAGAAATCAAATTGCGGCGGTTTCTCCAGAAGCTGCCGCAATATTTTGAAAATAAAAATATCATGAATAACGAGGTATTACAACTCTGGCCTGAACTGGAGTGGATTCAGGATTCTTCATTGCGAGAAAAAACTGCTACCACCTGGGAAATTGCCCTGGAAAGAAGTGTGCTTACGGTTGATGACTTAAACCGAATACCATTTACCTTGCTTGCAGGTCCAGATTTGAAAGTCACTTTTATGGAGCATAAACGTTCTGTAGTTCATATTGCCCGTGCTGCAGGGGAAAAAATCAACGAAATGTATCATGGGGAACTTCCTGTGGATATGGATGTTTTGATTTCCGGAGCTATCCTTATTGATGTTGGAAAGTTGTTGGAATATGAATTGGATGAAAACGGAAATGCCATTCAGGGCAGATATGGAAAATATCTCAGACATCCATTTTCAGGCGTAAGCCTTGCCGAAGAAGCCGGTGTCCCCCCGCAAGTCTGCCACATTATAGCAGCCCATGCCGGTGAAGGCGATATGGTAAAACGCACTACTGAAGCTACCCTTGTGCATCATGCGGATTTTATGACTTTTTTGCCTTTTAAGGAGAGGCTTAAATGAGTTCATAAATTGAACTAAAGTGACTTAAGTTAATAAAGTTGGGGGTAGATCCTATGTTTTTCACCATATCTCATTTTACTGCGACTTAGTTTCATAAAGGTAGGATTCTAACTTCTTAGCTTTTTGCTGATAGAGGTAAATATTGCAAGAATTTCTTTTGCTTCTTTAAGGTTATCCTTGACTTTTTCTGTTTCAACAGAGTTCAAATCTTGGATTAGTTCTAACCAATAAACAGTTTCACTGGCCTCAAATTCACATATTCTAATTTTGTTTGCAAAATCTGCCTTACTTCTAGAACGATTAGCTTCTCTGTAATTTGCACCAATACTTGTGCCTGATTTGGTTATTTGATTTTTTATAACCTTATTTTCAATAGTAATAGGCAATTGTCTGGATAATTTGATGATAGAAGTGGCAAAGTTTTTTGTCCTGCTTTCTAACTCATTGCTGAACTCTTTGTTTTTCAATTGGGTTATATTGTTGATTTTGTTTAAAAGGTTTGGTTTGAATTTTATATACTACATTGGTTTTGAAAATAACTTTAGTCACTTTATTAACTCTAGTTCACTTAAGTCACTTTCTTAGATTCGCTTGTTAATAACCAAAGCAAAATACTCCCCCTTCAAAGGTAGGTAACCATATTCGTAGCAGAAATAATAAACTTTGCCTTCTTTGGTTTTGTAAACGTGGGTAAAGTATTTGAAATCAAAGCCTTTGGAAAGCAGGGTTTCCTTGTTGGTTTTGGCTTTTCCGTTGGGATTTAATTCTTTTAAGATACGTCGATTTTTTCTTAAGACGTGGTTTACATGTTTCATGTAGCCGGTTTCGTCTTTATTCAGGCGGTTGTTGTATGTGTTTCTGCACTGGTCGGAACAAAATTTCTGGTCACTTCTTCCCCTGAGTTTTGTTCCGCATTCGAGGCAATGACGTTCCATAGTTGGAGATTTTCCCCAAAGGTAAAAAAATTCTGGAAGCCGTAATTTTATTGGTCTGTGAGTCTTTTTGCAATGACTCGATTGTCAAAAAACGTGGGTATCATTACCAACTTTTCCTGTGGAATATATCCCAGGTCAGCGGCATTGATTTTCTCAGCTGCCGTGTTGCTTAAAACGACTGGTTTAGAATTGGGGGAAATAATTTGAATTTTTCCTGCCCAGTCTGAGACAAGATATTTTTCTTTTCCAAGGGGAACTAAACCATCTATACCACCCTTATTTTCAACTAATTTTTTTACTGCTTTTGTTTTTGGATTGACCTGAAGCAGGTAATCATTCGCGCCAACCAGTAATTTTCCATCCTCCCATGCCAGTCCATTGGCACCTTTAAAAAGTGGTCCCTCCAACCAAAGGGTCATTTTCCCGTCTTGTAGTTTATAAACGGCCCCTTTACCTGAATCTGTAATATAAATTATTCCGCGCGATCCAACCTGGACATCATTTAAAAAAATGGCACCTTTAGCAGGATAGAAACGGACGATTCTCTGAGTCTTGATGTTAATCTCAGCCAAGCGGTCGATGTCTGAAACGTATAAATGATCTCCTTCCATGGTCATCCCCTTGGGGCCGTTAAGACCGGTGACCCATTTTAATTTTATGATCTTTCCGTTGTTTGGGTTGAGCAGCGAAATAAAGCCATTTCCATCTTTGGCAGTAGTTTTTCCGTTGATACTGGAAACATAAACATAATGGTCTCTTCCATTATAAAAAACGGATTCGGGAGTTTTTAAAACGTGGGGCGTCTTCCAAACCGGAACTAGTGATTGGGCAGATAAGAATAGGGGAAAACAAAATCCTATAATAAAAATTACCTTTTTCATGGCTTTAATTTGTTAAAATTAGCACTATCCGAAATTAGTAATTTTTTCGCTTTATTGGAATATTTCCTGCGAATTTTAGAGATAAAAAGGGTGTTAACTAATAAGAAATCAGGCTTTGAACTCAAACATGGTGATTTCAGGTAGAATACCAATTCTTCCGGGGTAACCAATGGAGCCCAGACCGCGATTCACATAAATACGGCGTCCTGATTTTTGATCTTTGTACATCCCGGCCCATTCACGATACAGGTACTGAGCGGGGCTCCATTTGAGGCCTTTCATTTCAATACCAAATTGAAAACCGTGTGTATGACCGGAAAGTGTCAGGTCGATATCATATCCCTTCGGAATTACAACGAAATCCCAATGTGTCGGGTCGTGACTGACAAGAAGTTTGAAGATGTTGTCATCCAATCCGGCTGTAGCTTTTTTCAGGTCGCCACGTTTGGGGAAACGCGCATGGGAGCCCCAGTTTTCAACTCCAATCAAAGCAATCTCTGAACCATTCTTGTTTAGCTTTACATGACGGTTGTTCATAAGCTTCCATCCGATACGTTTGTAAAAAGCAAATAACTGGCTAAGATTCTGTTGTTTGGCAGCTGCGCTGGGCCAACTCACGTAATCTCCGTAATCATGATTTCCAAGCGTACAATAAACGCCCATGGGCGCTGTTACTTTTTTCAGTGTGTCTTCAAACCGGAAAGCTTCCTTTGTGGCAAAATTCACCAGATCGCCGGAAAAGATAACAAGATCAGCCTTGAGGCTGTTGACCATTTTTACAGCTTCCTCGAGTGGTTTTGCTGACGTCCAGGTTCCAAGATGCAAGTCTGAAATCTGAACCACTTTAAACCCGTCGAATGCTTTGGGAAGTCGTTTAAAATGAACCTGTTTTTTGATGACATTAAAATCATAAACCCATTTGAACATCCCCGTCAGCATTGTTCCCAAAACAAGTCCCCCAGTAAGGTATCCCATATATTGAAGAAATTTGCTACGGGTAATCCCGTTTTCTTTCTTCACCAGTTCTCGTCGTTCCTCTTTTTTGAAAAAAACCGGAAGTTTTTGGAAAAGTCTTACCATGTCTGCCACAAAAATGAAGAATAGGGGGAACAACTTTGCCGTGTATGTAACAATTATAAACCCAGAAAGGTAGGTTCTGAGAATTATATTCCAATCAATTATAGGTTTTATAGCCAAGCCGATCACCATAAAAATGACAGCTAGCAAAGGCAACCAAAATAAAATCGCAATTGTGTTTTTTAACCAAAGCTTGTAACTGAAAAGGGTTTTGCGTAAAGCTGACCATAGATACAAGTCCATAAACAGGAGAATCAAGATAATCAAATATCTGTGAGAATATCCCGGTAATTCATGTGCAAATAGAAAATAGCCTCCAATTAAGGCTAAAATAGAAGTTAAAGTTAATACTGTTTTAGATTTCATTAGCAATTAGTAGATGATTTACAGGCTCTTATGCCTGTTCTTTTATATAGTTTACCAGACCTTGGGCCTGAAAGATACCCATTAATTTTTCGGGCAAGGGCGCAAAATTAAAGTTTTTATCATTAACAGAAACAATTCCGTCTGTAAAGTTTATGTTAATATTATTTCCGGGTTTATATGCATCAACTGCTTCCGGCAATAGAATGATTGGTAATCCCTGGTTTACAGAGGAACGGTAAAAGATTCGGTTTACCGATTTGCAAATTACCGCTTTAACACCGGCGTGCGCCAGTCCGACAGCAGGATGCTCTCGTGAACTTCCGCAACCAAAATTAGATCCTGTTACAAGAATATCTCCCGGCTGGACCCGTTCTGTGAAATTCACATCAAATCCTTTAAAAAGATGCGGCATGATTTTTTCCGGCTCTGAGCTCAATACGCTATAAGTCAAACTCCCTGCAAACATCTGGTCTGTGTTCAAATCATTGACATCTTTGTAGTTCCAAACATTATTGATACGACGGTCATCATCTTCTGCAATGGTAACCGTATTTCTTTTTTCCACGGAATAAGGAAATTTTTCATCTGTTTCAATTCCTCTTGGGTCGACAATTTCTCCTGCCAGCGCAGAGTGAGCCACGGTAGCGGGTGAAGCCAGGTAAACAAACGATTCTTTGTTGCCCATGCGGCCTTTGAAATTCCGGTTGGCCGTGGAAATCACATTGTAGCCGTCAGCAGGAATACCTTGGCCGGTTCCCAGGCATGGACCACAGGAAGCGGAAAGTACGTTAGCACCTGCTTCCAGAAAGATTTCAATCAATCCTTCGCGCATGGCCTGTAAATAAATTTTCTGCGAGGCTGGGACAACCACCATCTGAAAACCTTCAGGAAGCTTTTTGCCTTTTAATACAGCGGCGCCTTCGCGTAGATCTTCAATTCTTCCGTTGGTGCAGGTTCCGATGAGAGCTTCCTGCAATTTGGTTCCGCGGACTTCAGCTACAGCTTTTACATTATCTACCTGATGTGGAGCAGCGACTACAGGAAAGACCTCCGACAAATTAATTTCAAGTGTTTTGACATACTCGGCATTTTCATCAGCCCAAACACCATTGCCTTGCCAGGTGTCCCCCAAATATTCTTTCAATACTTCATCCATGGGAAAAACAGCATTCTTTGCACCCATTTCCGAGGCGAGGTTTGCCAGCGTCATGCGCTGAGAAATCGTCAGCGTTTTCACACCATCTCCATGAAATTCAATGGAGAGATAATCGGCTCCGCTGGCACCAATCATTCCAATAATCCAAAGTGATAAGTCTTTAGCGTAAACACCCGGTTTTAATTTCCCATGAAGGATAATTTTCAAAGAACCTGGAACACGGAACCATGTTTCTCCCTGGCGCCACAATCCTGCAGCTTCGGTCCGGTCAATGCCGGCAGCAAAAGCGTTAAAAGCGCCAGCCGTGCAAGTATGACTGTCACTACCTACGATTACCATGCCCGGTTTGGCATAATCCGCCATAATCTGATGACAGATACCCTTTCCCGCATCATGAAATTTCGTTATTCCCTGTTCACGGACAATGTCCCGGATCTGCTGATACTGATTTGCCAGTTTTGCAGAAGTAGGAGGCGCATTATGGTCCAGAACAATCAACAACTGTTCAGGATTTTTCACCTTTTCACCATTCATTTTACGAAAGGTGCCGAAGATGGATGCGCTGTTGTCGTGGGTTAAAATTAAGTCAGGTTTCTTGAATACGATGCTACCCTGTGGGGCGTCGAAAATTTTTTCAGCGAATGTTTTGCCAACCATAAGTCTTGGTTTTTCGTATTTATTTGTTAGATAATATCTTAAACAACTTTCTCCCAAGCCCTTAAAAATTTCGGCGGCAAAGGTACAAGTAATTTAGTTACGTGATTTGGTTTTCTCTTATTTGAACTTCGTATAAAGAGCCGCCATAAAATTGAAGGAATTCACTGCTCCATTTCTTTCGTATTTTTGAAAAAACTCAATCATATTCAGAAGGCAAATGGATAAGGTAAATATTTCAGAAAAACTTTCATTATTTCAGGATCACTGGAATCCAAGAATTGTAGGAGCACTCA
>CAZGZO010000003.1:0-30226 GCA_964529695.1 uncultured Lentimicrobiaceae bacterium
CGCCCCATTCGACCACTCTGGCAACCTTCCGGCGGCAAAATTAGAAAATTATGGTATTCTGCAATGCCTTTTACCTAATAAAATAAATTATTGTATTTCAATATAATATGAAATTTTAACAATGATATCAAAAAGAATATTCAAACTCATTCTCTTAAAATTCATAAATTAGACATCCCAAAACAATTCTGAAAAGCCAGTATTTTTAATAAAAAACAACATCTTTAAAGCAATTTGGAATTATTTTAAATAAGAAAAATGTTGTAAATTTGCACTCGAAATTAATAGAGAAATAAATTTTTTAAATCATGTCTAAAACAAGACGGTTTACATTAGATTCTACCGATAAACCTACTCTGGAAAAATGGTATCGACTTATGACACTGGGAAGACAGTTGGATAACAAAGCTCCCAACTATTTAAAGCAGGCGCTGGGTTGGTCGTACCATGCTCCGTATGCCGGACACGACGGCATTCAGCTGGCGATAGGGCAGGTTTTTGATAAAGAAAATGACTTTTTATTTCCTTACTACCGTGATATGCTGACAGCTATTTCAGCAGGCCTCACGGCAGAGGAAATTATTTTAAACGGAATTTCGAAAGCTACGGATGTAGCTGGTGGCGGAAGGCACATGTCCAACCACTTTGCAAAACCTGAATGGCATATTGAAAATGTTTCATCAGCAACTGGAAATCACACTTTACATGCAGTTGGTGTAGCCCGTTCCATTAAGCTTTATAAGGGGAAAGGCGTTTCCATCAGTTCGCAGGGTGAATCTTCTACTTCAGAAGGCTATGTTTTTGAAGCTATTAACGGGGCAGCCAAAGAAAAGCTTCCCATTGTTTTTGTGATTCAGGACAACAAGTATGGAATTTCAGTTCCACAGGCGGACCAGTCTGCCAACGTTAGGGTAGCTGAAAACTACCGTGGTATTGGAAATCTGAAAATAATGTTTTGCGACGGTAAAAATGTGTTCAATTCCATGAATACGATGTTCGAGGCTAAAGAATATGCTCAAAAACATAGTATGCCTGTGATTGTGCATGCCAACTGTGTGAGAATTCATTCGCATTCTAATTCTGACAAACACGAACTTTACAGAGATGAAAACGAAAGACATTGTGCCGAATTATCAGATCCGCTGAATCGTTTTAGGGTTCAATTAGTTCACTCCGGTAAATTTACTGAAGAAGAGCTGGACAATATGGATAAGGAGGCAAAAAAAGACATTTCTGCAGCTAATAAAAAGGCCCTGAAGGCTCCTGATCCGGATCCAAGGTCAATCTTTGATTTCGTGACTCCGAAACCTTATATCAGTACCAAATATCCTGACGGAACGCATGACGGAACCAAAGGTGAAAAGATGAAACTGATTCAGGCATTGAATTCTACCTTAAAAGATGAGTTCCGTAAAAATCCCGATACATATCTCTGGGGCCAGGATATGGCCAACAAGGATAAAGGTGGTGTTTTCAACGTTTCTAAGGGAATGCAGGCCGAATTTGGTATTGAGCGGATTTTTAACGCTCCCATTGCAGAAGATTATATCGTTGGAACTTCCAATGGAATGACCCGCTATGATGAGAAAATCAGAGTCGTTGCTGAAGGTGCGGAGTTTGCTGATTATTTTTGGCCAGCCATGGAGCAGCTGGTTGACAGCTCTCATGATTACTGGCGAAGCAACGGAAAATTTTCTCCCAATATGACCATACGTCTGGCTTCAGGTGGTTACATCGGTGGCGGACTCTACCACTCACAAACCACAGAAGGGACGTTAACTACCTTCCCAGGGTTAAGAGTCGTTTACCCAGCTTTGGCTGATGATGCTGCCGGTTTGCTTCGTACAGCGCTGCGTTCTAAGGGAATTACAGTTTTCCTGGAGCCCAAAGCTCTGTATAACGATCCTCAGAGCGAAGCCATCGTACCTGATGATTTTGAAGTTCCTTTCGGAAAAGCAAGAATTCGCCGGGAAGGTACCGATATGACCCTTATTACTTTTGGAAATACGCTCCCGATGAGTCTTAAGGTGGCTGATCAAATAAAAGAAGAGACCGGAAAATCTATTGAAGTGCTTGATCTTAGATCGCTGAATCCATTGGATACCGAAACTATTCTCAAATCTGTGGAAAAAACTTCCAGAGCTTTGATAGTTCATGAAGATAAAGTCTTTGCCGGATTTGGTGGAGAAGTTGCCGCTACTATAACGTCAGAAGGTTTTGAATTCCTGGATGCCCCGGTAAAAAGGGTAGGTTCTACTTTTACTCCTGTTGGTTTCAATAGAATCCTTGAAGGAGCTATTCTGCCAAACATCGAAAAGATTAAAACAGCAGCTATAGAACTTCTTGAATATTAATAAATTGTTTGTGATATTTTTGTAAGGCTGTCTCAAAAAGAGGCAGCCGTTTTTAATGATGAATGTTGAATTCAACAATTCATTGCTGGAAAAGTGATTTTAACGCTTGTACAAACACTGAAATATCATCTTTTTTTAGGTACCAATCTTTAAAACGGGTAGCCGTTTCGTTTTGAAAAACAATATATTGATGGATAACGCTGGCCAGATAACTTAACGAAGCCGTTGAAGCAGCTCCCATATAACCGTAAACCGGGATCAAGGTAAATGCAAAAATCAACATCACCACAAATCCCGTGATATTTGAATACAGATTAATTTTCGGATTTCCGACTCCTGAGAAATAGTGACTGAAAATGCCGTTAGCGGCAAGGGCCAAAACTCCAGGACTTAAAGCCAAAACAATCCATCTGATTTCACCAAAACCCTTTCCAAAAATAGAAGCATAAGCGTGAGCCGGAATACAAAGTAATACAACAACTCCCATTAATGTTAATGTAAGTGAGAACTTCATAGATTTAATTGTCAGGTTCCTGGAATAATCGGTATTTCGAGAGGTGGAGATGGATGAGAACTGCACAAGCGACATACTTTGTCCAGCAAGACGAAGCCCTTCTGTTAATTGCACTGCAGCGCTGAACAATCCCAGGGGTGCAAATCCTTCAAAAATTGTCAGTAGATAATAGCTAAATCTCTTATTTCCTAGATGTAAAATTCTTGCCCCCTGATTCATCGACCCGTAACGAAATAACTCTTTCACCTTTTCATTCCACGAACGGAATGAAAATTCTCCCATATTTTTTATAAGCACAAGAAATCCCAGCAATGCACTTAAAACCCAGGAAATGGCCAATGCAAAGACATAGGAGAACACATTTTGCTGGTTTTTTACAAGCACCAGGAAGGAAAAAACCAGAAAAAATACGACAACCTGCAAAGTAAAAATGAGATTGTATGTCTTGATTCTGTTAAACCCCAGCAATAGATTATAATGTGTTTGCATGAATCCGCTAAACAGCGCCAATGCCACAATCCAAAATGCAAATCCGTTTGGAATTATAATATTTTCAGCAGCTGGGAAAAAGTAAAATACAATTCTAGCCACGAAAAACAGAACAACCATAACCCATAAAATCCAGAAATAAGCAGGCAGCAAGAGTTTAGAAATTTTAATACGGGAAGCAAAAAAAACCAAAGCACTGCCAGCGAGAAAATCTACCAGCAATTGAATCACTGTAACATCCACTACAATCAAACTGATTTCTCCCAGTTTTTCCTTTCCCATTAAATGGGTTATAATCAATAGGACCAATAGGTTAACAAACGCATTTAAAAGGCGTGTAGCAGTAGTTCCTAAGATATTTTTTATAATCATGGTCAGAACAAATTTAGAAATATTTGGTTCCTATAACTTTTATAACTTTTCCAAAGCTCAGAACTTTGGAAAAGTTGCATTATTTTTGAGCAACCCGAAGAGAAGGAATGAAATTATCAGTTATCATCGTAAATTACAATGTAAAACACTTTTTAGAACAGTGCCTGATTTCTGTGCGCGCAGGATTCCAGCGAATTGATGGAGAAGTCATTGTTGTTGACAATAATTCTGTGGATGGCTCGCTGGAAATGCTACGTTCAAAATTCCCTGAAATAAAGATTATTAGCAATAAAAAGAATCTGGGATTTGCCAAAGCCAATAACCAGGCAATCAAAATTGCAAAAGGTGAATTTATTCTCCTGCTGAATCCTGACACAGTTGTAGAAGGAGATACTTTTGATAAAGTAATCGGCTTTATGGAACACCAACCCGAAGCTGGCGGACTGGGAGTAAAAATGGTGGATGGATCTGGCAAATTTCTTCCTGAATCCAAAAGAGGTTTGCCAACACCAACTACCGCTTTCTATAAAATTTTCGGACTAACAGCACTATTTCCGCACTCCAAAAAGTTTTCCGGTTATTATATGGGATATCTTGATGAAAATCAAATACATGACGTTGACGTGCTGGCAGGCGCTTTTATGATGATGAGAAAGGAATTACTCGACAAAATCGGATTGCTGGACGAGTCTTTTTTTATGTATGGGGAAGACATTGATCTTTCATATCGTATAACAAAAGCGGGTTATAAAAATTTTTATTTCCCTGAAACAAGAATCATTCATTACAAAGGTGAGAGCACCAAAAAAGGCAGCATTAATTACGTGGTAATGTTTTACAAGGCCATGCTCATTTTTGTAAAGAAACATTACACCGGGAAAAAGGCAAAACTTCTTACGTTGTTTATACGTATTTCAATCTATTTCAGGGCTATACTGGCTTTATTTTCCCGCTTCTCGGAAAAGATAGCTCTACCGGTACTGGATATACTGGTTCTTTGGGTTGGCATGAACTGGATTAAAGGCTTATGGGCGCATCATTTTACTTATTCGCATGGTGGAAACTTCCCCCTGATATTTACTCATTATATCATGCCTATATATGCTTTTATTTGGTTGTCCGCTATAGTCTTTACCGGTGGCTACGAAAAGCCACAAAAAATCAGTAAGGCGATTTTAGGCATCCTTTCCGGCTCAGTGATTATCTTAGTCATTTATGCTTTACTTCCTGAAAGCTTGAGGTTTTCGAGAGGACAGATACTGGCCGACACGTTATGGGGTTTGATTTCGTTGCCGGTTTTGCGATATCTGCTATACTTACTCGGCTTTAAAAATTTTAAACCGGGGAAAATATATAATAAACGAGTCCTCATTATTGGAGATCCTGAGGAAACAAAGCGAGTGGCCGGTATTCTGAATGAGTCTGTTGTTGAACCCGAATTCATAGGGAAAATTACTTCTAATGGGGGAGTTCCCAAACCAAATGATTACATTGGCAATATCCTTCAAGTCAAAGATATCATCAATATTTACAAGATTGATGAAGTAATTTTTTGTTCCAAAAATGTATCCCAGCAAACCATTATCGATAAAATGGCTTCGTGGAAACCGCAAAAGGTAACTTACAAGATTGCACCGGAAGATAGTTTGTCAATTATTGGAAGTAACTCCATCCATGCCAATGGAGAACTTTACACTGTTGATATCAATGCTGTTTACAGCAGTACCAACAAAAGAAATAAACGGGCGTTGGATTTAATTTTTTCTTTCTTTTTTTTACTACTTTCACCCGTCCTTGTATTTTTTATGAAGTATAAAAAAGGATTTTTCGGAAACATCTTTTCGGTAATGTCCGGAACAAAATCCTGGGTAGGATGTAAGTCGATAAAAAATTCCCAAGTATTTCAGGATTTGATTAAACCCGGAGTTCTCTCTCCTGTAGAAGGAATGGGAAACACTGTAAATGAAAATGTTACAAAAAAGCTTAATCTGTTATATGTCCGAAACTATTCTTTATTAAAAGATTTGAATCTTATCTTTCTTGGTTTCAGAAACCTGGGTAGGAAATAACTGTTCTTTCTTCGTCTCAATAAATCTATATAACAAAAACAATAGTGAATAAAATAAGGAAAACGATAAAAGGAATTCTGGAACTCATTAAAAACCCGTGGCTTTTAAATAATGTTCTTTCCGATGATAGTGTCTGGAACCGATATATTTCAAAAAAACATCAAATAGACAATGGCTTGCCGGTGTTGGAACTACATGAAGTGAGTGATAGTTTTTCTGAAACACTTGAATATTTTGCTTTTTTAGATGGAAGTTCACTCCCCACAGACTTGGCATTGCTGAAAACACTTTGTAAAAAATTTGAAAAATGTAAATATTTTGAAATTGGAACCTGGAGAGGGGAAAGCGTAATAAATGTAGCAAAAAATGCAGCAGAATGCTATACTTTGAATTTGTCTAAATCCGAAATGTTATCACGTGGTTTTGATGAAAAATATACCGATTTACAGGATTTCTTTTCAAAGGGTAAAGAAAACATAACGCATTTAAAAGGAGACTCTTTGACTTTCGATTTTAGCAGCCTCAATAAAAAATTTGATGTGATCTTTATTGACGGAAATCACCATTATGACTATGTGAAAAACGATACTGAAAAGATATTCAAACATCTCGTACACGATAATTCTATAATTGTTTGGCACGATTATGCCTATACGCCTGAAAAAATAAGACCAGAAGTTTTGGCTGCTATTCTGGACGGAACACCTGATGAACAAAGAAAATATCTCTACCACGCTTCAAATACCTTGTGTGCAGTATTTATGAAAGGCAACTTTCCCACCACTGAGTTTAGTTCACCCATGATTCCTGATAAAGTATTCAAAGTTCAAATTGAGAGTCGAAAAGTGTGATGAGAATGATTAAAGGTTGAAAGGTAACTGTATTTTTCACATTAAAGCGAAGCTTTAGTAGATCATAACCAATCATTGCCGCTTAAAAAGGCACTGAATCCCAGGCTGACATACCAAAGTCAGAAAAGTAAAAGAACGGACTGATCATAAAAAATCATAACAATCTTATTAAACCAGTGTACTATTTTATTAGGTCGCAGGTTAGGGTGTAATGACACAATGCATTGTGTCATTACTGCATAGGCAGGAAGTCTGGCAAGCGCACCACTTGTGAAAGAAACGGTTCCAGAGCAAACACGAAAAAAACAGTCTATTTTTTTCATCAGCACTCTTCATTCTTCTTTTTTCACTTTCTGCCTTTCATTCTTAATTTCCAAAATATTATCTTTGCAAACAATTTATGGGAAGGATTTTAGCAATAGATTACGGGCAAAAAAGGACAGGAGTAGCGGTGACTGACGAGCTGCAAATCATTGCCACGAGCTTAGGGACAGTTGCGACGAAAGACATCTGGAAATTTTTGAAAGAATTCAGTCAAAAAGAAAAGCTGGATGTCATTGTAGTTGGAGAGCCCCGTGACATGCAAAATCGGCCGTCTGACTCAAGTCGTTTTGTGGAACCTTTTGTAAACAAGCTTCGTAAGAATTTTCCAAACCTGAAAATTGAGCGGTTTGATGAGCGGTTTACTTCAAAAATTGCCCATCAAGCAATGCTTGACGGAGGTTTGAGAAAGCAAAAAAGGCAAAACAAAGCTTTGGTTGATTCCATCAGTGCCACTTTGATATTGCAATCCTACCTGGAATCTTTAAATTTTTTGAAAAAATGATGTTACCCATTACAGCATACGGGCACCCGATTCTTAAAAAGAAAGGCGAGGAAATCACAAAAGATTATCCCGGATTACAGCAGTTGATTGCGGATATGTTCGAAACTATGTATGAATCTCACGGAGTCGGACTGGCTGCTCAGCAGGTAAACCGAGCTATCCGGCTTTTTATTGTAGACGCATCTCCTTATGCAGAAGAATATCCTGAAGCTGAAGGATTTAAAAAGGTCTTTATCAACGCACAAATCGTCCGCAGGGAAGGGGAGTTGTGGGAATTTGAAGAAGGTTGTCTGAGTATTCCCGGCATCAACGAATATGTGAGCCGCGAACCTGTGATTTACATGAGTTACTACGATGAGAATTTCAATTTTCACAAAGAAGAGAAATTTGAGGGTATCCCGGCCAGAATTATTGAGCATGAGTATGACCACAACGAAGGGATACTCTTTGTGGAAAAAATACCCAATTTTAAAAAGATTCTTTTAAAGCGGAAACTCAACGATATCACAACTGGAAAATTTAAACCGGCATATAAAATGCTTTATCCCAAGAAAAAGGTGAAGCAGAGAAGATAGATCCTAGTTCATAGTTGGATCGGCAGGAAACTTGTGCCAAAGCTGATATTCTACGCCCAATTGATGGGTAAGTAACTTCCAGAGTTTGCGAGGTTTCGTGTGAAATATCTGTTCCGGTGTAATTCGGGTTACAGCCCACGAATTTCTTTTCAATTCGCCTTCAAGCTGATGAGCGCCCCATCCGGAATACCCTAGGAAAAACCGGATATTTTGCTCATTCAGAACATTTTGCAATGCTAACTCTTTGACACTTTCAATATTTCCACCCCAGTAAAGACCACGCATCACCTGAATAGAAGACTCAATACGTTCGCCCAGTGTATGAATGAAGAATAATCGGTTGGCATCTACAGGTCCGCCCAGGAATAAGGGAATGTCAATATTGGGAAAATCTTTCAAAGCCTCGCTTAATTTAGTTTTCACCGATTTATTTAAAATCAGGCCAAAAGAGCCTTCAGTGTTGTGTTCCGCTAAAAGAATGACCGATCTGCCGAAATAAAAATCACCCATAAATGGCTCTGACAGCAGCACTTGGCCCTTCATTGGTTTCAGGCTGTTAGCTTTTATCTGTATGAGGCGATCTATTTTCATTTGTTCTTCGATTATTCTATTTTTACACTTTTGTAATACGACAAAAATTATACCATAAAGATAGTGGATAAAATTAACAATAACAATAAGTTTCTATCATTTCGGAAGAATTTTCCTGATTTTTTTTATGAAAATTACTCTATCAGTCGGACAAAAACTTCCCTTCATGTTACCTATCATTTTAACCTGGCTGACACCTATTTTTTCAATCCTGAAATAGAAATATTGTTGCGATCGTTTTATGATTTTGATGCCCTTGGAGATGAGCTGATTGAGAATCTGGTATTTCAAATCGGGATGGTAGAGTTAATCAGTTATTGGAAAGCAGCTTGTCCGCCCCATATAATCATCCGTCCCGGCCATTTGAGTGAAGAACAAGTTAGATGGTGGAAAAAGCTATATTTCAATGGGTTGGGAGAATTTTTCTATCTCAATGAAATCGAGACTGATGTCGAAACTTTTATGGAAATTTCTTCAGAAGGAAAATCTTTTCCTGTATCAGATATGACTTTGGATTCAGAAAAAGTTTTAGTGCCTGTTGGAGGGGGAAAAGATTCTATTGTCACATTGGAGACGTTGAAGAATAGCAAGTTTCAGGTATTACCGTATATAGTGAATCCGAGGGAAGCTTCAGTAAGGACAATTGAAATTGCAGGCTTTGATGAAGACCATTCCATCATCTTAAAAAGAACACTGGATAAAGAACTTCTAAACCTGAATGAACAGGGATTTCTCAACGGACATACACCTTTTTCAGCTTTACTTGCTTTTACTTCTGTATTGACAGCTCTTGCATCTGGCACTAAGTTCATAGCATTGTCCAATGAAAACAGTGCTAATCAAAGCACAGTACCCGGCTCAAAGATCAATCATCAGTATTCTAAATCCTTGGAATTTGAAAATGATTTTTCTGATTATTTGGAAAAACATATTCACCGGGAGCTTCAGTATTTCAGCTTTTTAAGGCCCCTAAACGAATTGCAGATAGCGGCTTTGTTTTCGGGCCATCCGCAACATTTTAAAAGTTTTAGAAGCTGCAACGTTGGCAGTAAAACAGATAGTTGGTGCTGTCATTGCCCAAAATGCCTATTCACTTATATTATTTTATCACCTTTTTTGCATGAAAAGACACTTAAGGAAATTTTTGGTACTGACATGCTTGCTGAAAAGTCACTGGAACCTGTTTTTAAAGAGCTTACCGGATTGGTAGATGTAAAGCCTTTTGAATGCGTGGGAACGCCTCAGGAAGTGAATGTTTCTTTATGGAAAAAGGCATCATCAGAGGAAAACATACCAGTTTTAATGGATGAATTTAGAAGCATTTATGAAGGACTGAATAAAGCAGATTTCGATGATTTGCTAAATAATATGAGTCAGGAGCACAACCTGCCGGAACCTTTTTTAAAACTCTTAAATACGAGCTTTCATGACAGAAAAATTTAAATCTTTCTTTGAAGGAAAACGCAATGCGTTGATTTTGGGATACGGCAGGGAAGGAAGCTCCACATTCCGTTTTCTGAAGAAATATTTCCCGCAACTGTCAATAGGAATCGCAGACAAAAACGAAAATCTGGAATTGAAAGATGAAGATGTGAAACTTCATTTGGGAAAAGATTATCTGCAAGCTTTCAAAGAATACGATTTAATTATAAAGTCACCCGGCGTTGCCATTGGTAACCTTTATGACGAGCTATCTGGAAAGCTTACATCACAGACGGATTTATTTCTGCAATCTTTTGGAAAGCAAACAATTGGAATTACTGGAACCAAAGGAAAATCAACAACTTCAACGTTGGTGTATCACTTGATAAAGTCCTCCGGCAAAGATGTAATTCTGGTGGGAAACGTTGGCGTTCCAGCTTTAGATGAACTAGAACAGATTCATGATAAAACAATAATTGTTTACGAGCTATCGGCTCATCAGCTGGAATATGTTCATCATTCGCCACATATTGCCATGCTCATAAACCTGTTTCCTGAACATCTCGACTATTTTAAAAATCAAGCGGCATATCAATCTGCAAAACTGAATATCTTCAAATATCAGGATGAAAATGATGTTGCCGTCTGCGGGATGCCTATTGAAACAGGTCGTCCTTGTTATACGATGAAATCTTTCCAGGAAGAAATCAAGGGTTTACTGGGCGAGAATATTTCAGGTTCTGAAGTGCTGGAAATGGCTCATTTAAAAGGACAACATAATTTGGGTAACCTCTTGCTGGCTCTACGAGTGGTTCAATTCACAGGTGTTCCTGCCTCAGACTCCTACCGACATCTTTTCACTTTTAAACCGCTACCTCATCGACTCGAACAAATCGGAAATTATGGTGGAATCGATTTTTATAACGACAGTATTTCTACGGTCCCGCAGTCCACTATGGCTGCAGTGGCCAGTCTTGAACGTCTTGATGCTTTAATTCTTGGTGGTTTTGATCGGGGATTGGATTATTCGGAACTTATTGATTCCCTTAAAGAAAGTAAGGTTGATTATTTCTTTTTTCTGGGAAAAGCAGGAAAACGCATGTTTGATATTTTTCTAAAAGCCGAAACGAATAAAAAGCTTTTTCTAGTAAATCAATTAGAAGACATTTTTGAAATTCTGGAAAAGAAATCCCAAATCACGAGCTGCCTTTTATCACCCGCAGCTGCAAGCTATGACCAGTTTTCCAATTTTGAGCAGAGGGGAGAGCATTTCAGGGAGCTGGCGCAGAACTTTGTAAAAAAGGTTGAAAGGTAAGAAGGTCAAAACAATTTATTTACCCCCTATATCCTAAAATCAGAAATATCACATTCATACATCAAAAATAAAAGGCTGCCTTTCCAGACAGCCCTTATTTTATTTTTCAGCTTTTTCTTTTGTCGCCTTTGTCTCTTTAGGCGCAGCCGTTGTTTTTTTCTTCGTGGTTGTTTTTGCTGCGGGTTTCTTTTCTTCTTTTGAATCCTTTTTCTTCGCCTCAGCCTTTTCTTCTGTTGCACCTTTCTTTTCTGTTGTTTCCTTTTCTACTGATTTATTTGCAGGAGCTTTTGCTTTGGTTTCCTTTTTAGCTGCTGTTTCTTTTTTGGCAGGAGCTTCTTTTTTAGCTACAGTTTCCTTTTTAGCTGGAGCAGCTTTTTTTGCTTCTTTTTCAGCAACCTCAGCCTTCTTGACGATTTCCTCTTTCTGGCTTATAAGATTTTTACTCCTTTTATGCTTAGGTCTGCGAACCCCATAGGAGCCCATTATTATCTTGCCTCTCCGGGTTTTTCTGTCGCCTTTTCCCATATTTTTAATTTTAAAAGTGAATAATTTCCCCAAAGTTATTAAAAAATGTGCATTTTCAAAATCATTCCCGGCGATTCTTCCGCTGATAATACTCTCTTTCAAAAACATCCGATCTGGTGACAGTCCTTTTGGTCCATTCCAATAGAATTTCCTGCTTTTCTTCCTGTGAAAGTTTCCATCGAATGTCCGACTTTCTTAGCTTTTCCGTTAAGGTAAACAACACCAAAGCTGCCGAAACTGAAATATTATAACTTTCTGTAAATCCATACATGGGGATTCTTAGATATTCATCAGCATTATCGATGGCGGTTTCTGACAGGCCCTTAAGTTCCGTACCGAAAACCAATGCTAGCTTATTGTCAATAGGAATTTCATCTAACGTTTTTCCACCTTCATGCGGGGTTGCCGCTACTATTTTATAACCTTTGGAGCGTAAGGCATTATAAGCATCTAATGTATTGTTTTCCTTTTCATTATAATGAATAAGATTCAGCCACTTAGAAGATCCCATGGCCACCTGGGGATTCACATGATAAAGGTTTATGTTCTCAATAATATGGATATCCTGAATCCCCGTAAGGTCAGCACTGCGTAACACAGCACTGGCATTATGGGGCTGATAAATATCTTCCAGTACAACAGTAAAATGCCTGGTCCGGAATTGAATTATTTCATCAAACAGTTTTTTTCTGTTTTCTGTCAGAAAACCAGATAAGAAATCATAGAATTCTTTGTCAAATCCTGTGGCCATAGAGATTCATCTTATTGGTTTACAAATCCTTTTTGGGGTACATGGCATTCCACCATTCAGGTTCATTCTTCAGATATTTAGCGAACCAGGCAAAAATGGTATTTTGCCACAGAATTCTCTTTCTGAAATCCAGAATGTGGTGGTTTTGTCCTTTCACCTGCACAAATTCAACCGGTCTTCCTAATATCTTTAAAGCTGTGTACATCTGTATACTTTCTCCTGGTGGGACATTCGTATCGGCAGTTCCCTGAATAAGCAGTAAAGGAGTGTGAACCTTGTTAGCAAGAAACAAAGGACTCTGATCCACATAGAGTTTTTTGTTATTCCACGGGAAGCTGTTTGCCGATGCTACCGAGCTGTATTCATAGCCCCAGTAACCTTGTCCCCAGTAAGAGCCAATAAAGCTAATACCAGCGTGGTCAATAGCTGTTTTAAAGATATTGGTTTGCGTTTGCAGCCATAAAGTCATATATCCGCCGTAGGAAGCACCAATACAGCCCACGTTATCAGCTTCAGCATTCGGATGTGCTTTCAGAAATTTCTTCGTGCCTTCGATAATATCCTGAGCATTTTCTTTACCCCAACCGTTTACATGCAACGCTGAAAACTTCTGCCCGTAACCAATGGCGCCACTGGGCTGCAACACATAAACCATAAAGCCCATGGAAGCAAAAAGATTCAGCGGATAACGGCCACCAAATTCACGGGGCGTCGGAACAGTTCCTCCGTAATAGTAAACAATTACAGGATATTTCTTCTTAGGATCAAAGTTGGGAGGATAATAAACCCGGCCTTCAATGGTCCATCCTTGTTTGTCCTTAAAATTCCAGTTTTCAACTTTCCCAAACTTAATATTGCTAAAAAAGGATTTCTCCGGATTAGAAACTTCCTCCTCTTTGTTATTGGAAAGATTGTAAACCCATCCCGTATTCGGAGTTTGCATGCTGCTTCCCGAAAAACTCATCATGGGACTTTTAGCTGCAAAACTCATCTGCCCAATAGCATCAACTGTGGTGTTTAACTTCTTAAACTGTTTAGAATCGGGATTATATTGCCAGATATCCTGATACGAACGGTCGGTAGTAAGGAAATAAATCTGTTTATTATAGGGATTCCAATAGGATTCCATGATAGAAGGTTTAAAATCTTTTGTTATGGGGGTTACTTTATGTGATTTTAAATCAAAGAGATAAGCCTGATTATCAAAATCATTTGGGATTTTACCCTTTTTAAGGACATTTCCGGCATTATTGAACATGGATGGGCTTCCGGTAACTAATAACTCTTTTCCGTTAGGAGAATAAGCGGCATTGCCTCCAAAACTGGCATACCATAGTGTATCCACTTTAAATGTTTTCAGATTCATTTGCATCATTACCTGTTTTGTGTAAGGTCGTTTGGTATAATCAGGGAAGCTCTGTGAAATAAGAATATTTTGATCATCGGGTGAAATGTCCATAAGCTGGTTTGTCAAATACCCGTAGGTTAGAGGAGTAACCGAAAGATCGCTTGTCTTAAGCATAAAAAGCTGGGTGCGCATTCTGTACCATGGCCAACGGTCCTCCATGCCGCGTACCATATAAACTCCGTTTGTATTCTTTTCATATTTCTCCTCGACAGAAAAAATCAGGAATGAACCGTTATGATCCCATTCATAACCAGAAAAATTTTTCAGATTATTCATCAAAACCTTTTCATGATGCGTGTCAAGATTGTAGCACATCAAAGCTTGCGAGATACCGTTCTTGGCCACATAAGAGATTTTGTGTGAATTAGGTACCCAGGCTACCTGGCTACAATTGCTATGCAAGGAACTATAAATGATTTTACTATCATTGATTCTTTTGACTTCGAACCATCTAACAGTTTTTCCATCAGGAGGATATGCTTCTGAAAAATTCAATAATACAAAAGTTCCATCATCAGAAATCTGCATGTTATTCAACTGTTTGCCCAATAAAATATGGGAAAGATCCAAGAATTTTTCATTAGATGAGGAAATGCTAATGGCCTGTTTATGAATTTTTTTGGCAAATGAAACTTTTGCACTAAGCTTCCAGTCAGCACCATTTTTCTTCTGGTACAAACTTTTAATAAGAACAAGATATTTGCCGCGCTGAAACCTCATAGAAACCTGTTTATCAGCTTCTTTTCCATTTGAACTATAATTTGATAACTTTAGCTTTCCATCCACATAAAGCTCAAAATCCTGATTGGAATTTATCTTAATGGTCGCCGGAAGATATCGGTTAACCTGAAGGTAGAATGCCTGCCATCTCAAAGCATAATCATTGTCAGGTGCAGGGATAGCTTCATTACTCACTTGATTTTTCCAGACAATTTTCTTCCCTTCAGAAACCAGGAAATCCGAGCCTGCTTTTACATTCTCAATAGATTTTTGTTGAAACTTCAAAAGATCGGCAGGAGTGAATGACTTGCCCATCATATTATTCTTTTCATAAAAAGCAGGCATTTTTACTGCAACCGGGCCCGCAGTAAGCCAATGACTAACAGAAAAACTTTGTTGGCTTGTTTCCTGTGCATTTAATGTCAAGACACCCGAAAAGAGCATCATCACAAGGGTGAGGAATAAATATTTTTTCATATAAAATTGTTTAAGGTTAAACTAATATCACTAAATGAGCCTATTTCATCATAATCAAATCGCTAATTAAATTGAATCCTGTCTCTGTTTAGGAACCTTAAAAGGAGGTGGTAGTGTAGGAATGTCCTCATCGCTCTGATCCCCGGACATTTTAGGCGGGCTTAATACCTTGTGTTTAATATCCTGAAGCATTACTTCCTGGATTTTGGTTTTCACATAATTAGCAGGTATCTCAAAAATAGTTTCCTTGATATTTACCTGCTGCACATGTTTCACAACTGTTGTTTGTTTTTCCCCGTCAGGAAGAAATCGCAAACTTTTTAGAACAAGCCCGTGATAGCGTAGGTTATTATATTGTTCCGATTTAGTTTTATAGGCTGTTCCAGTAATCGGATCAATAGCGCTCATAAGTTTTTCCATCGCACTTAATTTTAATCCCTTATATGGGTTAATGGCGTGGGTTACCCATAGTTCTTCCACCAAAACAGAATTTAAATTCACCTGGTACATCCTTGCAGAATAACCTAAAAGAGTAGCCGTTTGATTGGTCCTTATTATAGAAACCTTCGTCTGTGTATTAGACGCCGAGTCAAAAATAGCCTGCATTCTTTCCTTTCTGGCTTTTGCATACATTTTTTTCAAAGTATCCTGCTGACTGACAGGAGCATGTTGTATTAATTCCTGCATCTGTCTGTCTGCAATATCAAAAATTTGCTCTCTAAGTTGAGCCGCAGTACCCTGCCAATAAGCCTGGTGCTGAGAAAAAATTAAAATTATCAATTGGGAATTCAGGTTAAATATGCTCACAGAACCTGGCGTTTCAAAACGCATCATACTATCTTCAATAAACACAGTCTTATAGCTTTTATTACCAAAACCATCATGTGTTTCTTTGGTAATTACCCAGCCAGCATATGCTTCAACAGGTAGGACAAATAAAATAATTATCAGCAGGGGAAAAAGTCTCTTTCGCATAATCAATTGTTAAATAATCCGTTATAGAAGAATCAGGATAACCTTTTATGAACCAAACAAAGTTAAAAAAATAGGAAAAGCCACCTTGTTATTACGAATAAAAATTTATTTTTGCACTCTAAAATCCACGACATGGCGAAAAAAGAGAAAAAGACACAACAACAATTTGAGAATATTGAGGAATCTCTAACCAAAGCGGAAGAGTTTATAATCAATAATCAAAAGATTTTATCTACCATTGTAATTATTATTGTTGTGTTGATTTTAGGTTTCTTTGGGGTAAAAAAATATTATCTGGCACCTAAAAACAAAGAAGCCCAGGAACAGATTTATCCTGCTCAGCATTATTTCCAGGTTGATTCCCTTGACAAAGCCCTTTATGGGGATGGCAACAACCTCGGATTCGTTGACATTGCAAAGATGTACAGCATTACAAAAGCTGGTAAACTGGCAAATTACTATGCCGGCTTATGCTTTCTGAAAAAAGGCAATTACAAGCAGGCCATTCAGTATCTTTCCAAATTCAATACTGATGATGAATTGATAGGACCTATGGCCAAAGGTGCTTTGGGTGATGCATATCTTTCAGAAGGCAACAAAGACAAAGCCGTTTCTTTATACATGGAAGCAGCCAATATGAAGAACAATGATTTTACTACACCTATGTTCCTACTTAGAGCCGGGGAAGTATACGAAGATATGGGGAACTATGATAAAGCCATCAGTACTTTTAAGGAAATAAAAACGAATTATGATAAAAGCCTTGAAGCCAAGAATATTGAGAAATATATCGCACGTGCTACCGCTTTAAAGGCAAATAAATAACAAGATACCTTGTTTTAAGAAGAGGTTGTCTCAAAAGGACAACCTTTTTCTTTTTATGAAAAATTGTAATACAACAGGCTGGAGATTGTGTGAAAAACACCTAACTTTATTAACTTTAGTCACTTTATGAATTTTATGACCTTTTTATGCTAAATAAAGATGCTTTCAGAATTGTTTTTATGGGAACACCGGAATTTGCTGTTCCTTCGTTAAAGGCTATCATCGATGCAGGGTATTCCGTACCTGCTGTCATTACTGCACCTGATAAACCATCGGGCAGGGGTAAAAAGCTAACCCCTTCAGCCATTAAAATCTATGCTGAGCAAAAGGGTATCAAAGTATTGCAACCTGTGAAGCTGAAGGACCCACGATTTCTGGAAGAACTGAAAGCTATAAATCCACATTTTCAAGTAGTTGTAGCCTTTCGGATGCTCCCTCAAGTAGTTTGGGGTTTACCGCCGTTTGGAACCATCAATTTGCACGCATCGCTGTTGCCACAGTACCGTGGTGCCGCACCCATAAATCACGCCATTATGAATGGTGAAAGAAAAACCGGCCTGACGACCTTCATCCTTGATCAGGAAATTGATACCGGGAAAATCATTCTTCAAAAAGAATTGGAAATTGGGGAAGCAGAAACAGCCGGGGAACTCCATGATCGGATGATGATTGCCGGCGCAGATTTACTGCTGGAAACCATAGAGCAAATCAGGTTAAACAAGGTGACACCTTTGAATCAGGAAGAAATGGCTTCTGCAGCTGGCCCCCTAAAACCTGCCCCAAAAATTTTCAAAGAGCACTGCCGGATTGATTGGAACAAACCGGGGCAGGACATCTTTAATATGATAAGAGGATTAAGTCCATTTCCTACAGCCAATTCTGTTCTTGAGGATCCGGAAGGCAACCAATATTTAATAAAAATCTACAAGACGGAATTTGAACCCACTACCATAACCGTTCCCACTGGTTCCATATATACAGATAGCAAGACTTTTTTTAAGATTGCAGTGCCCGACGGATACTTATTTTTAAAAGAAATACAACTTGCTGGAAAAAAAAGGCTCTCTGTAGCAGATTTTTTACGGGGATTTCACCCAGATGAAAACTCGAAATTTATATAAAAAATTGCCGAAATGCCTGAAAACACTGGCTTTTTGCCTGATTTTCAGCCATTCTTATTAACAAAACGCCTATTTTATTAACATTTAGCGCATATTTTAGCCCATTTCTTTGCTTTTATCGCTTATACTTGTATATTTGTTAGACAATTGTTTAAATGTTAATTAAAAATTTACAACCATGAACAAAGCTGAATTAATTGATTCTATGGCCTCAGGTGCCGGATTAAGCAAAGCTGATGCTAAGAAGGCTCTCGATGCTTTCATTGACTCTACTACTAGTGCACTAAAAAGCGGAGATCGCGTAGCTTTAGTAGGTTTCGGTTCCTTCTCTGTTTCTACACGTTCGGCTAGAAAAGGCCGTAATCCTCAAACAGGTAAAGAAATTAGTATCCCTGCAAAAAAAGTCGTTAAATTTAAAGCAGGCGCTGACCTATCCCATGGTGTAAAATAAATTTTTTACCTTGGATGAAAAAAGGGCTGTTTCAATAAATTGGGACAGCTTTTTTTTATTGATGAATGTTGAATGACGATGTGTTAATGATATCTGATGATACTCATTGCGGTTTTTTCGCTGATTTGTAATCCGGATGATTCCAGATAAACCGGTAGGGTAGAAGCGCATCTTCACCGGCATAATCAACCCCCACTCGCGGACAAATAATAATATCCTTTTGTTTAGGCTTTTCCCCAAAGTCTTGCAACCAAACAATTTCTCCTGAAAGGGGAATACAATTTTGCTTTAATGTGATTCCCAGAGCCTGGCATAACTTGGCGGGTCCGTTGGCTAGGTGGTTTCCATTTTGCCTACGCCTTTTTTTCTGAATATCAATCCCTTTCGATGGAATTATTCCCCGAATCAATATTGCCTGGGGGTCATCTTTCACAGAAGTAACTATATTAAAAAGATGATGCATACCGTAAGTAAAATAAACATAACTGGTTCCACCGGGCATATACATCGTTTCTGTGCGTTTCGTACGTCTGCCACCATATGCATGAGAGGCTTTATCTGTTTTTCCTGCATAAGCTTCCGTTTCTGTTATGATGCCAGCCGTCAGCACATCATCTATCATTGTATAAATCGATTTGCCCAGCAATGATTGAGCAACAGCCAATACATCCTTATTTTCATAAAAAGAAAGGGGGATTTTATTCAAAATATTACAATTAACTAGATATTAATGATTTCAAATACCAAGGTCTATTTGATCGTGCCACTCCAATCTCTCATCTTTCTGCCTGATAATCTGACGGCTATCTGTCAACCATTGAATAACCGAAATTATCTTTTTCTCATCTTGCTGAGAAATTAGAGGAACGATTTCGTATAAGTGTCTCGGTTTTTCCAACAAGAGGTTTTTTATTTGTTCTTTTACATCTGAAAACTCAGATTCCGTCACATCCATTTTATTAATGGAATCGCAAACATCACATAAACCGCATCTTTTTTCAGCTTTTTCTCCAAAATATTTCAGTAGTTGAATACTTCGACATTCCTGCTCATCGTTCAAATAATCAATCAGTGCTTCGAGTCTTGCAGCTGCCGCATTTTTCAAATCCTGATAATTCTCTTTGGAAAAACCAATATTTTCTTTTGGCAGTCTCACTGTATTAAAGAAGATCTGAGGGCTAGTTTTAAGCGGGATATAATTTATTATTTTGCCCTTGGAAAGATACGTCAGAGCCTTATAAACATCCTCTACGGTCATTTCTGCCCTCTTGGCAATCAGTTTTTCATTTATAGGTACATAATCCGCAAAAATGCCGCCATAGGAACGCATAATCTCTTTCAACAAAATCTCAAATCGCTCATGTTCCACCATGAAACGGTACAATTCTTCATTATTGAGCCTGATAATTAATCGGGAATAACGTCCACTGGACTCATCAAAGGCAAGATACCCTTCCTTTTCCAGCAATTTTATAGTACTGTACACCGTGATGAGTCCGAAGCCATACTGATTCGCAAAGTCAGCAATCTTAAAATCAAAACCCAAATCCTGTCCGCTTCCTTCCGGAATTTGAAAATAATTGCCCAGTGCATTATAGATGTTTCTGATAGTATCAATTTCAGGGAAGGATTCTACCAACTGCTTTTTAGCATGTCCAACATCCTGATTATTAAAAAATAACGTAGCCTTTGACGGTTTCCCGTCGCGGCCTGCACGCCCTGCTTCCTGAAAATAAGATTCGAGGCAGTCGGGAAGATCGTAATGAATCACCTGGCGTACATCAGGCTTGTCAATTCCCATTCCAAAAGCATTGGTAGCTACCAGAACCCGGATTTTTCCATAGGTCCAGTAGTTTTGCCTGTCCTGCCTTGTTTTTTGATCCAATCCGGCATGATAAAAAGAAGACGAAATATTATTTTTTGATAAAATCTCTGAAAGCATCCTGGTTTTTCTCCGGTTTCGGACATAAACGATGGCAGTTCCTTTTTCAGAGGATAGCAGTTGAATCATGTGCGCCGTCTTATCATTTTCTTTGACAACACGAAACGCAAGGTTTTTCCTTGCAAAACTGCTACGAAGCACATTTCGACTCTTGAAATTCAGTTTTTCTAAAATGTCATCCACAACTCGCGGAGTCGCTGTTGCTGAAAGTGCCAACACGGGAGTATCAGCAAAATATTTTCGTATCTCTGCTATTTTCAGATAAGTAGGACGAAAGTTGTAGCCCCATTGCGAGATACAGTGGGC
This sequence comes from uncultured Lentimicrobiaceae bacterium, assembly GCA_964529695.1. Taxonomy (GTDB): domain Bacteria; phylum Bacteroidota; class Bacteroidia; order Bacteroidales; family F082; genus Sulfidibacterium. The sequence continues at coordinate 20,880 of CAZGZO010000003.1, forward strand.
TTCGTCAACAGCAACCAAATTTACATCTATTTTGGCAAGTGCATATTGGAAATTCGTACTCATCAGTCTTTCGGGTGAGACATATAAAAATTTTAACTTTCCATGAATTGCTTCCGAAAGCACGGCTTCAATTTCATCATGAAACATGCCTGTATAAAGCGCTTTAGCAAAAATTCCCAGTTTTTTCAGTCGTTCCACCTGATCTTTCATCAAAGAAATCAAAGGTGTAATAACCAGGCAGCAACCAGGTTTCATCAATCCGGGAATTTGAAAAGTCAGCGATTTTCCGCCACCCGTGGCCAGCAAAGCCAAAGTGTCTTTCCCTTGCAACACGGAATCAATAATCTCTTCCTGCATGGGTTTAAAACGCACATAACCCCAATAATCGCTTAATATCTTTCTTGCTTCCTGACTCATTTATTATGCAATTACTTTTCTAATCCGGCATTTTTTGATTGTACTTAATCCTGAACTTTATTTGACAACCAAAGCCGTGCCATAATATTTAAAATTAAGAAAATAAAATGAAAATCTATCAAAATAGATCGATTCATTAATCATGGAACACTAAATCTTTGGGGTAGCAGAGAAAGAATTTGGTCGTCGGTTTTGAGAGCATGTTGATATTCAACTGGTCCGATACTTCAGTAATGTCTTTTACCGTACCGTCTTTGAAGAGGATATTGATTTTATCCACACCAGGTTTGTACATGTAATTGGAAGTACTTTCATCAAAAACAAAGTATGGAAGTTCTTCATCTGTAAGCGAATACTGTTTTTTGGCAGCAGCTTTGATTTGTGCAATTTTTTTATCGCTAAAAGAATCATTTTGAAGCTCGATTCTAAAGAAATTCCTGTTAACAAGAGCTTTGCTCAACATGGAAAGCGTTTTATCAGGATAATCCATCCAGACTTTCATGGAGGTATAAATATCAAAATCATCCAGTTGGGCAAACTTTTCCAAAACGTGTGGATCTTCCAGAAAATCCTGGCCTTTAATGGCATGCTCCAAAAAGAATCTTAAAGCAGGTGTGGCAAAGAGTTTTTCACCATTCATCGCCAGATATTTTGCTCTTTTCAAAAGATGGATGGCCATATATTCGGCAGCCAGCACCGTTTTATGCAAATAAACCTGCCAGTACATGAATCGTCTGGCCGTAATGAATTTCTCCACAGAATAGATGCCTTTTATCTCTATAGCAGGCTGATCATTAGCAATTTGAAGCATATTCAGAAGACGCTCATAGTTTACAGTCCCTTCGGAAACACCGGTAAAAAAGCTGTCACGTTTCAAATAATCCAGCCGATCCATATCAAACTGACTGGAAACCAATTGCTGTAAGAAATGCTTAGAATATCGATTTTCAAAAATATCCAAAGCCATCTGCAAATTTCCCTCAAACTCTTGATTTAAGCACTGCATAAACCATTTGGAGATGCTTTCGTGATTTACCTTGTGAACGATGCTATGTTCCAGCGCATGCGAATAGGGACCATGCCCGATGTCATGAAGCAACATAGCTATTTGGGCTGCAGCCGATTCTTCGGGCAAAATCTCATAGCCCTTCATCCTGAGTTCAGAAACCGCACGCCCCATCAAGTACATCGCACCCAAAGAATGCTGAAAACGCGTATGAAGTGCCCCAGGATAAACGAGGTGTGTCAACCCCAACTGTTTGATTCGACGGAGCCTCTGAAAAAAGGGATGCTCAATTACATCAAAAATGATATCATCTGTGATAGGAATGAATCCGTAAACGGGGTCGTTGAAGATTTTGCGTTTATTTAACTTGCGGATACTCATAAATTTTCTTAAATTTGTGTTTCAGGCTTTTCCGTGTCAGGGAAATGCCTGATTTTTGTAAAACCGAATACAAAAACAGGTTAATCTCTGATATTCAGTACAGGCAAAGATAGCCAATATCCCAGATTGACCACAAGCAAAAAAAAGACTAAAAATGGGGAAGACAAAAATACTTTGGGCGGATGACGAGATAGAAATGCTACGTCCTCATATCATTTTTTTGGAGGAGAAGGGTTTTGAAGTGGTTGCCGTGAACAGCGGCGATGATGTCCTGGAAAAGGTAGCAGAGGAGACATTTGACATCGTATTTTTGGATGAGCAGATGCCCGGTTTAAGCGGCATTGAAGTCCTTGAAAAACTGCAAGATACACAACCCGGACTTCCTGTGGTAATGATTACAAAAAGTGAAGAGGAGTCCATCATGGAAGATGCTATTGGTTCCAATATCGCTGATTATCTCATAAAACCGGTAAAACCCAGCCAAATTTTACTTTCGCTGAAAAGGAACCTGGAAAACAAAAAGCTGGTAGGAGAGAAAGCCACCATGAGTTACCAGCAGGAATTCAGGGATATCAGCCTGCGTTTACAGGACCGATTGGATACCAACGACTGGATGGATATTTATAAAAAACTAGTCCGTTGGGAAATTGAATTGGAAAAGAGTGGAGACCAGGGAATTAATGAGGTATTATCTCTACAGAAAAATGAGGCCAATGGCGGCTTCTCAAAGTTCTATTCCACAAATTACAAAGATTGGCTTTATGGTAAAACTGATGATAAACCCATTCTTTCGCACACGCTGTTAAAAGAAAAGGTGCTTCCCATGGTTGGGAAAAATCAGAAAATCTTTTTCCTATTGATTGATAACCTGCGTTATGACCAGTGGAAGACCATAGAACCCTTGATAAGTAATTATTTCAGGGTTGAAAGTGATGATTTGTATTACAGCATCTTACCAACTACAACGCAATATGCAAGAAACAGTTTGTTTTCCGGAATGATGCCCCTGGAAATCAGGAATCGTTTTCCAAAATATTGGGTAGACGAACAGGATGAGGGGACTAAAAACCAGTTTGAATCGGAACTTCTTGGTGAACAATTTAAAAGGTATGGCAAACAGGTGAAATATTCTTACAACAAGATTTTAAACCATGATGCCGGGAAAAAGCTGCTTGAGAATATTGCTAACCTGATGCAATATGATTTTAACGTCATTGTTTACAATTTTGTGGACATGTTGTCGCATGCCCGTACAGAGATGGAAATCATCAGGGAACTCGCTGATAATGAATCGGCATACCGTTCGCTTATGGCTTCCTGGTTCGAGCATTCATCGCTTTTTGAAATCATTAAATACCTGGCCACCAAGAATGTAAAAGTTGTTATAACCACGGACCACGGTTCTATCAAAGTTCATGATCCCGTGAAGATTTTAGGAGATAAAAACGTAAATACCAATCTGAGATATAAATTTGGTAAAAGCCTGGCTTATAATGCAAAAGAAGTATTTGAAATATTAAAACCGGAGGATTATTTTCTGCCAAAACACAATGTAAGTACACGATGGGTCTTCACCCGAAATAACAACTTTTTTGCTTATCCGAACAATTATAATTATTACGTCAAATTTTACGGGAATACATTCCAGCACGGTGGAATTTCCCTTGAAGAAATATTGATACCATTTATTACTTTAAATGCTAAATAATTGAGTTATTTTTAAGCTGGATAAAATGATTTAAAACCAAATTAGAATTTAACGACTTTCTATGAATAAAACGCAGACCCTAAAAGCTTCCCGGCCCGAAGATCTAGTCGGGATTGCAGAGGCCATTTTGAGAGCCTTTCCGGATGATCGTATCTTTGCTCTTTACGGAAAAATGGGTGCAGGAAAAACGACTCTTATTAAAGCTTTTACAGAAGTTATGGGTTCACCGGATGTGGCGAGCAGTCCCACTTTTTCCTTGATAAATGAATATGAAGACCGTCATGGAAATACCTTCTATCATTTTGATTTTTATCGAATTGAACGCCTTGAGGAGGCATTTGATTTTGGATATGAAGAATATGTTTATAGTGGTAATTACTGCTTTTTAGAATGGCCTGAAAAGATTTCGCAACTTTTACCCAAAACTTACGTATATATTTCCGTCGAAGTCAATGAGGACGAAGAACGTTTGATTTCTTTTTACCGGGCACATAACGCATAGCTCAAGAACCATAAATTATTGAAATAATTTTATTTAAATAAAAGCCAAAATGAATGACAAAGGGAAAACATATATCCGGTACTCTGACAAAAATCGCCTGATGCCTCAGGAAGAAACTCTGGAAATAAAACCCCAGAAAAAACAATTTGTTATTGGCATCCCGCGTGAATCGGATCTCAATGAAAGCCGTGTTCCTCTAGCACCAATGGCTGCCGGACTGTTGATAAAAAACGGCCATAGGGTTCTTGTCGAGGAGAGCGCCGGAAAAGCCGCCTATTTCCCTGACAATCTTTATGCAGAAGCTGGAGCAGAGATTGTTCATTCTATGCAAGAGCTATATAAAGCTGACATTATAGTCAAAATCAGCGCCCCTACAGATGAGGAGATAGAAATGTTGGACAAGGGACAGACACTTTTCTCTTCTTTATCATTACAAGGACGTTCCAAAGAATATTTTCAAAAGCTGCTGAACAAAAAAGTAAATGCCGTTGCTTATGAATACATCAAGGACAAAGCCGGGGCTTTTCCTTTGGTAAAATCCATGAGTGAAATTATTGGCAATGCTGCAATTATGATAGCTGCTGAATACCTATGCCACCAAGAATATGGGAAAGGTATTATGCTGGGCGGTTTTCCTGGAGTCAGGCCATCGGAAGTGGTTATAATCGGCGCAGGAACTGTAGCCGAATATGCAGCCCGTACAGCACTTGGAATGGGAGCGCAAGTTAAAATTTTTGACGATTCCATTTATAAGATGAGAGAGCTCCAGTACAAACTGGGAAATCGCGTTTTTACAGCTGTATTGCAACCACCAATCCTTGAAAAAGCCATCCGCGAAGCTGATGCTGTCATCGGTGCAAAACATTCTCCTTCAGGGCAGGCCTGTTACATGGTTCCGAAAGAGATGATTATGGAAATGAAGCAAGGTGCTGTTATTGTTGATGTTAGCATTGACCAGGGCGGTTGTTTTGAAACTTCCAGGGTGACATCACACCAAAATCCTGTTTTTAAAGAATTTGGAGTGACACATTATTGTGTTCCCAATATTGCCTCACGTGTTCCGCATACGGCTTCGTATTCTTTGAGTAATTTTCTTATTTCCCTACTCATGAATTATACAGAAGCAGGTAGCATAGAAAGCCTGATTATGCAGGAAAAAGCTTTTGGTAAAGGAGTCTATATTTACAACGGAATTCTCACTAATGAGTTCATCGGCGACAAATTCGACCTCTCGTTCCGCGATTTGGATTTATTGTTGTCTGCACTCCATTAAACTATTCTGCTTTTCAACATCCGGACATCACACACCCAAAAATATCTTACATCAAAAAAGGCTGTTCCAAAAACATGAAACAGCCTCATACACAAATTAGTATATTTTAAACAGTCTATCTATTTCTTCACAGAAGTTACGGTAATATTTCCGCTGATAGTCATCGGGATGGTCATTCCGTTTGTCTGGGCATTCATCTTAACTTCCTGGTCAACATTAACTTTGGTAGTCCAACCAGTTTTCACATCAACAGTAGCTTCACCATTGACTACACCGCTAAGACTCATGTCTACACCTGCAACTTTGCTACCGGAAATTTTTGCATCGATTCCTATAACAGCCTCTTTTCCGGAAAGTTTATTCAAGGTATATTTCACATGAATAACCATATTACTGTTTTGTTTTGGGCTGATAGTAGCTTCCCAGCTATCTCCAACTTCTACAGCATGGCCGGGGAAAACCACATAAATATCTCTCGAACTCAGCTTACCTGTTGTTTTTAATCCTTCTTGAAGATGGCTTAAATCCATACTTTTAACATTTCCTAAATCATCCATAACCTTTGTATAAGATTTTCCAATAAGCTGGTTCAGTTTATCACCGATGAGCTTACCAGAACCGGAGGCATAGGTTGATGGATCTGAAGAATCGAAGTGAATTTTTCTACCCATAACAGATTGCGTTAAAGTCATTTTGTTGATGGTTGTCTTCAGTTCAATGGAATTAGAAGCCAATTCTGAAACAGCTGTGGTTACGTCAATCCCAGTTTGTGCCTGAATATCAACAGTCCGACCCTGAGCTTGCATCTGAATATCCTGATTTATATTACTTTTTGTAACATATGTATCATTTTTATGCAGGTTGTATTTCAGATTTACTTTCTTTTTGGCGAGCAATTGCCCTGGAGCCCCAATCATAAGAGCAACAATTCCCATAACAAGGGTTGATTTTAATGTTTTCATAAGTTTAAATTTTATAAATAATATTTGATTAAAAGGCATTTAATTCATTAAAATGGGATGTCTTGGTTTTCAGATTCGTCTAAATCGTCCATACGGGATTGATATGTACGCATCCCGCCCTGAACATCGCTTGTCGAAAATTCTCCAGCCCCCGATGATGGTTGGTGGTAGTCTTCAAATTTGGCAAAACTGCTGATAAATTTCAGCCTGATTTCTCCGGTAGCACCATTTCTGTGCTTGGCAATAATAATGTCGGCCATATCTTTGGTAGATGTGCCGTCTTCGTATGCATCCATCTTGTAATATTCCGGCCGGTAAATAAATAAAACGATGTCCGCATCCTGCTCAATAGCACCAGATTCTCGCAAGTCGGAAAGAATTGGTTTTCCGGATGCCCCCGGGCGATTCTCAACAGCACGACTCAACTGCGAAAGCGCTAGTACCGGAATATTCAACTCTTTAGCAAGCGCTTTCAAGGACCTGGATATCGTACTGATCTCCTGTTCACGGTTTCCCTTCACATCACCGCCTCCACTCATCAATTGCAGATAATCGATAAAAACCATCTGAATATCATGTTCTTGTTTGAGACGCCGGCATTTTGCCCGTAATTCGAAAATGGTCAGGGCAGGGGTATCGTCAATAAATATTTTGGCATCTGCCAGCGAACTGATTCTTGAGTTCAGTTGCTGCCATTCATATTCCTTCAAGTCGCCTTTTCTAAGCTTGGATGAAGAAAGTTCACTTTCACTGGATATCAACCTGGTAACAAGCTGAACAGCTGACATTTCCAAAGAAAATACAGCTACCGGCTTATCAAATTGAACAGCAATATTTCGTGCCATGGTCAAAGCAAAAGAAGTTTTTCCCATAGCCGGTCGCGCAGCCAGAATAATTAAATCAGATTTTTGCCAGCCAGAGGTAACCCTATCCAGAGCCATAAAACCTGATGACACACCACTCAGCTGATTTTCAGCATTTTTTGCACTTTCAATATCATCAATGGCTTGTTTAATGAGTCCCGGCATACTTTCAACACCGCGCCTCAAATTAGATTCGGAAACATTGAACAGATTCTGTTCAGCCCGGTCAAGCAAATCAAAAACGTCTGTTGTATCTTCAAAGGCATCTTTGATAACTTCGGAAGAAATGGTAATCAATTCCCGTTGAATGTGCTTCTGAAGCAAGATACGTGCATGATATTCCACATTTGCAGAAGATGCGATCCGGCTTGTAAGCATCGTGATGTAATAAGGTCCGCCAACTATCTCAAGTTCACCAGTATTTTTTAATTCATTTGTAACCGTAAGAATATCAACAGGTTCAGACTTATTAAACAATCGGTGAATCGCAGAAAATATCCGCTGATGAGCGTCCCTATAAAATACTTCAGGCTTCAGAATATCAATCACAGCTGTGACCGCATCCTGCTCAAGCATCATCGCACCCAATACTGCCTCTTCAAGGTCTACCGCCTGTGGCGGGACTTTTCCATGCTCCAACAGATTGTCATTCAGGGCAGCCTTTTTGGAAGTCGATTGTTTTCTTTTAGTTTGGGAATTGGTGTTTTCCATTTTTCAAAAGTACAAATTGAAAAGTTTAGTTCAAATAATTTAATCACTTATTTAATAACAAAATGATAGATTTTGGATTTTTCAATAAATTCATAAAATCATACTGAAAATCAGCAAGATAACTCATAAATTGTTTGGTGTCCTCCAAAAGTTTCTCTTCGGTTTCTCCATTAAGCAAGGCAATTTGCCAATTCATGTTCAGCAAGGACGGGTCGAGTAGGGGACGACGTTTTCCCAAAAAGATCCGAGAAACATTTTGGGGTGAGTAATCTCCTTTCAAACGATAGTCAAACAGTGCATCAGTTTGAAAGACAGAGGATAATTCTACCAACTTACCCTCGACTTCTTCAACCACATCTGTTTGATTGATTTCTTTCAGGAAATTAGTCAACTCAAATTTATTGTAAATTATTAATTTTGAATACTTTTTAAGTATATTTCTAAAATAAGAAATAAATAATTCAATAGCGCTTTTTTCATGAATTAAGAATGTAATTTCCAGACTTCCTGTTAAAGTTTGGATGCCAAAAGCGACAGGTATTGCCTGATAAGGATGTGTATCTATTAAATAGGGGACAGCTGGTCTCACAAAATAAGGTATAAAAATAACGGCATCCTCTTCAAGCCCACCAACCATTTGATGCAGTTTCTCCTCATCTACAAAACATTTTTTGCTCTTTGCCGACAAAAGTTGAACTCTTTGTTTATCAGAATGTTGGTTTAGCTGAAATTTATCGGGATCGTCATTTCCTGAATAATAGGCAGTAAATCGCTTATTTTCATCAAGAGAATCCAGATATAAAATGCTGTTTTCCTTTACATTTTGCCAACAATGCCCCGTAAAATCGCAATTATATGGACTGTGGCACCAAAGTCCGATATTTATTTCAGGGACAACGGTTCCGAGCAAAATCTGTTTTTCTGCTTTTACCTTTTCCTGAATAAACTCTTGTCTTTCAATAATTTCAGAAAGTACACTTTGCTTTATAAAAAGTTTTTCTAAATCCAGTGACCCATCAAAGACATAATCTTTATTGATGTAAACCAGGAAAAAATCTTCCAGATCACCCCCTGAGTTTGTGATGACGTAATACTGAAAGGCGGCATCCAACAAATACGTTTCTGAAATTTCTGCAGAGCTCTTCACTTCATAAGCTTTCCAAGATTCCATTCCTTTAACCAGAATATCAAGGATAGCCAAGGATTTATCATACTGAAATACAGCTTCATAAACCGTATTAAACGAATCGGTTCTGATTATCTTCGATGTTTCTAGCGCCTTTTTTTGAAACTGAGATGCCGATTTCGGGCTTAAATCTATCCCATTTGGAAATAATTGTCGGGCCAATACGCCGATATCCGAACCTCTTTTAAAAATAGCCCGCCTCGCATTGGGAAGTTTATCGCGAAGATAAGGATGCTTTTTATTAAGATACAGTGATTTATAGCACTGAATGCCTCTAATAAACGTTGATTTAGAAAGTATATGTCTTTCCATAAGAATAATCCAATAATCTGGATGTC
>CAZGZO010000003.1:30236-40910 GCA_964529695.1 uncultured Lentimicrobiaceae bacterium
CTTTAAATTACAACTAAACTCCTTTGACTTATAATTCTATGGACTTTATCCGTAAACCACAAATTCATCCCGGATTAATGGCAGCCCAAGGTATTTCCTGTAAAGCTGAATCGTAGTCAACACATCTTTCTGGCAATAAACAGCAATGCGGTCCAAATCCTTTTCCTCCCAGTAAACATGAGCCACCTGGCTTCCGTCTATGTCATCTTTCGGTGTTGGAATATCAAAGAGGGCAGCCAGTAGTTCCAAAGAAGTATAATGTTTATAATCACCGAACTTCCATAATTCCAGAGTATCCAGATGCTGAACTTCCCAGGGCTTTTTCCCCGCTAGGTCCAGAATGGAAGGCAACTCAATACCCTGAACCAGCATGCGTCGCGCGAGATAAGGAAAATCAAACTCTTTACCATTGTGAGCGCACAGCATTGCCTCAGGGTAATTGTAGTGGCGTCGAAGCATTTGTGCAAATTCATCAAGCAGTATTTTTTCATCGTCACCGTAAAAAGACTTCAAACGGATTTCATTGCCGTTGACAAAACCACAGGATACACATACTATTTTTCCGAATTCAGCGTATATTCCAGCCCGCTCATATAATTGCGCTGCCGTTTGCTCCTCATCCTTTGGGCCTAAAAAACGGGCTTTCTTTTCCCAAAGTTTTTGAAATCTTTCCGGAACTTCATCAAAAATAGCATATGCAGGAACTGTCTCTATATCAAGAAATAAAACATTTTCGATGTGGATCTTTTCAAGCATGTTGACTTTTTGGGCAAGTTACAAATTTTTATTGAAGTTAATAAAGTGACTAAAGTTCATAAAGTCCGTAAAGTTTCACAGGCTTCTTTTAATTTTGCAACATGAAAAACAAAGGAGTCATTGTTACGGGTGACGGGTCGAATACACTTTTTAATGCACAAAGCGGAGAACATTATCATTCCGTATTTGGAGCAATTCAGGAATCGATGCACATTTTTATTAATGCTGGTTTAGAGGTCGTTCCAAAACTTTCACAACCTGTTCATTTGCTTGAAATTGGTTTCGGTACGGGCCTGAACGCATTGCTAAGCTTCCAATGGGCCGAAAAAAATCAAATTCCCGTCTTTTACGAAGGAATTGAAGCTTATCCAATTGAATTAGAAAGAGCAATACAACTAAATTACCATAAAATACTGAATATCAACCACTCTGAATTTTATGAAATGCATATGGGAGGGCAGAATAAAAAAATGGGAGCCTGGTTTGGTTTCAGCTTAAGAATTGAAAAATTTGAAAAAGCTACATTTACATCTCAAAAGTATGATGTTATCTTTTTTGATGCTTTCTCGCCGGAATCTCAGCCTGAAATGTGGACTACTGAAGGATTTGAGAAGCTTTATTTAGCGTTAAAACCTGGTGGAGTACTTACAACTTATTCATGTAAAGGGAGCATAAAGCGCATGTTAAAAGGTGCTGGATTTCAAATTGAAAAGATTCCTGGGCCACCCGGAAAAAGAGAATTTTTAAGAGCAAGGAAGTAAGTTTGGAGTCATGAGTCTTGAGCTCGTAGTCATACCGTCACATCGTTACCATGCAACTTTCCAGCTTAACACCCTGAATTTTAGCCAGTTTCCATTATTGTATTTCAAAAGTAAGGTAACCCTGAAGAGGCACCCATTGCTTTTCAACATTTGTCACCCTGGCCCAAGCCGGACCTTCTTCACACCACAAAAGATATTGTTCAATAGCAGAATCATTGCCCTCAGCTTCAATATAAACGCTTCCATCCGGGCTATTTTGCACAAAACCTGAAATGCCTAGCTCCATAGCTTTTTTCTGTGCATAATAACGAAAACCAACACCCTGAACACGGCCAAAAACTTTGATAATTGCTGCTTTTTTATCCATATAACTATGTCAATCTTTTGATAATGAGGTTACTTAAGAAAGAAAAAAGTTGTTCCGGTTGTAGTTTTCTCCACTCGAAAGTATCAAAACCACCTCCAAAAGCGATAAACTGATCAATGTTGGTATCACTAAACTCTTTAATGACGTGCTGCCTGAAATTGATTCCAATAATCCAGCCATCTGCAATATTATCGAACCATTCTGCATAATAATCATCTGTATCAGAATGAAAATCAAGCACATTCTCGCCTATAAGGATAAAATATTTGATTTCTTGCTCAAGCAGATCTTCTATCACATTGCGATACAAATACATCACATCATTATACAAAATGTCATTCCATTCTCCCAGCAGTTCTATGATACAGTATTGCTGGTCATAATCCACGAAAAGCAATTTGAGATATAGCGTCTGGGAGCCAAAATCATCCCATTGCGGGTGAATAAGATAGTTATAAATCGTATGCTCGAAATAAAACTCGCTGTTCTGCTTTCCATAAAACGGAGAACGCCTGTCTCTGGAAGCCTGGTAAAGATGCTGCCAATTGTAATATGGTTCGAGTTCGTGCATAAAAATACTTTGTTAATATTTATCGCTACAATGCAAACTTCAAGCCTGTCACGCCTTTTAGTTCGTTGTAAAGCGCATCTAGTTGTTGTTCGTTATGAAGTGTTACTTTGTAAGTATAGCTGATATAATTCCCTTTGCTGCTTGGTTTTTGTTCTATAAAAGAATAGGGGACCTTTTGGGATATGAAAACGGATTCAAGATTTTTCTTGTCCTGTTCTTCGCCAAGTGATGCCTCCAGTACCGCTTTCAAATGATAGCTTACAGGAAATTTCAGCTTTTTGCTTCCCGGCAATCCCGGCGTTATTTTTTTCTCATGATTGCCGTTCGACCGATTATCCAACATAATTCTTCCTCCTTACTCCATGCAAAGATATAGGCATTTTGCATATAGAAGTTGTATTAAATCAAAATGATTCTAAAAAGAATGAAAAAGGAAATTTTTCTGTAAACGCATTTAAAGAATGCTGGGATATTGAGAGGGATTGTACTCATGCATCATCTGGTAAACAGTCTCAAAAACATCTTCTGCGTTGGGATTGGAGAAATAATCGCCGTCAGAACTGTAAGCAGCACGATGCGATTTTGCCGTCAATGTTTTGGGTTCTAAATCCAGGCTGAAAAAACCGTTTTTAGCCTCCAGAACTTTCTGCATCATATAGGTTGTCGCACCTCCGGGGACATCCTCATCAAAGAAAAGAATTTTATTGGTCTTTTTCAAAGAATCGGCGATTATACCATGAATATCAAAAGGAATTAGTGTTTGTACATCAATAAGTTCAACGCTTATATCAAATTCTTTTAATTGTTTTACTGCTTCATTTGCAATTCGCACGCATGAGCCGTAGGTCACTAATGTAACGTCTGTTCCTTCCTGAAGAATTTCGGGAATTCCCACGGGTGTCTTGAATTCGCCCATGTTGGTAGGTTTCTTTTCACGGAGGCGATAACCGTTGAGCGGTTCAATGATAATAACAGCTTGATCAGATTCAAGATAGGTATTATAAAATCCTGCTGCCTGCGTCATATCGCGTGGAACAGCAACATGGATACCGCGCACAGCTGCAAGCACCATGCCCATCGGAGACCCGGCATGCCAGATGCCTTCCAGGCGATGGCCGCGCGTACTGATGATCATTGGTGCTTTCTGACCACCACGGGTTCTGTAATGAGTGGTTGCTAAATCATCACTAACAACCTGTAAACCAAACAAAAGATAATCGAAATATTGAATTTCAGCAATAGGACGGAATCCCCGCAATGCCATACCAACACCTTGTCCAATGATGCTAGTTTCGCGAATTCCTGTGTCAAAAATCCGGTTTTCACCAAATATCTTTTGAAGTCCTTCGTAAGTTTGATTCACACCGCCGATTTTTCCGACATCTTCTCCGAAAGCCACCACCAGCGGATTTTTCTCAAAGATCACCTTAAAATTGTCCCGTAAAATTTCTCTTCCGGGAACCATCTCGGGTTTTTCACCAAATTGAGGTTCCACACTTTTGATTTTAAGGGGAGACTTTTCAGACTGACTATACAAATAACTGCTGTATCTCTCGTGATCGTCTGCCATACGGGCCCTTAGCCATTTCCTGACATTGTTTTTAAAGACCACATCTTTGATTTCACAAGAATTGCAGAATTGGCGAAGAGCTTTGCGTGCTGTACTAATCACGTCTTTTAGGATGGGCGCTTCAATTTGTGCCAGTTCTTTTTTCAATGCCTCAACCTCATCCTTTTCCGCACAAGAGCAACGACTCATATTGATTTGTTGCAACAATTCGCTACGCTGCTTTTTGACGGGCTCCTGGAAATTTTTCCATGCATTTTTCTTGGCTTCTCGCACACGCAACAAGGCATCTTTCTCAATGGTTTCGAGCTCCTTATCAGTGGCAATTCCTTCATCCAGAATCCATTGCCGCATATGTTGGATACCATCTCTATTCTTTTCATCCTGAAGTTGTTCCGGAGTTTTATAACGTTCATGAGACCCAGAAGTTGAATGGCCCAGTGGCTGGGTGCAACCTACAATATGAAACACAGTAGGAATATGACTTTTCCTGCAAAGAGCAATTCCTTTCCTATAAAGTTCAACTAATCTAGGATAATCATATGCTTCAGCCCGAAAAATTTCAATCCCGTTGGTATCAGCTTCTTTCTGAAAACCCGCCAGAGCATCAGAAATATTACCTTTTGTAGTTTGGTACTCCTTAGGTACCGAAATTCCCCACTGGTCATCCCAGATAGAAAGAGCCATAGGCACCTGAAGAACGCCAGCAGCATTTATTGTTTCAAAAAAATGGCCTTCAGAAGTCGATGCATCGCCGATGGTTCCGAAAGCCACTTCATTTCCATTTATTGAAAACCCGTTGCAAATCTTTTGATCCCCAAGGGCCCTAAAATGCTTCGAAGCAGATGCCAGACCAAGCAATCGTGGCATTTGGCTGGAAGTGGGAGAGGTGTCGCAGGAGCTGTTTTTCTGCTTTGTAAGGTCTTTCCAGTTTCCATTTTCATCGAGGCTACGCGAAGCGAAGTGATTATTCATCAAACGTCCGCCGTTACCTGGATTTGCTTTTAAGTCCGTATCACCATAAAGTTGTGCGAAAAACTCTTCAAGCGTCAGCATGCCAGTCGCCAGCATAAAAGTCTGGTCACGATAATAACCGGAACGCCAATCACCTTCCTTAAAAGTCTTTGCCATAGCTAATTGAGGAATCTCTTTTCCATCGCCAAAGATTCCAAATTTGGCTTTCCCTGTAAGAACTTCACGGCGCCCCATAAGACTGGCTTGCCTACTTTCGTTTGCTATCCTGTAATCACGTAAAATTTCTTCTTTATTTAACTTTAAACGGGTTAGAATAGAGTGTGCTGCTTTTGTCATCAAAATATCCAATTTGATGATGCAAATATAGTAATTAAAACGGTTCTAAATAAGATATAAACTTATACATTAATCAATAAAAACTGTTAAATATTAAAGGCGATTATTCCAAATTAATTTTTGAAAGAACAAGGTTTAGCCCAATACTTTGATGAGACAAAGTGCTTTTATTCATAACTAGATTTTTGTACTTTCACAAATCACAAACCCCAAAAATCAATCCTATGAAAAAGCTTTTGCTAATATTCTCCTTTTAATTTGAATCACAGTTTTTTAAACATATTATATTTGTCCTATAATTTATATTATGTTAAATAGATGATTTCAAAAGAAAGGGAAGAAAATTAAATCCTCTTCCCTGTTTCTTCTTTAAGAATATTTTTAATTACCGCCTTCTGAAGTGGTATCGTCGGTAACCGTTCCGGTTGAATTCAACTCTTTCAGTTGTTTGTACATCTTAAGACGTGTATAAGCTTCTTTCAATGCAGTAACAGAAAGTGTGTTTCCAGGACGAAGTTTCAATGATTTTTCCAGCCATGGTAATGCCAGTCTTAGCTGTGCATTTGCTGAATCATTCAATGCTTTGTATTCTTTTTCCTTACTCAATGGAAGATTATTAGCTTGTTTCTGGATGATAGCAGCTTTATTGATAAAAATAGCCCCAATATTATAATAAGCTTCGTAGAATTTAGGATTGATTCCAATAGCTTTCTTATAATTTTCTTCTGCTTTTGCTGAATTTCCAGCATCGTCAAAGCTTTTTCCAATCAGGAAATAAAAGTTAGCATTACTTGGATTACCAGGTCTTCTGGCTATAGCTTCTTTCAGATTGCTAACCAATTCTTTTGTTTTCCCTTGTTCCAAATAAATCTGAGCTTGTTCAAGCAAAATACTTAAAGATTTTGGGAAACGGGTTTTACCTAACTCCAGCGCTTTTTTAGCAGCTGCAGTATCTCCTTGTGCTTTCAGAGACCTGGCATAGAAAATATATAACTTCGGCTCTTTAAACTTAAGGTCAATACATTGTTTCAAAAAGTCCGCTGCCACTTTAGGTTCATTAGCCATAAATGCACAAATACCAATGTTATAGGCTATCGTGGTATCTACTTTTCCAAGTGACTTGGAAATATCAAAAGCGCTTCTAAAAGATTTAACAGCACTTGCATAATCTTTTGCCTTGAAATGGTCCGCTCCTTCTGCATAAAACACTTTGGCAAGTTTACCTATGTATTTTTTTGCATCCTCGGTAATTCTTTTATGCTTATCATCAAGCTTTACAGCCTTATTCAGGCCAGCCAATGCTTTTGGAGCAGCCAGACTATCCAGTTTACGATAAGCCGGTAACATACTTGTTGAAATCTTATAATAGATTTCACCGTAATATAACCACGTTTTAGCATCATTTATGGTTTTTGGATTTTTTACGGCTTGATCAATCGCTGCTTTAGCTTCCTTCAATTTTCCTTTCTGTAACGCCAGGTAAGCATCTGTCCTTTCTCTTTTCTGGGCAAATCCTGACATAACCATGGTCAAACTCAAAGCTGTCAATAAAATAATT
Organism: uncultured Lentimicrobiaceae bacterium; assembly: GCA_964529695.1. GTDB lineage: Bacteria > Bacteroidota > Bacteroidia > Bacteroidales > F082 > Sulfidibacterium. The sequence goes on from CAZGZO010000003.1 coordinate 37,128, forward strand.
TTCTTCATGTGATAATAATTTTTTTGCAAATATATTTATTTAAGCTGATTAACTACTGAAAAATTAAGAGATTAAAGTCCTTCTAAATAATATCAATCTTCAGTTTGTGAATCAGAATCTTGTGAATCACTCTGCTCGGACTGGTCGGTGATTTCATCATCAGCGTTGCTATCTTCTTCGCTGTTCTCATCAATGTCTTCTAATTCTTCTTCCAGTCCATAAATTGCAACTTTAGCAACAGCGGCAATTTCGTCTTCATCTTTCAGGTTTATCAAGCGGACTCCCTGGGTGGCTCTTCCCATGGTTCTTAATTCACTTACCGAAATTCTGATAGTAATACCAGATTTATTGATAATCATCAAATCATCATCATCAATAACATTTTTAATTGCAATAAGTTGTCCGGTTTTATCAGTAATGTTTAAGGTTTTAACTCCTTTCCCACCCCGATTTGTAATCCTGTAATCTTCTAATTTAGAACGTTTTCCGTAACCTTTTTGTGAAACAACCAAAACATCATATTCGGGGTTGTCAAGGCAAATCATTCCGATAACTTCATCCTTGTCATCCGAAAGGCGAATACCCCTAACACCTGCAGCAGTTCTACCCATTGGGCGAACTGTGTTTTCAGAAAAACGGATAGCATTCCCTGATCTCAGAGCCATCAGTACTTCGTTATTACCGTCGGTCAAACGGGCGGCGAGCAGTTCATCCCCCTCGCGAATAGTAATAGCATTTATGCCACCCTGTCGCGGTCTGGAATAAGCTTCCAGCGAAGTCTTTTTAATAGTGCCTTTTTTAGTAGCCAGAATAATGAAGTTATTGTTGATGTAATCTTCATCATTTAGGCTTTTCACATTAATATATGCTTGTACTGTATCATCAGGATCAATTTGTATAAGATTCTGAATTGCACGTCCTTTCGATGTTTTTGCACCTTCCGGAATTTCGAAAACACGCATCCAGTAAACTTTTCCCATTTGGGTAAAGAACAACATATATTCGTGGTTAGTGGCCACAAACAAATGTCGGAGAAAATCTTCATCCCTGGTAACGCTTCCGCGAGAACCACGTCCTCCCCTCGCCTGCACCCGGTATTCAGAAAGCGATGTTCTTTTTATATATCCCAAATTTGAAATGGTAACCACGACCGGTTCGTTGGGAATAACATCTTCCATGCGAATGTCTTCGGCGGTATATTCAATTTCAGAACGGCGTTCGTCGCCGTATTTTTCTCTAATTCGCCTCAGTTCGTCTTTAATGATATCCATTCTGATGGACTCATCAGCCAGAATTTCCTTCAATTCCTTAATAAGGGCCATCAGATTTTCATAATCTTCTTTTACCTTATCGCGTTCAAGACCAGTAAGTTTCTGTAGACGCATATCGAGAATGGCCTTTGCCTGAATTTCAGAAAGTTCAAAACGATTCATCAACCCCTGGCGAGCTTCTTCAGGTGTTTTGGAGGCACGAATCAATGCAATAACTTCATCAATATTATCCAGTGCAATGAGCAAACCTTCCAAAATATGCGCTTTCTTCTCAGCTTCGTTCAAATCGTAACGTGTACGACGAATAACAACCTCATGCCTGTGATTTACATAATGTTTGATTAAATCTTTGAGGTTTAAAGCTTCAGGCCGGCCATTAACAAGTGCAATATTGTTGACACTAAATGAACTCTGCAAAGCAGTCATTTTATACAACAGGTTGATAACAATGCTCGGCAATGCATCTTTTTTCAGGTCATAGACTATACGCATTCCGTTTCTGTCCGATTCGTCATTGATATCGGCAATGCCTTCAAGTTTTTTCTCGTTAACAAGGTCAGCAGTCCTTTTAATCATTTCCGCTTTATTGACCTGATACGGCAACTCTGTGATTATCAATCGCTCACGACCATTATCTGTTTCTTCAATATTTACACGTCCGCGAATAACGATACGTCCCCTACCCGTTTCAAAAGCATCTTTCACACCTTCATATCCATAGATGATTCCACCTGTTGGGAAATCGGGTGCTTTAATAAATTCCATCAGTTCGGGGATAGTAATCTCATTATTATCTATATATGAAATGATTCCATCTACTACTTCCGAAAGGTTGTGAGGGGCCATATTAGTTGCCATACCAACAGCAATCCCGGAAGCTCCATTCACAAGCAGATTGGGAATTAAAGCCGGAAGTACCATCGGTTCCCTCAAGCTGTCGTCGAAGTTGTTTTGATGTTCAACCGTATCTTTCTCAAGGTCAACCAGCATTTCTTCTGCAATCTTATTCAAACGGGCTTCAGTATATCGCATAGCAGCAGGGCTGTCACCATCCACAGAGCCGAAGTTTCCCTGTCCGTCAACCAAGGGATAGCGTAATGACCAATCCTGAGCCATACGCACCATTGTATCATAAACAGAGCTATCACCGTGGGGGTGAAATTTACCGAGCACCTCTCCTACTATTCTGGCTGATTTTTTAAAAGGACGGTTGGAAAAAACGCCCAACTCATACATTCCAAACAAAACCCTTCGGTGCACCGGTTTCATTCCATCGCGGACATCCGGTAAGGCACGGGCAACAATTACCGACATCGAATAATCGATGTAGGAGGATTTCATCTGATTCTCGATGTTTATCTTTAAAATCCTTTCTCCTTCAGGGAAACTTTCCATTTATTAGAACTCCTAATCTTTATTATTGTAATAAATCTTTATTGATCCCGCAAAAATAACATTTTCCTAACAATTTATAAAACAAATCTAAAGCATATTATGTTAACAAATGACAGTTAAAAATTAATGCAAATCCTTCATTAAATGTTTCTATTCTGCACTAACTTTGTTTTAGGACGAGAAAATCATAACAATAAATAATTACCGTAAAAAAAATTTATAATAATATATTTTTGTTATGAGCATTTCTGGTATTTAGCTTATGCTTAATTTTGCAAAAGAAAAATAAAAAATTAGATGGATACGAAATTTTCGAATAGAATGAAAGATGTCATGTCGTACAGCCGGGAGGAAGCAGTACGACTGGGAAACAACTATATAGGTCTGGAGCATTTACTGTTGGGAATATTGAGAGAAGGTGAAGGAATGGCTGTTCAGGTTTTGCGTTTTTTCGGTGTTAATTTGAAAAAATTAAAACAGGAAATTGAACTTTCCGTAAGAAATAATGATTCCGAACAAGTGAGAATGGAAAACATTCCTGTAGTAAAACAAGCAGAAAAGGCTCTGAAAATCACCTACTTAGAAGCTAAAGTCCTCCATAGCGAACTGATTGACACAGAACATTTAATGTTGGCTATTTTAAAAGATGAAAATAATTTGGTAACCCATAAACTTGCCATGGCCGGAGTAGATTATCAAAGCTTTAAAGACGAGTTGAAATCAATGTTGAACGAAGGCAGTGAAAAATCTGATTTGATTAAACCTTCCAAAGCAGAATTGCAGGGAGAAGAAGAAAATGAGGATTTCGGACCTGACAAACCTTTCGGAGGCAATCCAAAGAAAGGTGAAACTAAATCTAAAACACCGGTCCTTGATAATTTTGGAAACGACTTGACTAGGGCAGCTCAAGAAAATCGCTTGGACCCAATCGTAGGTCGTATTAAAGAACTGGAGCGTATTTCACAGGTTCTGAGCCGTCGTAAAAAGAATAATCCAATTTTAATTGGAGAACCCGGAGTTGGAAAATCAGCTATTGCTGAAGGACTGGCTATGCGAATTGTAAAACGTCAGGTTTCCAGGGTATTATTTAACAAAAGAATTGTAACACTGGATCTTG
>CAZGZO010000004.1:0-35230 GCA_964529695.1 uncultured Lentimicrobiaceae bacterium
GAATTCATCTTATGATAGAAATCACTTGGGTGTATTTTTAATGTAAGTTATTTTATTTCAACAAGATGACAGGATTTATTTTGATTACTATCCTTCGCCCCATTTATACGGATACAAAAGTTAAAAAAAGGTATGGTGTTTATCAACTCATAACTCTTTATCAGAGCAGCTTGTCCTTCTGAGCAACGCGAAGAAACTGAAATTCAGTATTTACCAGAATCACTTTATAAAACTCTTTTCTGAGTTCCTTCACTGCGTTCAGGAGGACAAAAGGGTTCATTTGAGCTGATGTCATAAATTAATTCATAAGCCTGTATCAGATCCGTTTGTCTTTCTGAATAGACCAGAGAATCTCAAACCATATATCTATCCATAATTTCTTTGAATTCCCTGCTTTCCAAAAGAAAAATCAAACACCAAAAACTCCTTCGTGTTACTTTGTGAATCCCTTTGTGACCTTTGAGGTAAATTGCTAATCGCACAAAATCTCCTTAGCATAATTCTCCCAGCTCATTTCTTTAGAGGTGGCGGCTACATTTTCTCTTTTAATGGGAGATTCTATTGATTTCAGCATCACTTCAGCCATCGAATCTATATTTTCAGGTTCTGCCAGATAACCATTGAAGCCCTCTTTTACAGTCTCAGAAAAATGCCCAACTTTGGTTGCCAGAATGGGAAGCCGGAAATTATAGGCGATGGATTCAATGCCGGAAGGAGTAGCCGTGAGATAATACAGCATGATGTTATCGCTGACCTGGAAATATTTGTAAACATCTTCGTTGGGAACAAAATCATTATTCACAACTACCTTATCTTTCAAACCCAGTTCATCAATTAGTTGCAGGGGTTGATAATTTCGCTCATCATCTTGTTTTTTCAGGAATATTTTTTTGGCAAAACCGAAAACCGCATTTTTAATTCTCGTTGATAATTTGCTGCTATCCAGCGTATTCCAAAACGACTCGCCCACTATCAATAATGAAACATCATCACGTTTTTTGGAAACTTTTTGGAATGCTCTGATAACATTATGAAGTCCTTTGTATTTCCTGATAAAGCCAAAAAAGAGGAAAACATGTTTTTTCAAGCCCATTTCCTGTTTGGCTTTTTCCACATCAAAATCAGGATCGGGGGCGAACATGTCATACACCGGATGATAAAGTTTCAGCACTTTAATGGCTTTCCAGGTATAACGCTGCCCGGGTTCCAGCACTTCAAATTTCTTTTTGGGAAATAGCTGTTTGAGTTCATTAACTGTTTTAAAAGCATGGGTAACATAAGCATCCGGAAAGCGGAGGGCGAACTTAGTAAAAAACTTATCCAGCTTGCTCCCCTCCTTCTGAATGACAAAATGCAAATCGAAAATTACCTTGATGTCCTTATTTCTTCTCAGTTTAGAGGCAATATAACCCATCGGAAGTCCCTGAATAGAAATGGCCCACTGAAAAATGACTTTGTCTGGTTTCAAATCCTCAATGAGTTTTACTGTTGAAACCCAACTGAACGGATTATTATAATTGGTGATATAATGCACCTGAATATCCGTACCTTCAAGTTGGTCCTTTTTACTTTTTCTATCGACAAAATCACGAGGAATAATCGCAGGATATTGTTGGGTCCATGAAACAATATGAACATCAACATCTTCCAGCTTATCAAACGCCTTTGCCAATGAAGTATTATAATTAGCAATTCCTCCTTTAAACAAAGGACCCGGGCCAAAACAGACAATGGTTTTTTTCATCCCAAAAAGATTTTAGGTTCGTTTAATGAATGCAGCAAGCCTCAAAGCTTTTTCAGCGCCGCCTCATAAACTCTGCGCATTCCTTCTTCCAAAGAAATTTTCGGAGTCCAGCCAAATTTTTCTTTAACAAGCGAGGGATCGCCGTAACGCGATTGAACACCAACCGGTTTATCAAGTAAAGGTTTAATAGTGGGATTATAACCGGCAATTGAAGTAAACACTCCTATTAATTCAAGGAAAGAAGTGAGTTTACCTGAACCGATATTATAAGCCGAACCATCGCTAACATTGTCCATCAGGATAGCTATAAAATCCAAAATATCATCAATATGCACAAAATCACGACCTTGCTTTCCGCTGCCCCATACCTCAAAAGGATTTTCCTTCTTGGCAGCTCGCAGAGCAATGGCAGGAACCGGATAAGAAGTTTCCTGATCTTCGCCATAACCGGAAAATGGTCGGATACAGACGATCGAAATTCCATAATATTTGGCAGCAATCTGTGCCAGAAACTCACCGGTAAGCTTAGTCCAACCATAAGTCATATCTGGAGTTCCAAGGTTTTTGTTGAAGTCTATGTCCCCTTCTTTCAGTGCCAAAGCGCCTTCTACATTTTGCAGGCTGGTTGGATAAGCTGCACTGGAGCTGGGATAAAGAACACGGTCAGGTTTGTGGCGTGTAATCCAGTAGAAAAACTCAGAATCTATACTGAGGTCCAATCCAACCATCATAGGATCACCATCAATTTTCATTCTGCCACCTACGATAGCAGCAAAATGATAAACATCATTGAAATGGTCAAAGTCAAGGTTGTACGTTTCCTGAATAATTCTGGGATTTTTTCGCTGGTTAAATAGGAAGTCGCGGAAATCACCTTTCCAGAAATAGATTCTTTCATCTTTGCCAATAATTTCCACATCTTTAAATTGGCGGGAAGTAAAATTCTCAAGCCATTCTTTTGGATGCCTTCCAATGGAAAGATCGTCCACCACAAAAATTGTATCATTTGTGGTCTTCAACAGGCGTTTTACCATATTTCTTCCCACAAATCCGCATCCGCCGGAAACCAGGTGTATTTTCATTTTTCTTTCTTAAAGTTGATATATCGTTTAATTTGATGTTTGTTTGCATTTTTCGACCCGCGGGAAATCATTTCTCCCAGAAAACCAGCCACAAATAATTGTGTACCCAAAATCATGGCAAGCAGTCCAAGATAAAACAAAGGCCTTTGTGTCATATGATATTCAAGCAGAAATATTTTTGCGTAAGCAAGATATCCGGCAATACTGAATCCAACCAAAAACAACAAGGACCCGATTGCACCAAAAAAATGCATCGGACGCTGCATAAACCGCGAAGTAAAAGTAATGGTAAGCAAGTCAAGATAACCTTTTAGAAAGCGGTCGGCTCCAAATTTTGTTACGCCATATTTTCGTTTACGATGCTGGACAACTTTTTCACCAATTTTATTAAATCCGGCCCATTTCGCAATAACCGGAATATAACGGTGCATTTCACCATAAACTTCAATAGCTTTCACTACATCAGAACGGTAAGATTTTAAACCACAATTGAAATCATGTAGTTTAATTCCCGAGAGTATCCTTGTAGTAAAATTAAAAAATTTAGAAGGGATAGTTTTGGAAATAGGATCATGGCGTTTTTTCTTCCAGCCGGAAACCATGTCATATCCTTCTTCTTTGATCATCCGGTACAGTTCCGGGATTTCATCAGGGCTATCCTGCATGTCGGCATCCATGGTAATCACTACTTCTCCGGAAACCATTTTAAAGCCCTCATACAAAGCAGCCGATTTTCCATAATTCCTCAAAAACCGGATACCTTTGATGTTTGGGTTTTCAACAGCAAAATTCTCGATGAGTTCCCACGAATTATCAGAAGATCCATCATCGATATACACAATTTCAAAAGAAAAATGATTGGATTTTAACACACGTAAAACCCAATCATTCAATTCTTTCAATGATTCATCTTCATTATATAACGGAATTACAACCGATATGTCCATAGCTTATTTTTTCCTACGCGATTGTCTTGTCTTCGCGTTTGGCAAAAATAGCAATTAAAAGTGACAAAACAGTACCGATAATAACATCCCAAATCAGGGCCATAATGGCGCTCATAATCGGGCTTGAGAATGCTTTAGCGAAGCCCATTGCCTTATTCAGGTCCGCATCACTGATATTAGGATTTCTGGCCAGAATTTTATTTTCAGCTTCTGTCAGGTGTCGAGCCAGGGCACCGGCATCAATGTATTTAAAATAGAAGAAAGTAAAAATACCCACTAGAATGGCAGTAAACAGAGCAATCCAGAATCCTGTCCCGAAAGCTTTTCCATAGCTCATCACGCCATCTAATTGACGATCACGGATGTTAACCATTCCCCAATATAGCATTCCAATATAGAGAATCAGACTAATAAAGCGAATTGGAGACTTTTCTCCAACTCCGGCAAGGAATAAAACAAGAGTAAAAACGATAAGTACCAAGCCAGTCAGCAAACCGAACTGCAAAGCTGGTGAAAATGTTGATTTCTGTTCCATAATAATAAAGGCTTTAAATGAATAATTGTGTAAATATAAAAATAAAACTTTGATGCTTTAAAAACATTTGTAATTTTGCAGCGGGTAAGTCTTATACGACCAGCTCCTGCTGAATTCCCCCAGGCCCGGAAGGGAGCAAGGGTAGGCGGTTGTAGCGGTGCGATATAAGTAGCTTACCCTTTTTTTATTACAATTGGCAGACAATTGTAAAACAGTAGTCAAGCTGTTGTCAAACGATGGCAAGGAACGTTAGATCGAATCATAAAAATTGAACTACGAACCACTAATCCTTTGACTTTATTAATGTTTTGAGAAACTGTTTCATGTTGTTTCACTCAGAGTTTTTCATATCTTAGCTAAGAAATCTGAGATCAATTATGCTTCTAAAAATTTATCCGGAAAATCCGGCTCCCAGGCACGTGAGTTTTGTTGTAGAAGCGCTCAACCAGGGCCTTGTAATAATTTTTCCGACAGATTCTGTTTATGCTTTAGGATGCGATCTTTACCAAAGCAAAGCTTTTGACCGCATTGCAAGAATCAAGGGAAATAAAAAAGCCAAAGCTGATTTTTCTGTCATCATGAGTGACCTGAGTATGATTTCCGGATTTACACTCCCCATTGAAAGCCATATTTTCAGAATACTGAAAAAAAATCTTCCCGGACCTTTTACTTTCATTTTGAATGCAAATAACAAAGTCCCGAAGCTTTTTCAAAGTAAGAAAAAGACAATCGGGGTAAGAATTCCTGATAATAATATTTTGAAAGAGGTCATTGATGAATTGGGACATCCACTTGTAACCACATCGATTCATGATGGTGACGACATCCTTGAATACATTACTGACCCAGAACTTATCCATGAAGAATACAGCCAACTTACTGATTTGGTTATTGATGGGGGAACTGGAAATATTGAGGCTTCCACTATAGTCGACTGCACCTCAGGCTATCCTGAGATATTGCGTCAGGGGCTGGGAGAATTAATCGAGTAATTTTTTACCAAAAAGGTTTTGTTTTTTAAAAAAAATAGTACTTTTGCGCCTCCAAAACAAAGACAAATTGATTCGTTAGCTCAGCAGGTAGAGCATCTGCCTTTTAAGCAGAGGGTCCCGGGTTCGAGCCCCGGACGGATCACCAAAAGCCTCCCAAAACGGGAGGTTTTTTTGTTTTATCACCATACATTCTCTCTTAAAATATTTACTTTTGCAACTTTTTAAATTTATGAATCTCGTCGTTCAATTATGAAAAATAAATTACAGACATCTTTTTTCATCGCAGCAGGATTGTTTATCTCACTTCTTTTCAATTCATGCACATCAATCAGTGTTAAAAATAACGCAAACAAAACCGGAATAGTAAATGCCGATAACCCCAATATTCAATACATTGGGAGGTTTGATTTTTCGAATCCAAAGAAAGTGGTTTTTGACTGGCCCGGCGTCTACATTTATGCAAAATTCCAAGGCACCAGTTGTTCCATAAGATTGGAAGACAGTACCAACGAGTATTCTATTATTATTGACAATCATGCTCCAAGACTACTAACAACTAGTGATACTGATATTTATAAAGTAGCATCCCATCTTTCCGATTCTATTCCTCATACCATAATTATTCAGAAAAGAACCGAAGCTTTTGTCGGGAAAGGCATTTTTATGGGCTTCATATTGGACAAAGGATCTTCGTTGCTCCCTCCCGGGAAGCGCCCGGCCAGGAGAATAGAATTCATCGGGAACTCAATGACTTGTGGTTACGGAGTATTAGGAACTTCTCCTGCTTGTCATTTTAGTAAGCAAACTGAGGATGCCGGGATGTCTTATGCTGCGATGGTTGCCAGAAAATTACACGCAGATTATCATCTAATATCATTTTCCGGTAAAGGTGTTGTCAGAAATTACGGTGATAAAAATAAAATTTCGAAAAATCCTATGCCCGCGCTCTATAACCGGACTTGTTGTAATGATTCAACACTGAATTGGAATTTTAATAGTTGGATACCGCAGGCAGTTATAATTGATTTAGGAACAAATGATTTTTCCACACACCCGTATCCTGACAAAAAAGTGTTTCAAGCTGCATACAACAAACTGATTGACCATGTTCGTTCTGTGTATCCAAATGTTACAATTTTCTGTGTTAGCGGCCCCATGATTGGAGAGCCCTGTACTGATTATATCAGTGAAGTGGTTAAGGAACAACAGGAAGATGAAGGCCGAGTAAAAGATGTCTTCTTTATCCCTGTTCCAAGAAGTAAAATGAACAAAAAGGATTGGGGCTGTGATTCGCATCCGAATATTTATGGAGCAGACATCATTTCAAACGTAATTGTTGACAGAGTCAAATTAAGAATGAATTGGTAATTTTCTATAATTAAGTTGTCTAAAAACTGAAAACAGCATCCTAAATTCAATTAATAATCTTCAGTATACCTTTTTTTAAAATTACTTGTTAAACCGTTTACAACCTCATACGTCTCCAAAGCCAAAGCGCCTGCTCCTTAGAAGCGCCAAGAACCTCATCTTCGTCAACTGTTACTATTTGACGGTCTCTCATAATGAGCTTCCCGTTAGAGATTACGTGCTGCACGTCTGAAGCACGAAGTCCATAAACAAAGTGTCCTGTAAAATTTTCGCTTTTCACCGGTGTCGGGCTTTTGTAATCCAAAACAACTAAATTGTTCTCTCCATCGCCTTCAAAATTATTGACATTCAGATATTCATGCACATTTTTGAATCGTTGATAAGCGCTATTGACATCAATAGAATCAAAAGTCTGTCCCAGAAAATAGGCTTGCTGGGCAGTGCGAATCATGTCGCTATGCATACCGTCTGTGCCGAGCATAATCCTTTCACCCAATTCACTTCCATCAAAAAACCCTACATGATTATTCAAATTACTATCGGGATTTTGCACCACCCAGGCTTTTGATTTTCGGACAAGTTCTTTTTCTTTATCAGAAAGGTGCAGGCAATGTGCCAGAATGGTTTTGGGGGAATTAAGTGCACCAAATTCCTTCAAACGTTCCACTACAGTTTTGCCGAAATTTTCTTCTGTTACTTTTTCATCATAAGCAGCTTCAGCCACATGAATATGAAAACCCGTGCGAAATTTTTGCATTAGATCAGCTGCTTTCTTCATGGTTTCATCACCTACTGTAAAAGAGGCATGCAATCCAACAAGGCCTTGTCTGTTGCTTAAATATGCCGCAGTCTCCTCCAGCCCTTCTTCAGCTTTTTCTTCACCATCACGATCTGAAATCTCGTAACAAAGTAAATGGCCGATACCCACTTTATCAAATGCTTTGGCAATGATTTCCAGGGAATCAGGAATGAATTCAGGTGAGGCATGGTGATCAATTACAAACGTGGAGCCAGCTTTAGCACAAGCAATTGCTGTTGACAAAGCGCTGGCTTCAATCATCTCACGGTCCAGAGATTTGTCCAGTTTCCACCAGATATATTTCAGGATTTCATAAAAGTTTTCGGGATTTTTTGTCGGAGCTCCCATTCCGCGTGCCAATGCCGAGTAAGCATGATGATGGCCTATGGCAAAAGATTTGGTCACAATTTTTCCCTGACAGTCGATGACCTCACCTTCCAGATGTGCGGACCTTTCATCTTCCATAAAATGGACGCCTCCATTCAGACCTGATTCTACCAATAAATTTGTTTTGGTGAATACCAGCGTCTTATAATCAAGATAGTTGGCATTCTTTAAAAAGAGAGACATTTTATATAAAATTGAACACTAAAATTAATCCATTTTACGTAGCGGAAGCTTAAATCTTGCTTTTCCATCAAAATCCCGAAGGGCATTGGCTACAGCTCCAGCTGTAGGCACCAGTCCGATCTCACCGATTCCCTTCACGCCATAAGGCCCTACAGGATCCGAAACTTCTATCCCTTTTACTACTATTTCAGGTGTTTCATGTGCTCTTAGAATACCCAGTTTGCGATAGCGTTCATGAATAAGAAAGCCATCTTTCATGGGCAAATCCTCTGTCAGCGCATAGCCCAATCCCATGTGTACAGCACCTTCAATCTGACCTTCAAACAGCATAGGATTCATGATTTTACCGGCATCATGGGCAGCAACCATCTTTTCCACTTCACCTTTTTCATTCACAACACACAGTTGGGCCGCATAACCATAAGAATAATGAATTTTAGGATCGGGCACAGGATCGCCGGGTTTATTTGTCCAATCGCAAACATATTGACCTGTATAAGTTTTACCTTCCAGTTCTTTCAGGCTTTTGTTCTTCAAATCTTCTTTCAAATCAGCAGCTGCATTAATAACAGCCAAACCTACCAAAGCAGTAGCACGTGATGAAGTTGTCATGCCGGTTTTTAATGCAGCTTCGGTATCTACAACTACTTCAATAATTTCAGGATCTAAATCTGTTTCCTGACAAAGCGTTTGTAATGCCATAGTATGAACACCTTGCCCCATTTCCGTCCAGCCATGATTCAAACGTATTTTTCCATTGTGAAGCATTTCAATTTTCACAGTAGATTCATCAATCATACCATTTCCAACACCTGAATTCTTGATGGCCGTGGCAATGCCAACATATTTTGCATTATAAAAATCATCTTTGATGGCTTCGAGGCAGGCGCGAATTCCAACACCATAAACTCTCTGGCCAGTACAAGTTTTCAATCCATCAGTTAACGCATTGTCCCAACGGAATTTCCAACGATCAAAACCGCCCTGAATACAAATGTCATCGATACAACTTTCCAAGGCAAAGGTTACCTGGTTAGCACCAAAACCACGCATCGCACCACTCGGGATATTGTTGGTATAAACAGTTCTTGAAATCATGGAAACTTCGGGAATGAAATATCCACCTGCAGCATGACCTGCCACACGTTCCATTACTTTCATCCCCACGGAAGCATAAGCACCTGTATCTCCTACAGCATGCAATTTTAGTGCAACCAGCTTGCCATTTTCGTCAGCTCCTACCTCCATATCCATGAAAACAGGATGCCGCTTAGGATGTAAACGGATGGACTCTTCCCGTGTAAGCGTAATTTTTACCGGTTGCTGAACCAGCCAGGCAAATAACGAAGTCTGCCCCTGAATGGAGAGATCTTCTTTTCCACCAAAACCACCACCGTTGGGAACGAGTATCACGTGCACTTTTTCCTTTGGCAGTCCGAGAATCATGGCTACCTGACGCTGGTCCTCATAAATTCCCTGACTTTGACTATATAAATCAACACCTCCACTTCCATCAGGCATAGCAAGGGCTGATTCTTTTTCCAGAAAGCCATGCTCTATGCGCTGTGTTTCATAGTGGCCCTTAGAAACATACTTTGCATCTTTCAGGGCTTCATCTGGATTTCCTAGGGTGAATTGAACAGTATCAAAATTGTTAGGTCGCTCGTTGTGGACACGCTCTCCATCAATAGCTTTGAAGACATCTGTTACCGGTTCATAAACCTCATATTCTACACGAATCAGAGAAGCGGCTCTTCTTGCAATCTCCTCTGTATCAGCCACAACACCAGCAATTATATCTCCAATATAGTGTGTAATTTCGCCTTTATCAATAAGAATGGACCAGTCCTGTAAAATGAGTCCCACCTTATGTTCACCGGGAATATCTTTTGCGGTAATTACTTTTCTAACGCCTTTCAGAGCTTCCGCTTTTAAAGTATCAATTTTGAGGACTTTGGCTTTAGGATAATCACTGAATTTCAACGCCCCGTAAAGCATTCCATCAACAAACAAGTCATCTACAAACTTCTTTTCACCTAAAGCAGCTTCCAACGCCTGATATTTCGGATGGGCAACACCTACTTTACCGGAAGTCTTCCTAATCTCTAATTTCTGCTTATTTCGTAATGCCTCAGCACCCGCCAAGGCTCCTTTTTCTATTTTTTTATAACCGGTACAACGGCATAAATGCAGCTTAAAAGCTTTCCTGATTTCTTCAATGGTTGGTTTTGGATTTTCTTCAAGCAGAATTTTAGTACGCGCTATAAATCCGGGAGTACAGAATCCACATTGAACACCACCTGCATTTACCATGGCAGCAGCCAGCGTTTCTTTTACGTATTTCGGGAAACCTTCCATAGTTAAAATCTCTGCGCCATTTAATGTGCCCATCTTTGTAATACACGAAAGTTTCGCTTTCCCATCTATTTCCACTGTGCAGGAACCACAGGCCGATTGCCCGGAACAACCATCTTTCACTGAAGTAAGTCCCTTTTCCTTTCGCAGGAAATTCATCAGGGTATAATCGTCACTGCCTTCGTAGCTACATCCTTTTCCGTTGAGTTTAAAGCTTATCAAAACACTAATTTTTTAAGTTGAGAAAGAAAAGGTTCGATGGCTTCAGGTAAAGAAATTTTCTTTTGAACCGCCTGCAAATCCTTTAATCCACTGCCTGTTGAAAGGACGATGTTTACAGTGCCTGAAATCAACCGGTCTTTTTCAAGATAATCTAAAAATCCTGCGAAAGCGGCAGCCGCGGCAGGTTCCGCAAACAAACCAGTATTCAGCGATAAGCGACGTGAGGCCTCCAGAATAGCTTCATCACTTACTGAAAGTACTTCTCCTTCATATTTTTGTATAAACTGCTTTGCCATCCAAAAATTTCTGGGGACATCCACAGAAATTGAATCAGCAACAGTATTGCTTTTTCTAATTTTAAAGCTGTCTGAAGACACATTTCTAATAAAATTGTTACTTCCCTCCGACTGAACAGCAACCATAACAGGCATCTGATCGATAAAACCAAGATTCAACAGATCCTCGAAACCTTTATAAACTCCGGACAAAATAACACCATCGCCCACAGGAATAAAGATTCTATCTGGGACCAGTCCTCCCATTTCATTTACAATTTCAAAAGCAACGCTTCTTTTTCCTTCCACTGTAAGTGGATTGTAAGCCGTATTTCGATTGTACCAGCCAAATTCTTTGGTGGCCTCAATGCTTAAATCAAAGGCATCATCATAAGTTCCCTTTACAGGGACAATCTTTGCCCCATACATCAAAATTTGGGTCAACTTAGCAAGCGGCGCTTTTTCCGGGACTACAATAATTGCCTTCTGATTTTGAGCCGCACAGATTCCGGCAAGAGAAGAACCTGCATTTCCAGTCGAAGCTGTTATTATTGTTTCTATACCCTGCTCTTTGGCATAAGCAGAAACCAGAGCTGAAGCCCGATCCTTAAATGAGTAGGTAGGATTTTGTGAATCATCTTTAATTAAAAGCTCTACAAGTAATGGTTTATTATCCAGCCTTTTAATTTTATAAAGTGGCGTATTACCCACCTTAAGCGATGGCAAGCTTTCCAAGCTTCGAATGGGCAACAAGTCCAAGAACCCCTTGGAATTTAACATATTAAAATCAAGGTTCCGATTCTGGATTTCATCATAAGGGTAAACTACTTTCAGTACCCCCTTGGGTGGTTTGTCAGCTCGATTTTCAGTTCCACAATCCAGACACAAATAACTTATTTCCGAGGCTGAATAAGTCTTTCCGCAATTGATGCACTGATAGTGAAATTTCTCTTTCGATTTTATCATACCTTTTGTTTTTCCTTCTCAACAACAAAAATACAACCCTATAAGGCTATCTATCAAATTGTTGTGTGCCTCACTGGTCATTATATCGCTTCAAATCAGTAATAGTAAATAATCCTGTGATAAAAATTGTTTAAAAACACCAGCCAAAATACTACGACAAAGTTAGTTAACTTTCATAGAAAAGACCGATTTACGACTAATTTTCCTTAATTCACTTGCAATAAAAAAATAATTTTCTACTTTTATAAGTTAAAACAGCACTTTCTTATTGAAGATAATTTTTCCTTTATTGAGATTGGGAAAAATCTCTGGGTGCTCACTTACTAGAAATCAAAATCTGCAGTGTCATGAAAAAGAAAAACAAAACATTGGATGAAATCGACACGAAAATCCTAAATCAACTTCAACAAAACAGCCGTATTACCATTCGGGAATTATCAGAAAAATTGTATTTATCATCCACTCCTATCCATGAGCGCATCAAGAAAATGGAAAAAGACGGCATAATCAAACAATATATCACTTTGCTTGACCCTAAAAAACTTAACAAAGATTTGGTTGTTTATATATCCGTGAATCTGATAAAACATACCAAAGAAGCTGTCGATAAATTCATGGGAGACGTCAACAAACTGAGCGAAGTGCTCGAATGCTATTATATTTCAGGGAATTCTGATTTCCTTTTGAAAGTATTTTGTACCGGAATGGAAGAATATCATCAATTTCTTACCGAAAAATTTTCAGTGATTGATAATATATCACAGTTTTATAGTTCATTCGTACTGACAGAATCCAAAGTGTCGTACCAATTCAAACTATGAGACTAAGCAAACACGAGTTTTTTCATTCCCTGAAGAATTACGTACATGTTGGCGGCCTCTTTCAGGCTTAAGGTACCTTCTTTTGAAGTTGATTTCAGAGAAGCTTCTAAAACAGTCAGATCATTTTTACCAAGGCTAACTTTTACATTTTCATTTTCGAAAATATAAGTCTCTTTTTTTTCTTCAAGAACAGACAATTTATTTAAAGTTTTCCCCATCAATCGAAAGCTTTTACCTTTATTATCCAGATAATAGCCAGTTGATGCTTTCTCAAAATCTGAACGTGTCAGGAAAGCTTTTGGTTTGTTTCTGTATGGCGCATCTTGTGTCGGGCAAAAAGTATCACAGTTTCCGCACTCATTGCAAAAATTATCAATATTCAGAATTTGAATGCCTTGCTTAACATCAAAGGGAACATCATCCACAATTTGATATCTACCCTGCTTTACCGCCAGCTTTTGCAGGCTAAGCGTTTCCTTTTTTGTTTCATAGGAGAAGTTCGCAAAATTAGGGCATACCGTCGTGCAAACATTACAGACCTCATCACACAACAGGCATCGGGAAGCTTCTTTCATAGCCTGTTCTTTTGTGAACTTTTTGGAAACAATGTTGAAGTTTTTGCGATCATCAAGAGACAATTCTGCAGGATGCTCACCGCTTTCACGAATTGCTTTTTTTAGCATCAGTTCTTTAACAAGAGCGGATTGGCGAGCCGGTAATGGTTTGGCTGCAGCGAGCCCCATATGTTGTTTATAGACAATTAATTCTGCAATTTTCCTCCCATCTCCAACACCATTAATTAAAGAAGACGCCCCTAACCTGGCGTCACCACCGATATAAACATTTGGAATCTGTGTTTCAAATCCATTTTCAACGGCCTTTATTAAATCCGTATTGACAAAATCCAGTCTTATTGATTGCCCAATGGCAGGAATAACTGTATCAGCTGCCAAATCAAACTCACTTCCAGGAATTGGGATAGGTCTCGGGCGACCGCTTTCATCCTTTGCTCCGGGTTTCATTTTAATGCATCTTACACCCGTTACAGATGCAGCTGCATCTGTTAGGATTTCGATAGGTGCAGCCAGTTCCATAAAAGCAACACCTTCTTCCATAGCATCCAATATTTCCTGGTAAACAGCGGGCATTTCTTCAACCGTTCTGCGGTAAACAATGGTCACTTTTCCCTCGTTCCCCACCAAGCGGAATGATGTTCTGGCGATGTCCATTGCTGTGTTGCCACCACCAAAGACCACCACATTCTTTCCTACCTTCACAGGAACACCATCTCTAGCTTTTTCAAGAAAATCAAGTGATTCAAAAACTCCATCAGATTGAATTCCGGGAATATTCAACCTTGGAACATCCTGTGCCCCTACAGCTATGACCATTGCGGAATAATCTTTCTGGAACCTACCAAATTCTTCTGCCGTTACTTTGTGATTGTATTGAATATTGGCACCTAGATTGACAATTTTTTTTACATCCAATAAAATTGATTCCTCATCAATGCGAAATCTTGGAATGGCACCGGAAACCATACCGCCGGGTTTTCCTTTTTCCTCAAAAACATCCACTTGAAAGCCTTGTTTCAGCAGAAAATAAGCAGTTGAAAGTCCTGTCGGTCCGGCTCCAATGATGGCTACTTTTTTCCCTTTATTTTTCGTGGAAACACCTTTCTCATCTTCAACATGTCCGTTGTGCCAGTCAACCACAAACCTTTTGATATCCCTGATAGCCAACGATTCATCGTAATTGATTCGCGTACATTTCCTCTGACAGATATGATCGCACACCATGCCGGTTGCATTTGGAAAAGCATTTGTTTCTGTAATCACACGATACGCCGATTCAAAATCCCCATTGGCTGTATGGTACATGTATGATGGAATACCCTGATTTGCAGGACAGGTGTCTTCACAAGGTGCACTGATGCAATCGAAAAATTCCAATTTTTTTGGAGTTTTGATAGAAGGAGTTTTCAGATAATTCCGTTTATACCTGGACGATTGAACAACCTTTTCAGCATAAGCATTAAGATTTGTTAAAGCAGCCTGCTGTAACCCTTTTTTGTCGCCGTCTTTTAAAATAAAGTCATTTATATTTGCAACTTGTTTATTTTCAAAAGCTTGAGAAAGAATTGTAAAATATTGAGCCATGCGTGTGTATCCGCCGGGCTTTAATAAATCTGAGCAGACAGTCACGGTCTTAAAACCACAGGACAACACCTCAGCCACATTAAAAGCATCTGCGCCACCCGAAAAAGAAAGTTTCAATTTACCCATGAACTGCTGTTGTAACTTGGCCGCAGCATTAATAGCTATGGGGTGCAGCGCTCGCCCACTCATGTAAACCATTTTGTTTTCGGGCTGGAAAAGATCCTTTTGATTCAGCGATTCGAGCGTATTGGTCATTTTGATGCCAAAAGTAAGACCTGCGCCCTCAGCAAAATTCTGAAGTTCCTTGATGATGTTTACCGCATCATCAAATTTCAGGTCGTGTTCGAAAGCCTCATCAGGGACTATAGCTTTGAATTTCAGGTTCTCATTCAAAATTTTCCGCAATTCTTCAGGCCCGATTAAGGTTGGATTAAGTTTCACAAAAGTATGCAATCCCTGCTCCTTCATTAAATACAGGCCAATATCCTTGATTTCTCCAGCCGGGCAGCCGTGCATGGTTGATAAGGTGATGCTGTCGGAAATGGTTGCTGGAATATCTATATTTTTAACTTCAGGAAAGAGCAGCTCCAATTCCTTTACCTTTGTCTGTAACTCGCTTTTGGCATCTTTCATATGCGACAAGAACCATTGCACATTTTTAGATTGAATGCCTGCAAGATCATAACCCACACTCATATTAAAAATGGTATTGACCGGGCCTTTAAATCCCAGGCGATAATGCAACAAGTGTATGATAATCCAGGCATTCAGATATTCGTCAAAACTCTGTCTGATTTTCAACTCTTGCGACCACTCACAATTGTAACCTTCATCCTGAATATCGATACATGGCTTCGAAATTTCCAATTCATCCAAGGTTTGAACAGTCTTCAGTTCAATGTACCGGGAACCGGTAAGCCACGCGGCAACAATATTTTGCGCCATCTGCGTATGCGGACCAGCGGCCACCCCCAGCGGATTCGCCAGGTTATGTCCAAAAAGCCTTGTCTGAAATCGCTTTTCCTTATCAGGATTAAAAAACAAGGATTTATCAATACTCAATATCGTTCCTTCTCTTTCTAATTCACTGATAATAAGCCTCCATAAGTGAGACAGCGATATGGGATGAAACTGGTCAGACATAAATGTTTCTTTAACTGTTTGGGCAAAGTTACTGAAAAATTGTCCGGCGTCTCATCTTTCCTTTGAACAGTGCATTATTTGGGATTATTTTCCTTATTTCATGAATTTTTTAAAAAATCAAGGCAATTTAACAAAGGTATCAGGAAAATATTTCATAGAAATAAACCTCAGGCATTAACCTTAAAATTCACATAAATTTCACTGATTATCAATTATATATTGAAAATATTCCTTAACTTCGA
Source organism: uncultured Lentimicrobiaceae bacterium (assembly GCA_964529695.1). GTDB lineage: Bacteria > Bacteroidota > Bacteroidia > Bacteroidales > F082 > Sulfidibacterium. Next base: position 16,221 of record CAZGZO010000004.1, read on the forward strand.
GTACAAAATCGGACCAAAGTCAGGTTACTTTTCTGTTCATAGTATTTTTTCTGAGTCTGGCTTAATCAACCTAATGAATCTAAATTGTTTAACAACTATAATTCATGCTATTTTTCAACTATAATGACTATGACAATAAAAATAATTTTTACGCTTTTGGCTATTCCTCTTGCATTATTTTCTTGCTCTGAAAATAACCCGGATACGCTGTCCAGGGAAGAAATTAATCTGGCAAAAACTGAGGTCAAAACCACCGTAAGAAAATTGGTTGCATATGCCGAAGAAGAAAATATTGATTCGACTCTAACTTTTTATTTAAACAATCCTGAGTTTGTTTACCTGTCGAACGGGCGTAGCCTAAGCTATTCTGAAATGATTGAAGAAATAAAAAATAATTTCAGTCAAATTACCAGTCAGCGGTATAATATTATAGATGAAAAGATTTCATTTCCAGCCAAACACCTTGTATTTTACACGGGGCATTTCCTGTTGCAAACTAATTTTAGAAACAGCGATAGTATGCTGCTAAAGCCCTTTATTCAGTTTTACACTTTTAAGAAAATTGAATATAGATGGAAAGTGATTTACGGGGCAGAATCTGTATTGCCAAAAGCTGATGGAGAAGTAAATCTGAAATAACCTAAACCTATTATAAGTCAATTTGTACTTATCATTTACCAAAAAATGAAGCTATTAGGGAACTCTAATAAGTGTCAACTACTAAAGAAATTAAATATGCAATTCAAACTACTAAAATTATATGCTATATTCCTGCTCGCATTTGGTTTGAATGAAGTACAAGCACAAGGGAGCATTAATACAACAGGCGGAAACGCTTCAGGAAACGGGGGATCAGCGAGTTATTCCATAGGTCAGATTGTATACCAAATGCATACAGGCACCAACGGTTCGATCGCCGAAGGCGTACAACAACCTTATGAAATTTCACTTGTAACAGATGTAGGGGAAACCCAACAATTAAACCATTGGGTTACAGTTTACCCCAATCCTACTACCAACAAAATAACCTTAAAAATCAATGATTTAAATCTTTCAGGGTCAAGCTTTGAATTATACGACATGACTGGAAAGCTATTACTTAGTGATAAGATTCCAGGCAACCAAACCAGTATTGTTTTAGGTAATCTTATGGCCGGAATGTATTTCTTAAAAGTAATCCGGGAAGGAGACGGCATGGCAATTATTAAAATTATAAAAAGATAAGGAGGAACCTAAAAATGAAAAAGTTATTTACTCTTTTAGTCACATTTTTCCTAACTGTTTCGCTTTCGGCACAAAGTCCGGAAAAAATTAGCTATCAAGCTGTGATCCGCAACGCCGCCAACAATTTAGTTACAAATCAAACGGTTGGCATGAGAATAAGTATTTTACGAGGTTCGGCCACTGGTACAGTCGTTTATGCAGAGACCCATACTCCAGGAACAAATGCCAATGGTTTGATAAATATTGAAATAGGAACCGGAGTTGTTCAAAGTGGTAGTTTTACGAATATCGATTGGAGAAACGGACCCTATTATATCAAAACCGAAACAGATCTTAACGGAGGCACAAACTATACCATTTCAGGAACAAGTCAATTGATAAGTGTTCCTTATGCTTTGCATGCAAAAACAGCGGAAAAATCACTCACAGAGACAGATCCTGTTTACACCGGCAGCCAGGCCTCTAATATCACGGCAACAGATATTACCAATTTAAATAATTTAAGCGGCGTCAATACTGGAGACCAGGACATAAGTGGTATAGCAACGAACACCCAGGCAATAAAGGATTCTGCAGCACAGATAAGAGCAGATATTCCTGAATTCACCACTTATTCTATTGGGGACTTCACACATGGAGGGATCGTCTTTTGGTTAGATGAGACCAAAAGACATGGTCTGGTTTGTGCCAAAGTAGACCAAACCAGCGGAGTAAGATGGTATTCTGGAACTAACACGCATTCAATGGCATTTGGAGATGGACCCTTTGCCGGAAATATGAATACTGCAATAATCATTGCCAATGAAGGATATGGTGATGGACAAAGTTATGCTGCCCGATTTTGTAATGAATTGAAGATTACCGAAGACGGAAAAACGTATGCAGACTGGTACCTGCCGTCTATTGGAGAGTTAGACCTGATGTATCAAAACAAGGCAACCATCGATGCAACAGCAACAGCGCATGGTGGAAACGCAATAAGTTTAGCATGGTATTGGAGTTCTACTGAGAATGGTAATGATTCCGCCTGGTCACTATATTTTCCAAATGGTGGTATTCTCCATAACTTAAAAAGTGCCGTACTTAGAGTTCGTGCTGTCAGGGCTTTTTGACAAGGCCCCTCAATATTATCATATATTCATTCAATTAATTCGAATAACCTGAAAAACTTTGCCTTTTTATTTTATAAAATCTTTCAATTTATAAAAAGCCAACATAGAACTTCATAACAATGAGAATTGTCCTTAATAAAGTATGCTTTAACTGGAAATTACTAATTTAGTGCCATTAAAGCAGAATAAAATACAGGGGCAAAGACTCATCATTTTCAAAAAACAAAAACCTTATAACTTATAGATTGACAGATAAATACTACTCCCTTCAAACAAATTTGCAATTACATAATTCAATTTATACGAGGAAATAAATAATTTTATGCGTAACGAATCACCCAAACAAAACTGGAAATATATATCCATCCTGGCATTATTTGCCGGAGTAATATTTATATTTATCCTTTATTTACTGGACTCATTCACAGGCATCAAAACCAGGTCATTATATCAGTTAATTCTCGAAGGAATTAGTTTCGCTGTTGTTTACGGTTTGCTATTTTACTTCATGACGGAGATATTGATACCGATGTTGGCACGAAGCGTAAAACCAGGCCTAATGAAAAATGAAAAAATAAAAATGGATGGCCCTGCCAGTTTGATGAAAGGATTTGAAAAAGTAGGGGGCAAATTATTTCTGACTGATTCAAGATTGATTTTTAAGCCTCATAAGCTTAACATTCACAGAAAACAAATCAATTTTGAGCTTGAAGAAATTTCCGAAGTCATGAAAAGAAAAACATCAAACACGCTGGATAATGGGGTCAGAGTTACAACTACTGACGGGAAAAATGTGGATTTTATGGTTCATGAAAGAGACCTATGGTTGAAAAAACTTTATGGGAAAAACGATAACGCATGAATCCAATATTCTTTTCAAACCAATTGGAATTCAGAAAGTGGCTTGAATCGAATCATGATTGGGAAACGGAACTTCTTGTTGGTTTTTACAAGGTAAAAAGCGGCAAACCCAGTATGACCTGGTCACAGTCGGTTGACGAAGCCATTTGCTACGGCTGGATCGATGGTATACGCCGATCCATAGACAATGAAAGTTATTCCATTCGTTTTACGCCCAGAAAGCCATCCAGCAACTGGAGTACAGTAAATATCAAAAAGGTAGAAAAGCTTAAAAAGCAGGGGCTGATGAAACCAGCCGGGCTGAAAGCTTTTAGTTTCCGCAAGGAAGAAAAATCAGGTATTTACAGCTTTGAAAATCATCCTAAAAAGTTGCCGGTTGAATTTGAAATGAAATTCAAAGAAAACACCACGGCCTGGAGCTTTTTCAAAAACCAAGCCCCCTCCTATCAAAGAACAGCTATCCATTGGATCTTATCTGCCAAACAGGAGAAAACAAAATGGTTAAGACTTGAAAAACTCATTATCGGAAGCGAAAAACAAATCCGTGTTTGGTAGTTAAGACAAAAGTTTGGAACAGGATTTTTTTTAAACAATGCCTGCAAGGAAAAGGTTATCCCTATGACACTAATTCCAAATATTTTGTAGTTTTGGAAGTTAAAACTACAAACAAATGAAAGCCCACTATTTAAATAGGCTGCTTTTCGGCAGCTTCATTTTTTTAATTCTCTTCATTTCCTGCAAGAATAATAATCCGAAAATCACCTATTATAAGGAAATAAAAAGCGGAAGAATATTAGACCAGACTACTTTCAATAAAATGAAAAAAGTCATGGCACAAAACCTAAACAACTACAACAACTTCAAGGGGAAAACCGAGTTACAGACAATTTTTAAAGATAGTGTTATTTCCGGGGATTCTTTGATAAAGACATTTGAGTTTGAAATAAAGCTTGGCGTTAAAAAACACAGAGGTATTTATAGTTATGTAAACAAAAGACTTCCTGAGTTGCCACTTACAGCCATGGATGGAAGAAAAATAGAATTGTCTCAGTTTAAAGGGAAACCAACCCTCATAAATTTCTGGTTTACTACCTGCCATCCTTGTGTTGATGAAATCCCGGTTCTAAACAAAATCCAAAGGAAATATAAAGGAAAAGTTCATTTTATTTCCATCACTTTTAACACCAAAGATCAGGTCACAAAATTTCTAAAATCACATACATACGACTTTACAAAAATCGTTGGTGCACAAAATTTCATAAACCTCCTAAAGATACATAGCTTCCCGATCAATGTGTTTCTGGATAAGAATGGTATTGTTAAAAGAGTTGAAAACGGAATTCCTTATAACATGAAAAATGGAAAACTGGTCATGGGAACCGGGAAACAATTTGAAAAATATCTTAACGTGTTACTTTAAAAGATTATATTCAAGGCTTTTGAACAGAAATATTAGATTTTAAACAATCGAATACCTAAATAAAAGACTCCGTGTCGCCAGCAAATACTGCTGCGACACGGAGTCTTTAAAACTGAAAAATAATCTTATTTCTGACCAATAGTTTCTGCATCCATAGAGATGGCAGATTTTTCGACAGTTATTTTAAGAGTGGGTGCCACATCGAGGACTACAGTCTTTTCCTTCACCTCAACTACTTTACCATGAATTCCACCGATGGTTACTACTTTATCACCTTTTTTCAATGCTTCCCTAAATTTCCGCTGAGCTTTGTTCTTCTTGGTCTGTGGCATAATGAAAAAGAAATAAAATACGACCATAATCAGAGCCAAAAAGAAAATTCCGCTGAATCCACCAGGTCCGCCTTTCGAGGAAGCTGCTAATAATACAAATAGTGTGTTCATTTTAATAAAATTTATAATATAGATTGAATATTTGCTTTATTAATTTATTGAATACCAATAAATTAAATTGTTTTTTATTTATTCTTTTTTGGTAATGATACTACCGCCTTGATACCCAAAACAATACTACTTGGATTGGTATTAGCAGTAATCATTACAGCTTTATTTTGATAACCTTGTTTAAACGAGCTGTTGAAAGTAACAGCAATGTCTCCTTCTTCACCCGGCTTTATTGCTTCATGTGGAAAGCTTCCTACAGTGCACCCACATGTTGTTTTCACATATTTAATTCTGAGATCTGCATCGCCGGTGTTTTTAAAATGGAAGTCATACTTTCCCACTTCTCCTTGCACCATATCCCCAAAATTATGAACTGTTTCTTTAAATGTCATAACGGGGAACTTGTGATTACTGGTATCGTTAACAGCCACCTTATTAGCATTTTTAGTAGTTGTTTTACCTTTAGATGTTTGGTTTTGACAAGCGCTCAACAACAGAAAGCCTGCCAGCGCCAAAAATAGACTAAGTTTTTTCATAGTTTTTTATTTTAATGGGTTAACGTCCTGCAAATATAGTTACACTCCCTTTATAAACAACACTTTTATCTTTATATCCTTTGCATTTTAAAACATAAAAGTACGTACCGTCAGGCAAATGACCGCCACCCCAGTTGTTCTGGTAGTTTTTTGAGCGGTAAACAATTTTTCCCCAACGATTGAATATAATCAGATTGGAACTTTCGTAGAAGTCGTTAATAGGCTTATCGGAACCTTTTGCAGAAATCACGAAATAATCGTTAATACCATCGCCGTTAGGAGTAATGACGTTTGGAATAAAAAGGTCAACCGGTAACACATCCACCGAAGTGCTATAAACCGTATCGCAGCCCTGAGGATTAAAAACATGCAGAAAAACATTGAAATTCCCTATTCTCTTAAACGTATATTTTAGGGCCGAACCCGGATAAGTATTCTGATCTTGTCCAATCTCCCAGATACTGTTTGAAACAGAAGTCGTATCACCAGACAGTTGTATATACGAGAATTGTACATGTGGATTTTGGATATAAACGGTATCAGGATCTGTGATAATCTTCACCCGTGGATTAGGAAAAGCTTGCGTGTAATAGCTACTATCCGCAGAACATCCGTTTGGGTCTGTAACCTTAATCGTATAATTTTGATAAGCCCGTAGTCCTATCGCCAGCGATGGATTGCCCGGTGCAATTTGAATAGGGTTGACATTCCATAAATACTGATACTGTCCGGAAGAAAAATCACCTGAAGCAAAAGCCTGAACCTGAGCCGTGTTCCCATTATCATTATTAGCATCGCTACATGTCAACTGCAACTGTTGAAACGAAATATTGATTTTTTTATGAACAGTGACCGTAAATGGTTGACTCGTGCAAGTACTATTTGTTTGCGGATCGGTAACCTTAACTGTATAAGTGGTCGGTTGCGTGATTTTCACCGTAATTGAAGAGGTTGTTTGTCCTCCCGGGCTCCACAAATATTGCATGCCATCTGCCTGCGGGACGCTGAGTGTAAAATAACTATCATAACATACCGGCATCGAATGGTTAATCGAAATAGTACAGGCCGACTGCCCAAAAGTCTGAAAAGAAACCAATATTCCGGCAAACAGCCAGAAAAGATGCTTCAGAATAGGTTTCAAAAGTTTCTTCATGAAGATAATTTCCTCGTTAGGATCAAGCAAAAATAAAAATTATTCGCATTTCAGTTATTCAGGTCAATCTTGGCCGATTCCAGCTATGGGTTATAACATAGCAACCTGGTAAGCTATTTTTAGAACCGATCTGTATCAAGCATCACCAGGGTACATGCTTCAACCGGATCAATTCCATGCTCTTTTACTTTTTGAATAAATTCCGGATTCTCTGTTCCAGGATTAAAAATAATTCGATTGGGTTTCAGTCTCAACAAATATTCATAATATTGAGGTTGCCGGGCCGGGCCAATATATAATGTTACCGTATCGATACCTTTCAATTCCGGAAAACCAGTTTTAAAAACCACACCATCCACTTCACCAGTACGCAAGGCAATGGCTTCCACCGGATGACCATACATTCTTAGACGACGAATGGCTTTATTGGAAAAACGTTCCGGTTTTTCACTGGCACCAATAACCAAAGTCAACTTTGTATCGCTCATGGTATTTTTCTTCAAAAATAGGAATATTAAAGACAACTATTTCATTAAAAATCCTCCATCATAAAGATGACAAAATCCAATATGCAACACTAAATCGCTAAAATAATCTTGTAGTTCAGAACATCAACTAAAAATTTAGTTACATTCGCAAGCATAAATCTAAACTCTATGAAAATGCTACGGAATTTATTTGTTTTGATAGCTCTGAGCTGCTTGGTATCTCCTTCCTTTGGTCAGAAAATTTTAAGTCATAATAAACAGCATCACCCACTGTCTGACTCAGTTAAGAATCTATTTGCACCCAATCCACGAGTATTAAAGTGGAAAAAAGAACATTTTGCCAAACTACAACAATATCCCGATACTGTTACTAAATTGAAGCTGGATCATATGGCATTGACTCGCTGGCCCAATATCAGTAAAATGAAAAAACTTGTTGAACTAAAAAGCACGATGAATAACTATCACAGAATTTCGGGTGCGATATCGGTTTCTCCTCATTTAAAATCAATTGTCTTATCCGAAGATCACATACGACATATTCGGTTTCAGCCAAACAATTCAGTAGAAAATTTAATATTATCCGAAAATGAGCTTCGGCATATTCCTCATTCGATAAAAAAGCTTTCTCACTTAAAAAGACTCTTTATCAATCACAATAGAATCAAACGTATTCCGCACTGGATGAAGAAACTGAAGGATTTAAAGGAATTGGAAATAAACTACAATCGCCTGAAAGTGAATAGAAATACTTTTAAAAGGCTTAGGCACTTAACTCTGTTGCAAATGGGCGCAAACCACCTCTCCCATATTCCGGATAATATTATGCTGCTGAAAAATTTACGGAATCTGAATTTTGGTAAAAACCAGATTTCATCAGTCCCCTCCTCTTTTGGTCAGCTTGTCAACCTCCGCGTTCTTATCTTTTACAAAAATATATTTACCAACATACCTCCGGAGATTTTTCACCTTCATCATCTGAAAGAACTGGACTTTTACTATAATTCGTTGGATTCTATTCCCCAGGCAATTGGGAGCCTAAATAATTTAAAACGTATCTACATGTCTTTTAATCACATAAAAAATATTCCAGATACGATGAGGAACCTTAAAAATCTTACCTGCCTATATATTCATCACAATGATCTCAAGCAAATTCCCAAATGGATTACTTCCTTGAGAAAATTACAAAGACTGGGGATTGGTTATAACCAAATCAAATTCCTTCCGCCTCTTTATAAGATGCCCTCATTGCAAGAAATTAACTTTGAACATAATCAAATAACCCATTTTCCCTGGAAGATTTTGAAAATGCCGCATCTGGAATTTCTTTTCCTAAGACACAATCCATACAACTTTGGTTTAGCTGGATACAATAAATTAAAATCTGAAGTTTCAAAACTGGAAACAAAAGGAATTTTTGTGACTTACTAAATTACCTTTACACTGAAAAATTAGCAGTACATTTTGATTTCCACAGTCAAAATGACATTCTTATTCAAATTTAACTGTCATATTTACAGGTTTTTACAGAAATATACACTTTGGAAAATCATTTGTTGCAGCAGGTTTTGTAAAGAAGAAAAAATATGAACTTAAACCAATTCACAATAAAATCGCAGGAAGCCATTCAGAAAGCACAGGAAGTGGCTTCACAGAAAAGCCAACAGGCAATGGAAGGTATCCATCTGCTGAAAGGTATATTACTGGCTGACGAAAATGCAACACCGTTTTTGCTTAAAAAACTTAATGTTGACTTTCCAGTCTTTTCCCAGGCAGTTGACAGGATTATCGATTCCCTACCTAAAGTCTCAGGTGGCCAGCCTTATTTATCTTCGGAGCTGGAGCAGATTTTGCAAAAGGCCACCACTTACCTGGCTGAATTCAAAGATGATTTTGTTTCTATAGAGCATTTGCTACTCGCGCTGCTGGAAGTGAAAGGCACCACATCTACCCTATTGAAAGACAACGGCATCAACAAAAATGCGATGATGATTGCCATTAAAGATTTAAGAAAAGGAGCGTCTGTAAAAAGCCAGAGTGCCGAAGATCAATACAATGCGTTGAACCGTTATGCCATCAATCTAAATGAGATGGCTGCCACCGGAAAACTTGACCCTGTTATTGGTAGAGATGAAGAAATCAGAAGGGTTTTACAAATCCTTTCCAGGAGGACAAAAAACAACCCGATTTTGATTGGTGAACCAGGAGTTGGAAAAACCGCCATTGCAGAAGGCATTGCCTACCGGATTGTGAAAGGAGATGTACCGGAAAATCTAAAAACAAAACGCTTGTTTTCGTTAGATATGGGCGCTTTGGTGGCTGGTGCCAAATACAAAGGAGAATTTGAGGAACGCCTGAAAAGTGTGATTAAAGAAGTGATTAGCTCAGAAGGCGAAATCCTTCTTTTCATTGACGAAATTCACACCCTGGTCGGAGCGGGAAAATCAGAAGGTGCTATGGATGCTGCAAATATTCTGAAACCCGCACTTGCCCGAGGAGAATTGCGTGCCATCGGGGCTACCACATTGAAAGAGTATCAACAGTTTTTTGAAAAAGATAAAGCCTTGGAACGTCGGTTCCAACAAGTGATGGTGAATGAACCCGATACACAGTCGGCGATTTCTATCCTTCGTGGTTTGAAAGAGAGATATGAGTCACATCATAAAGTTAGAATTCTGGATGAAGCAATTATTGCTGCCGTAGAACTTTCTCAGCGCTACATCACAGAAAGATTTCTACCAGACAAGGCTATTGACCTCATCGATGAGTCAGCAGCTAAACTAAGACTGGAAATCAATTCTTTACCAGAAGAACTGGAAGCGATTGAAAGGCGTATCCGGCAACTTGAGATCGAAAAGGAAGCTATTAAAAGAGAAAAAGATAAGGCAAAGCTGAGTCTTATCAACGAAGAACTGGCCAACCTGAGCGAGCAACGCAATGATTTGCGGGCAAAATGGCAAGCAGAGAAAGAGCTGGTGGATCAAATTCAACAGACGAAAAAGGATATTGAAGATTACAAGTTGACTGCAGAACAGGCTGAACGTGAAGGTAACTTCGGGAAAGTGGCAGAATTCCGTTACGGAAAGATTCAAAGCGCCGAAGCAAAAATCGAAAAACTAAAAAAAGAGCTGAAAGAACTTCAGGGCGACAAACCCATGATTAACGAAGAAGTTACAGCTGAGGAAGTTGCCGAAGTGGTTTCAAAGTGGACCGGAATTCCGGTAAGCCGGATGTTACAAAGCGAACGGGAGAAACTGCTGCATCTGGAAGATGAGCTGCACCGCCGTGTTGTAGGACAAGACGATGCCATCCAGGCTATTGCCGATGCCATCCGGCGGAGTCGCGCGGGTTTGCAGGATGAGCGGCGACCCATTGGTTCCTTTATTTTCCTTGGGACCACAGGCGTAGGGAAAACCGAGTTGGCCAAAGCACTCGCAGAGTTTTTATTCAACAATGAAAATGCGATGGTTAGGATAGACATGTCAGAGTACCAGGAAAGGCATGCGGTTTCGCGACTCGTTGGTGCACCTCCAGGGTACGTTGGATATGAAGAGAGCGGTCAGTTGACTGAAGCCGTGCGCCGGAAGCCTTATTCCGTCGTATTGCTGGATGAAATAGAAAAGGCCCATCCGGATGTATTCAATATCTTGTTGCAAGTGCTGGACGACGGAAGATTAACCGACAACAAAGGACGCGTAGTGGACTTCAAGAATACCATTATCATTATGACTTCCAATATTGGTTCACATCTGATTCAGGAGAATTTTGAAAAGATGACTGAAGCTAATGAAAATGAAGTCGTTGAAAGGACTCGAAATCTGCTGTTTGAGCTTCTGAAAAAGACGATTCGTCCCGAATTTCTGAACCGGATTGACGAAGTAATCATGTTTAAACCGCTTTCTCGGAGTGAAATAACAGGCATTGTCAGATTGCAGTTTGAGCTAGCAAAGAAAATGTTGCAGAAAAACAATATAGAACTCCAAATAACAGAACCTGCTATTGAAAAATTATCCAAAATGGGATACGATCCTCAGTTTGGCGCCAGACCATTGAAAAGGGTCATTCAACGGGAAGTTTTAAACGAACTTTCCAAAATGATACTAGCAGGAAAGGTAAACATTGAAAAACCTATCCTGATTGATGTTAAGGAAGATGAATTTGTTTTTAAGAATTGATTGTGATTTTCTGAGTTGCCCCGGGTTTCAACCCGGGGTTCTTTTTTCCCGGGAATAAATTCGCGAGCTACTGGAATAAAATCCCTTTGAGATTTTCCGTCCCATCAGGACAGTTGATTTTAGTCCATGAATTCACTCATGGGCTGGCGAAAAACATATCAAGTAATAATTTAGTCCAATCTTGTCAGCTTTGATCTTATTTTGAATTTACCTTCAAAACAATCTTTCCCATATTTCTGTTTTCTTCCATGTACCGGTGTGCTTTGGCCGCTTCGCTCCAGTCAAAAACAGAATCAATAATTGGCTTAATCTTACCAGAACTAAATTTTTCAAGGGAATAATCCGCAAATTCTTTGGTCAATTTGATTTGATGTTCCAGACTTCTTGAACGTAATGTAGAACCTATGATGGTTAACCTTTTATAAAGAATACTCTTCATATCGAAATCTTCCACTTTGCCGCCTCCTAATGTGGCCAGATTAACCATTCTGCCGTCAACGGCCAAGGATTTTATATTCTGATTCAGATAAGGACCGGCTACAAAATCGATTATCAAATCAACGCCGTATCCGTTAGTAAATTTCAAAACTTTTTCACTAAAATCCTCTGATTTATAATCGATTGCTTTTTCAGCTCCCAGTTCAAAACAAATCTGATGTTTCTCTTTGGATGCCGTAACAAATACTCGGGCACCCATCTCCTTGGCCATTTGGATAGCAGCTGTTCCAACACCACTGGCTCCCGCATGAACCAACACCGTTTCTCCTTCCTGCAATCCTCCTTGCCACACTAAAGCCTGGTAGGCAGTCAAAAATACTTCTGGGATAGCGGCAGCCTTTTCAAATGAAAAATTCTCAGGAATTTTCATCGCCATATCCTGATGAATGACTGCATATTCTGCATAACCGCCTCCCGGAATCAAGCCAAAGACTTTTTCACCGTTCTTCCATTTAGAAACATTGCTTCCAATTTCATCCACTGTTCCTGCAATTTCCAGTCCTAAGATAGGGCTTACGCCTTGAGGCGGCGGATACAAACCTTTCCTTTGAAGCGTATCGGCCCGATTTAATGCCGTAGCTTTTACCTTTACCAGAATTTCATTCTCTTTCACGACGGGCTTTTCAAATTCACCCAATTTCAAAACTTCCGGTTCTCCCGGATTATCAAATATTACTGCACGCATAATTTTGTCTTTTTTAGGATGCCGAAATTAGCAAATCTTTTACCAGTTCCTTACAGCGCTATATTCCTTCCGAACATAATTTTTAAATATTTTCTCCGGGAATCGCATTTCATTAACATACAGCTTTATAGTGATCCTGAGCGGTAGGGATGGGAACGGCAGCCCGGAAGGACAAAGCCGAGCAGCACCCGGGGAGGCAGGGCGACGAAGAAGCCCCTGAAAACCCGTTGGTGGTGCCGGTTTTTGGCCTGAGGACTATAGTGGACAGCCCGTTAAGCCGCCCTAACAATAATAATTAAAAGGGATTTAATTTCGGTAATCCGATCTGATAATCTCACGGATTCCCTGGATGTAAGACGTTGGTTTAAAATCAAATCGTTTCTCAAATTTCCCGCTATTGAAAACATAATCGCGATCGTACTGATAAATCATTTCTACCATTTCACCCATAATCGGGACGAACAGGCCGATGAGCCGGAGCATAAATTTGGGAAGCACCTGATACTTGGCATTAACACCCAATTCGCTGGCAATGGTTTCTATCCATTCCTTTCCTGTAAAAGGATTGGGAGCAGTGGGTAAATGCCACACCTGTCCAAAGGCGTCTTCAGAATTTCCAAGCATCGCAGTAGCTTTTCCAGCATCCGGAGTATAGGTGTAAGAATGCTTAAAATTTACAGAGCTCATCCACATTGCTCGTTTGCCTTTGCTCAAAGAATTAAATACCGTCTCGGTGAGAGCACTGGTTTTTTTTATCCTGGGACCGTAAAAATCAGCAGAACGAGCAATTAAAGCTGTTAGTTTCCCTGCCTCCACTTCATCCATAATCATTTTAGCTATTTCAGCACGGATTTTGCCTTTCTTGCTTGATGGATTCATGGGCGTTTTTTCGGTCATGCCATCCAAATATTTCGGATCATACATATAAATATTGTCAAAAAACACCAATTTGGCTTTATGCTCCTCACAAGCCTGAATCACAGCATCCATAAATTTCGGCCAGTTTTCTTTCCAGACCTTCACACTGTACTGGAAACCAACTGTAACATAAACAACCGAAGAGCCCTTGACAGCTCTGTAAACTTCATCTTCATCCAATAAATCCGCAACCATGAGTTCATCTGTTGCATTAACTTTTTGTGGATGACGACTCACCAGTCTGATTTCATTTGTATATTTTTTCAGGGCTTGGGCCAATTCAACTCCTATAGCACCACCTGATCCTAATATTGTCTGCATAATTTATTTTTTTCAAAAGTCGTTTGATATCCCGTTTCAGGAGTTAAATCATTATTAACTTTTTCAACGATTTTCGAGTGAACCTGAATATAATTCTTCTTCAAAGATAGATAAAACTATTGGCTTTCATGTTGAAAATTAAGCTGAAACGGTTCACTTTCCCGGTATTGCTCATCATCTTGCCGGTTACGACTTCCAAGCAGATTCCAATATTTTTCATAGCTTTGTTACTGTAGAATTTGTTTTTCTAACCGAGGATTCTTCGTAGAATTCAGAAAAACAACTAAACATCAACCACTTGATCTTTGGCATTGAGATCTTCGGAAAGTGGAAATAATGAAGGAGTTAATCTGTTTTGAAAGTCATCTTCCTTTGCAAAGAAGGTTGTTAACCGGGAATTTTCATATGTCCGGCTCCGACTGAGGCAAATTATCTAACAAATAAAACTGAAACAATAAACTATGGCAGAAAAAGCGGCTAAGAATAATAAGTTAATCCGTGCGTTTGGACTGAATATGGCCATTATCATGGTTATGAGCACCATCATCGGCTCCGGTGTTTTCAAGAAAGTAACTCCCATGGCCAAATATTTACAATCTCCTGATTTAGTGATTCTCGCATGGGTTTTATCTGGCGTTATCATTTTGTTTGGCGTTTGGAGTATTGCTGAGTTGGGAACTATTTTTCCACACTCAGGAGGGCCTTATTCATGGCTGGAAAAAATCTATGGAAAATTTGTTTCTTTCTTATACGGTTGGGCCAGTTTTACAGTTATCCAATCGGCAGCAATTGCCTCTGTTGCTTATGTTTTTGCAGGTGCTTTTGGAACTTTTGTTCCTTTACCACACCTATCTCCAGCCCTGGAGTCGATGAGTTTTCTGGGCATTCATTTTCTGAGTAACATAGGAGCAAAAATCATTACCTGCTTTCTGATTATCGGGCTGACTATTGTGAACGTAAAAGGGACCAAAAAAGGCGGATTAGTGAGTCTTATTTTCACATTTATTATTGTTATATGTCTCGGGTTTATTGTAACTTCAGCCATTGCAAGTCATGGCGGCAGCTGGCATACATTTTCCTCTAAGGGAAGTCATTACCCTGTGGGAGGTTTCACGGTGGTGGCATTTATCAGTGTTATGGTAATTGCCATGCGAAATGCTTTCTGGGGGTATGAAGGCTGGATTGCGTTGGGATTTATCGGGGAAGAGTTGAAAAATCCGAAAAAAAACATGCCACGTGCTCTTACAATTGGAATCGTACTGATTATCATTTTTTACGCGGTTGTAAACTGGGCTTATCTTTATGTTTTACCCGTTGACGATTTTGCAAAAGGAATGTCCGATCCCAATTTTATTGGTGCTGTGGCAGTCATCAACAAAATATTTGGTCATGAAGGGGCATACATTGTAAGTGGAATGATTATGATTTCAACTTTTGGTTGTACCAACGCCACTTCCCTGGTTTCAGCACGAATCTACTATGCCATGGGGCGAGAAGGCATGTTCTTTAAAAATGCCGGTGACATTCATCCCAAAAACAAAACACCTCACAAAGCACTGATATACCAATGTATATGGGCTTGTGCACTTACCGTATCAGGCTCTTTTGCCATTTTAACAGAATTGGTTATCATAGCTGCTTTCATTTTCTACGGCATGATTGTTCTTGGCGTTATTATTCTGAGAATTAAAAGAAAAGATCTTGAACGTCCTTACAAAACTTTTGGGTACCCGGTCGTTCCAATCGTGTTTGTACTTTTTTGCCTGACACTGCTCTCCATCACTTTTGTAAACTCTCCTGTAAAATCAGTTATCGGCCTAATGCTTATTTTCTCAGGACTGCCTTTTTACTTTTACTGGAGAAAAAGCAAGGACCATTTAGATTATTTGAAATCAGAGAATAAAGAAGATGCTGTTGAAGAAGCAGTCCACAATTAATTAATTCCTTTTGTAAATTTCCACAGCAGGATTTGTTTCCGGATCAGAAAAATTATGAGCAATGGAGATCTATTATACTGCACATCTTAAGTAAATCTTAATGTGAAACTAACTTTCCTTTTATTTTGTTTCTGTAATCTTGGTTTAAAAATCCAAAACCATGATTTCAGCAACGCATTTACACGCCATGATTATTCACTTTCCGATTGCCTTACTCCTTTTAGGATTTCTATCGGAAGTTATATCATTTTTCGTCAAACAAGACTTCTTTAAAAGGGCTGCTGTTTATTTATTGCTGCTTGGAGTGCTGGCCGCTATTGCAGCTTACATTACTGGAACTTATGCCGGTGCAGGCATTGAAGAGGGCCCCCTCAAAGAACCCATGAGGCTTCATCAGCAGGCAGCTACCATCACACTTTGGTTTGCAATTGTATTAGGTTTGCTGGTGGCGGTAATAAATTATTTCAGATATACCCGTGTTTGGGTAAAATGGGTTGGGGTTCTGCTTTTTGCTGCCCTTGCAGGCTCTGTAGCCAGAACAGGTTATCTGGGTGGGCAACTGGTTTATAGTCATGGTGCCGGGGTTCAAATTGAGCTACCGGGTTTTGGCAACATAGATAGTAGGAAATAACATTTTATTTCCTTATCTTTGAGTCATAATCTTCAAAAATTAACCATGCGTATACTCATAGTAGAAGACGAGACTTCTATTGCCAATTTCATCAGTGAAGGTCTTGAAGAAGAAGGGTTCGCCGTTGATATAGCTACCAACGGCAAAGAAGGCTATAAACTAGCCATGGATAATATTAAAGAATATGATGTAATTCTTCTGGACTGGATGTTACCCGGAATGAGTGGAATAGAGATTATTCGCAACCTCCGGTTGGCTAACAAAAAAATACCAGTTATTCTTCTTACTGCAAAAGATACGGTTGATGATGTTGTCTTTGGTCTGGAAACGGGTGCCAACGATTATATAAGAAAACCATTTTCCTTTGAAGAGCTGCTTGCCCGGATACGCGTGCTTATGCGAAAAAATGAAAACGAGTCCGTAATTTTCTTTGCAGGGGAAATTGAGATGGACATTGAAAAACATACTATCACGCGAAACGGAGAGCATATTGAACTGACGCAAAAAGAGTTTGCACTACTGGAATATCTGCTCAGGAACAAAGGAAAAGTCTGTCGGAGAACAAGAATTATCGAAAAAGTTTGGAACATTCACTTCGATTATGACAATTCAGTAATTGATGTTTATATCAATGCTTTAAGAAAAAAACTTGACAAATCTGAGGGTCCCTCCTTCATCACAACAATAAGAGGTGTTGGTTATAAAATTGAAGAAGAAGAATGAATTTAAAATTCAAGAACAGAATTGCAATTTACAACACGATAGCTGTGGCCATTATTACGGCTTTAGTTTTCATTGTTATTTATTTTGTTGTTCGTGATACGTCTCATAACCGTTTAGATAATCAACTCGCTATCGTGAGAGCAAGTATGTTCAAAAACTTGGAATTCCAGGATGACTCCATAGACCCTACCAGAATATCTGAATGGGACAATTCACTACATGAACATGTTGAAGTTAGTCCAATTTTTATACAAATCGTAAATAAAAAAAATAAGATAATTTTCAGTTCTACTAATCTGTTAGAAAAACAGAAGCTCGTTTTGCCAAAAAAAACTATGGAAACATTTTACAACGGCAAGATTTATAGTCAAATGGTCAGACTGGGCAGATTTCCAATTCAAAACAAAGCGGGTGTGACGATAGGGCATATTACTCTTGCTATTTCAGAAAGAGGGACTTTCAATGTTCTCAGCAGACTTATCTGGACGCTTATCATCTCTTTTCCAGTAGTTATTTTTGTGCTTTATCTAGCCTCTTCGATAGCTGCATCAACGGCAATAAGACCTGTAAACCAGCTAATAAGAACCGCATCCCGCATCAGTGATTCCAACATCTCTACCCGTCTGAAACTGCCTCCCCATAAAGACGAACTTTTCAAATTAACCCAAACCCTTAACGAGTTATTGGCCCGGATTGAAGCCAGTCTGCTCCAGCAAAAACAATTTACAAGCGATGCCTCCCACGAAATACGCACACCTATGGCTGCCATCCGGGGAACGCTGGAAGTACTGCTGCGGAAAAAAAGAGAACCAGAAGTTTATGTTGAAAAAATTTCTCGGATTATCAAAGAATTTGACCGTCTTGATGCAATGCTTGATCAGCTTTTGCAGCTTGCACGGATTGGGTCCGAGAAAGTAATCGAAAAAGACAAAAAAATCAAACTTGAAGAAGTTATTCATGAATCTATAAGAAAATGGAGACCATTAGCATCTGAAAAGAAAATCCATATATCCTCTAGGATTCCGAAAAATGTATGGGTTTATGCTGACGGTTTCTATCTCGAATTAATTTCTGATAATCTTCTGAGCAATGCCATAAAATATGGTAAAACGAATGGAAACATATCCTTTCAATGGGATACCGAACTTAACACACTTTCCATACAGGATGACGGTATTGGGATATCCCAGGAACACTTGCCCAATATATTCAATCGATTTTACCGTGCCGATGAATCGCGAAGTTCTGTCAATTCTGGAAATGGCTTGGGACTTTCTATCGTAAAGAGGCTGGCCAACCTGCAAGGGATTGATATTAATGCAGAAAGCATTCCAAACTTGGGAAGCACCTTTTATTTGCGTTTCCCATATTGATTTATTAAGGAAAACTTAAGAATCGCTAAAGGTAGGTTTAATATAGTTCTTGCATATTTGTATCCTATAGCAAGATCATTAAACATTTATCATGATGCGGGTAGATACATTAGGAGCAGACTCAAAGGTTTTATTTTTAAAAACAAATAGTTCTTCCGGGAATAGGAAAAATGTTTTTCCTGAAGGAAATACTGTTTTGTTGATAGGTAAGCTGACTGCAAATAATGTAAAATCCGTTACCGATAATAACTTTGCAGATAACCTGGTGCTTTTCCACATGAAGGAGAACACAAACCCAAACTATAGCCAGCCTGCATTGAAAAACCTTTGCTGTACTGATGATGCAATGCTAAGTCACAAATCTAATCATGAAAGGACACTTGTTACCATGCAAAATAACAATGTCGAATCCTTACCCTCTATCTACTTTACTAGGCCGACCTGCGGCAACACTTACACAACTAAAGCTCCTAAACGTTGCGGGATTTCTATGACCAATGGTACCAAGA
>CAZGZO010000004.1:35330-40316 GCA_964529695.1 uncultured Lentimicrobiaceae bacterium
AATAATTATTTCAAAAAATTAAACTATGAAAAAGACAACACTGACTATGCTGGTGGTTGCATTAGCTTCAATCACCATGCTTTTATCTTTTACAAACAAAACAGAAACAAAAACCTATTTGACTGACAATGAAATTGTAACAAGCGATACTAAGGCAACTAATATTAAGAACATGCATGAGGCTTATAAAGCTGAAGTAATTTCCAGTGCCAAGTATGAAGCTTACAGTCAAAAAGCTGAGGAAGAAGGTCATTCACAAATTGCTATGATGTTCAGCGCACTCTCCAAAGCCAAGAGTATTCATGCAGACAATCATATGGCAGCTCTTGAGGAAACAGGAGAAACCGTTCCTGAAATCGAA
Source organism: uncultured Lentimicrobiaceae bacterium (assembly GCA_964529695.1). Lineage (GTDB taxonomy): Bacteria > Bacteroidota > Bacteroidia > Bacteroidales > F082 > Sulfidibacterium. The sequence goes on from CAZGZO010000004.1 coordinate 35,692, forward strand.
CCTAATTTCAATGTCAAATCAACCCATGAAAATCTGAAAGATGCCATTGATGAAGAAAACATGAAGATCAATAAAATGTATCCTCAATTTTCCTCGACTGCTGAAAGAGTTGATGACCAAACTTCGCTGAAAAGTCTGACGTACGCCCACAAAACAGCACAAAAACACAGGGATATGAACCAGAGAGCTTTAGCTGCCCTGGAAAATAATGATGTTGAATCATTGCCTTCGGTTTTCTATGTCTGCCCAAATTGCGGCAATATTTATGAAAACGATCTCCCTGAACGTTGTGAAGTTTCCGGGACATCCAGTAAAGACTTTCTTGAAATATCAGACCAAACCTGGTAATTATTATTTTGCCAAGAAATGAAAAACCCCGGAATAATCCGGGGTTTTTTCTTCAGATCTCTTAATCATCAGCATCTGTTTTCTCGTCGGAAGTTAGCACCCTACTTTCTCAGGATTAGAAGTTAAAATTTGTAAAAACCAAATCTAAAACACTAGCATCCGCGCAATTTCTTAAGCAGGTTTTAAGAATTTATATAGGGAATTTAAATTAGATTCCGGCATCTTTGTAAGGATAATTTATCAAAAAATAATACTATGAAAAATACAACACATTTGCTGTTGACAGGAATCTTTGTTGCAGCCTTAATGCTTTCATCACTTGCCAGTGCACAACAAAAAGGGCCTTCACAGTCCACTAATATTGTGGGCACGGAGATCAACACCACTTTAGACAATTTACAGCATGCCTACAAGGGTGAAACAACTGCCAGCGCAAAATATGCCGCCTACAGTCAGAAAGCTGAAGAAGAAGGTTATCATGAAATTGCCATGCTTTTTAAAGCTACTTCAAAATCGGAAGGTATTCATGCCGGAAATCACAAGGCAGTGCTGGCGGAGTATGGAAAAACAGTTCCGGAAATTGAACCGGAATTTACAGTTAAATCTACCAGAGAAAATCTAATGGATGCTATTGCCGGAGAAACCTACGAAATCAACACTATGTATCCCGAATTTATGAATAATTCTAAAATGTCCAAAAATCGACTTGCTACGATTAGCTTTAGCTATGCTTACCAAACAGAGCAAAAGCACAAAGCATTTTATGAAAAGGCATTAGCTGCCCTTGACAATAAAGATGTAGGCTCCATTCCTACGAGCTACTTTGTTTGCCCGACTTGTGGCAACACATATGAAACAAAAGCTCCCCAACGGTGTGGAATTTCAATGACCAGCGGAGACAAATTTATTGAGATTTCAGACTAAAAATTAACCTGCTTTTGTTTTGATTTAAAACCCCGGAGGATTCCGGGGTTTTATTTTACTGTTTTTCAAGCATTAACAACATCCATCCTTACCTGAACAACAGGGTTCCTGTTTCTCAGCATATACCGAAATGCTAAAAATAGCTGTTGGCATGCTTTTGTAAACCTTTATTTCTTTCTCATCCAGGTAATCTTTCAGGATATCATCAGGAACTATGATGGGTTTTTGTTTTTGCAAAATGATGTTTTTAAATCCAGCGTTATTGATGTAGCCCAGATATTCATCCATATCAATGGCGCTGGCAACGCACCCCGCATACATTTCGGCAGCGGATCTTATTTTTTCAGGAAGGGTTCCTTTCAGCACGATGTCCGAAATACTGAAATGTCCGCCAGGCTTGAGTACTCGGTGCATTTCCTGAAATACAGCTTTTTTATCGGGAACCAGGTTCAAAACGCAATTACTTACAATTACATCAGCTACGTTAGAAGTAACAGGCATTTTTTCAATGTCTCCTAACCGGAATTGTACATTGTTGTATCCTAACTTATCTGCATTTTCCCTTGCCTTATCGATCATGGCAGGAGTAAAATCAATACCAATAATTTTCCCGGTTTCCCCTGCTTCAGCTCTTGCCACAAAACAGTCGTTGCCGGCTCCGCTTCCCAAATCAATCACAGTATCACCTGTTTTAATCTTTGCAAACTGAGTAGGAAGTCCGCATCCCAGTTTCAAATCCGCATCAGGAATATAACCTTCCAGATGGTCATAATCGTCACTCATAATAGAATATACCTGAGTTGAACAACTTCCTGAACCACAGCATGAGGTTTGGTTTACTTCTTTTTCCTGTAAAGCAATTTCACTGTATTTCTGCTTTACCATTTCTTTAATTTGTTCTTCGTTTGTCATATTATTTAACTTTAACGTTACACCAATTGATTTCACTTCCGTTTTTGCATTCTTTAAAGCGGGTAAAGTACTTTCTAATTTTATCAAAGACTTCTATATCAATACAATAACAAATTGAATTACCTTCTATATTGCCTTTGATAAGCCCGGCATTTTTCAACTCCCGAAGATGCTGAGAAATAGTAGGCTGTGCCAAAGGCAATTCGTTTACGATATCCCCGCAGATACATGCATTTACACTGTTGAGATATTCCAAAATGGCCACTCTTGCCGGGTGCCCCAGTGCTTTTAGCATCTTCGCCATTGCGTTTTGATCTTCGCTAAATAGATCTGATTTTGTAACTCCCATGATTTATGTTCTAATATTGCAATATTACGATAAACTTTAATACAAAAAGAGAAATGTTGCATTTTTCTCAAAAAAATTAAAAACTTTACACCTGAATTAAAGATTAGATATCCATTCATACAACATAGCAAATTTGTTGTCTTGCAAGAGCTTTATTTCTTCATTTTTGATATCTTTTTTCAGCCTGTACAACATGAATCAGTTTTCGTCTGAAAGAGGATTTTTTTATTGTTTACATATAACTTATATATTTGTTTTTCAATATATTAGATTAAGTTACAAATTAGAAAAAAATTCTTTTTTTTTAAGCTCATATTTAGCATATCTTAAGGACGATGAAAGCAAGTTTGAATTGAGTTAGCATTACTTTTAGATGTTAAATCTCAAAAATTCACACCATGAAAAGGACAACGCTCATCGTGCTGATGGGGGCGTTGGTTGCTTTCTTAGCGCTACCATCATTTACAAGCACCATTAATCAAAAAACCTCTGCGGAGAAAACACAAGTAGTGGACCAGGAGAAATGGTCCAAAAATTTAGCGAATGTACTCAGTGCCTATGAAGCCGAAACCATAGCAACTGCTAAGTATGCAGCTTACAGCGAACAGGCAAGAAAAGAAAAACGCCCTGAAATTGCACTATTGTTTAAAGCAATCTCAAAGGCTTCTGAGATTCATGCCAAAAATCACAAGGCCATTTTGGACGAAGAAGGAATAGCTATTCCTGTTCTTGAACCAACCTTCCAGGTTAAATCAACCCTAGAGAACTTAAGAGATGCTATTGCTTTCGAAAAGGAGCAGGTTACCAATATGTATCCCCGATTTGTTATTGATGCAAACCTTGCCCAACATCAGTCTTCTATGAAAAGTATGAATATGGCCTTCCTGACCTCTTATAAACACAAAGCACTTCATGAAAAGGCTATCGATGCAATGGAAAGCTATGATATTGAGCCATTAGCTACAACCTACTTCGTATGCCCTTCTTGTGGCAATGTTTATGAACACGATGTTCATCCATTTTGCCAGTTTTGCGAGACTCACTACAAAAATTTAATCAGGATTGAAGATTAAAAAGCTTTTTCAGATCTGTTTTAAAAATAAAACCCCCGAATTCAAAGGACAATCAGGGGTTTTATTTTTTAAAGCTTCTCTAAAGTTTGCCAAGATAGCTCTTATTTCCACTTAGGTTCAAACGGGACTCTCTCTCCGTCATCCGTTGTGTATTCTTCAAGAGAGTTTTCTTTCGATTGAATTACCATATAAATCATGGGTTGGTCAGAATCGTTTCGAATTCCTCTTTTGCCCTGAGGTGCGACTCTGATTACACTACCTTCTTTGATATCAAAACAATCATCATCAACCTGAAAAAAGCCAAAACCTTTTATAATAATATAAGTTTCTTCGTTCTTTTTATGAATATGAAAATAAGGTTGCTCCGTTTTTGGACGCAAAAGATTGAAAGAGATCTCTGTACCAGTTGCTTTAGTTGTATCTTTTAAAAATACTTTACCTTCAATGATTCTCTTACTTACGGGATGAATCAGGCCATAATCCTTCAAATCGTCCAAATTACCCAGATTAACTGCGCTATAATGCTTATTTTCTGATAGTTTTTCTATTTCTTTCATTTTATTATAATTAATGATTTTCACTATAACAAAGGAACATCATTTATTCGTATTTATTGTTATGTGAAGTTTAATTATCGTTCCTTTTGTTTGCGCATTTATACAGATTTGCTGAATTAATTTTTAAATCCATTCCAAATCTTCCTGAGTAAGCCTGCCTTTTGTATCACCTGTATTCAATGTTGACACTGGTTCAAACAGCATAGCGGCCACTTCTTTTTCTGCCACAGGTCTGTGTTCTACACCTTTGGGAACGATAATAAATTCATTTTCATTAAGTTCAACGGTTTTGTCACGAAATTCCATACGAAATTGTCCCTTGATGACGTAAAACATTTCGTCCTCTTTATCATGTTTATGCCACACAAATTCGCCCTTAAACTTTACAAGTTTCACATGCTGTCCGTTGAGTGCTCCTACAATTCTTGGATTCCAGTGATCCTGAAATAATGAAAGTTTTTC
>CAZGZO010000005.1:0-20730 GCA_964529695.1 uncultured Lentimicrobiaceae bacterium
CCATCGGGTAGCGTAATATCCAGAATAACAACATCATAAACAAAACCAGCTAGCTTATCTTCCGCAGACTGGAAATTTGCAGCTTTTTCACAGATAAAGCCTTCTTCTCTTAAAAAAGAAACCATGGATTCCAGCAGGCCCGTCTCGTCTTCAATAACTAAAATTTTCATCGTAATTAACTTGGAGACAAAGATAAAGGATAAAATCTAAAGGAATTTGTAAGATTTCTAACCGTAAGAGCAGTCATGTTTAATTTTTTAATGGATGTTTTTCAAATTTGGAAATTTATTTCTCAATATGGGATTTTAAACATTTTTTTAATCGGCCTTTATTTTAAAATATTGCTGAAATTGAGTTATTTATTGAAAATATTTCCATCTTGGCACAATTTTTCTTAGATTTATCATGTTTTATTTAGGAGGGTATTTTCAAAAAATTGTATGTGCTTCAATTAATTGATAGTTGCTCAGGATTTTTCTAATGTATTGTTCCTGATCCTAACTAAATGTTTATAAACTTAAATATTGATTTATGAGAATCAAAACCAGAATTCTGATTAGTACGATAGCTACTGTGTTGGTTACAAGTGCCACGTTGATTCTGGTATTTTATTTCTTTATGTTCAATAGCCTTAAAAAGCAGGCAATCCATGATTTGCATGAACATGTTAACCAGGCGGCAGAGAATATTGAAGAACACATTCAGGTTCCGGCCTATCATTTGAAAACTTTGGCAAATAAAGAGTTAACCAAGAAAGATAATGATTCACTTTCCGAGGAGCTGACCGAATCTAACAATATGGTAATAGAATTTTACTCTATTTCATATAGTAATTTGAAAGGGAAAATATTAGCAAGCTCTGACTTAAAATTAAAAGGGCAAAATATCAATGATGTTGTTCCAAATGCTCGTGATGAATTTCAGAAGATATTACACAGTAGCAAGCAAAATGTTCTCATTTCAGATATTCAGAAATGTGGGAATGATTCTGTTGATATGCAGATGTTGATAGGAGTTTATACTCATAAAGGAAAACTAAAGGGAGTTCTTACAGCTCTTTACAATGTCGGGTATCTGGAACATCATGTAAAAGAAATTGGATCTTACATTTCTTCAAAAGGCCGGTCATTTTTAATTAGTCATAGTGGTGAGGTACTTATTTCTTCGGACCCTTCTGTGCGAATTTTGGAACCTATCGAAGGATTGGGTTTTAAAGAACTTGAAAGTGATTTTAAAACGCATGACAATGGTTATACAGTTTACCAGAACAAAAAAGGGGAACGACGGCTTTCAGGTTTTGTAAATCTTAAGAATTCCAGAACTAACAACCTGGGTTGGTCTCTGTTCGTAGTTGTTCCTTATAATAGGTTTCTTTCTCCTGTTCATAAACTGTTATACAGGTTGTTATATGTGATATTGTTTTTCCTCGTTTTGATTTTGATACTGGCGTTGTTGTTTTCTCACAATTTGACAAAACCACTTACCTGGTTGACAGAGGCTACTGAAAATCTGGGCGAAGGCCGATATGAGAAACTACAATTTGATTCTAAAAGTGAATTGGGGGATCTTGTGAGAGCATATAATAATGCTGTTGATAAAATTCAAAATACAACGCTGGAACTCAAAGAAAATGAAGAACTTTTCAGAAAACTTGCTGAGTCTACTTCTGCAGGAATAGGGATCATACAAGATTCGAAAGTTGTTTATATCAATAGGGCTATTACTCAAATTTTCGGGTATACTTTGGAGGAATTTGCAGATAAAAGTTTTTGGGATATGGCGCACCCTGATCATAAGGAAAAGGTGCGCAACTATGGTCTTTCCAGACAACATGGAAAGGAAGCTCCGAAACAATACGATTTCAAGATTATTACAAAGAAAGGAGATGAAAAATGGGTTTCATTGTCAGGAGGAAGTTTGATGTGGAAAGGAAAAGCCGCAAGTATTGGAACCATTATTGACATTACCGAAAGAAAACAAGCAGAAGCATCGCTAAAATTAACACGCGTATTTGTTGATAATACTTATGACTCAATAGAAGCTGCTGATTTAGAGACAGGCAAATTTGTTGATGTTAACGAAAGGGGTTGTCAACTTTTAGGATATACCCGTGATGAGTTCCTGAATCTGCGTGTTTTTGATATTGATCCCAAAGTTGACCCTGAACGGTTAAAAAGTGTACAAGCAGAGGTGAAGAAAAACGGATCGGTCGTTTGGGAAACGATTCATAAAAGAAAGGATGGCTCAATATTTCCCGTGGAGGTCAACATCAAATATGTAAAACTGGATAAGGAATATCTTGTTTCAGTTTCCCGGGATATCACTGAGCGTAAACTTACCGAACAAAAATTAATTGAAGCTAAAGAAAAAGCCGAAGAATCCGAACGACTTAAATCTGCTTTCCTTGCCAATATGAGTCATGAAATCAGAACTCCTATGAATGGTATTCTGGGATTTGCGGAACTTTTGAAGGAACCCGACCTGACCCGGGAAGAGCAGAAAAAATATATTAGTATTATAGAGAAGAGCGGGGATCGGATGTTGAATACGGTTAATGATATTATCGATATTTCGAAAATTGAATCCGGCCAGATGACTGTTGCTATTTCTGAAGCCAATGTCAACAAGCAGATGGAATTCATCTATAACTTTTTTAAACCTGAAGTGGAACAAAAAGGTTTGGAACTGAAATTGAAAAAAGGTTTGTCAAACGATAAATCTTTTGTAAAAACCGATAAGGAAAAATTTTACAGCATCCTCACCAATTTGGTTAAAAATGCAATCAAATTCACACACAAAGGATATATTGAGTTGGGCTATTCAAGAAAAGACGGCTTTCTTGAGTTTTATGTAAAAGATACCGGAACGGGAATCCCAAAGGAACAGTTTGAGTCTGTATTTCAGCGATTTGTGCAGGGAAGTACTGCTTTAACAAGAGATTATGAAGGCTCAGGTTTGGGCCTGACAATCACAAAAGCCTATGTGGAAATGCTTGGAGGGAAAATCTGGCTCGAAAGTAAAAACGGTGAATCCCGGAATGATAAACAACTGGAAACAGGGACAACTTTCTTTTATACACTTCCTTATAATGACTCTCCTGTGGTAGATGAGAAAGTTGAGAATACTATACATAATTCTGATTCGAAAAATAACGAAAAGAAGTTGAAAATTCTGATTATTGAAGATGATGAAGTGTCTGAGCAACTTATGGTTAATGTTTTGAAGCCTTTTGCTTCCGAGTTGATGGTGAGCGGAAATGGATTAGATGCGGTTGAAAAAAGTCGCCATAATCCGGATATTGATTTGATTATTATGGATATGAAAATGCCTGGTATGGACGGGCTTGATGCGACTCAGGAAATACGAAAATTCAATAAAAAGGTAATTATTATTGCCCAAACAGCTTTTGCGCTTCAGGGCGACCGGGAAAAAGCCCTGGAAGCAGGATGCAACGATTATCTTTCTAAGCCTGTTAAAATAGATGCATTAAATAAAATGATGAAGCAGTATTTTGAATGAGCTAGCGTGTATTTTTAGCACCTGGCTGGTTTCTTGGACCTAAGAAAGGGTTTTGGATTTTTTTCGGTGCTAAATTAATGCACCTTTAACCCTTACCGACGCTGGGAAATCAGGCTTATAGAGATTTGTAATGCTTTAAAGTTTATTTATTCAAATGGTGAGATTTTCCTGGAAACCACAGAAAATGAAGATAATTTTGTGGCAGTCATTATTAAAGACACAGGTATGGAATGAGTAAAGAAATAGCCGATAATCTTTTTGTGTTAAACTCAGATGTCCGTAGACCCGGCACGGATGGAGAACCTAGCGCAGGGTTTGGCCTTTTTCTTTGTAAAGAATTTATAGATAAACAAGGTGGCAAAATTTGGGTGAAAAGTGAAGAAAAAAAAGGCTCTGGGTTCCATTTTACACTTCCAAAAAAGGAAACATCCGAAAAGTAGAATTTAAAGGAAAAAGGATTCCCTTGGTTTAATAAGCTTTTTGTAGCTTTGGTAAGAATATCCGTACAGAGGGTATCTGAATTTTAATTACACTATTGATAAAATTAACAATTCACTAACTTTTTATGTTAGTGAAAAGTTAAATTTGTGGGTAGCTATGAAATCACAATCGACAATCTTAGTTTGTCCTATGGACTGGGGTTTGGGCCATGCTACCCGCTTGGTACCAGTTATTCACAAATTGCTGGAGAGAAACGTCAAAGTTATTATCGGTGCCGATAACAAGCCACTGGAATTTCTCAAGGGGCGTTTCCCACAATGTGAGTCGGTTAGAATACCCGGTTACAGACCCGTTTACCAGAGAAGAGGTCCCCTGGTCCTTAAAGTTTTAATGGATATTCCAAGAATGCTTTTTGCTGCCCATAAAGCGCACAAATTATTGGATCAGATAGTCTATGAAATGGATATTGATGCGGTGATTTCAGATAATCGCTATGAACTCTGGTCAGAGCATGTGCCAACCATTTTTATGACCCATCAGTTTCAAATACTGACCCGTGGAGTTTTGAGTTTTGCGCGACCTGTTATCAGGAAAATGATTTACAGCTTTATAGTGAAGCACAATGAAGTGTGGGTTCCTGATTTTCAAGATGAGCCGAGCTTATCCGGCGAGCTTTCGCATGTGAAAAAACTTCCTCAGAAAATGGTTCTGTATATCGGACCTTTGAGTAGGTTCCAAATATTGAAAGATATTGTGCCTTCCAAGGAAAAGCCTTATATTCTTTGTATTATGTCAGGACCGGAGCCACAGCGAAGTATTTTGGAAAATATCTTTGTGGAGCAAGCAGGAGCGACAAATTATAAAACAATTATCCTTTCAGGAAAACCTGGAGAAGCATCCCTCAAAAGAAAAGGTAATGTTGAAATCCGACCTCATTGCAGCGACGACGAAATGGCAGCTCTCATCCTCGCATCTAAAACGGTCATCAGCCGATCGGGATATTCAACAGTTATGGATTTGGCTGCACTTGGGAAGAAAGCAATATTGATTCCGACACCTGGACAACCTGAACAAGAATATCTTGCCGAGCGGTTCAGAAAAAATGGTCAATTCTATTCGACTTCACAGAAGAGTTTTAATCTTGCAGGTGCTCTCCAAAAATTGGAATATTATCAGGGATTGAATGCTATTAATGATTACGAAGTCCTCGATCAAAGACTGGATGATTTAATTCATAAGATCCGCGAAGAAACCTCCCAAGAAAAGAGTCCCAACAAGAAAGTAGCTATTGTATAATTGAAAAATCTGTACATAATTCCATTATTTATTTTTTTGAAAGATTAACACTCTTTTAATAAATTGTTTAACAAAAAGTTAATCTGATTTTGATTATTGGTAGCTTTCTTTTTCGCTGCCAAATATGTATTTTAGTAGAAAATTGAAAAAATGAAAGAAATTCCAACAAAAGAACTACGTCAAAAATTAGATAATCCCAATATTCAAATTATCGATGTGAGGGATGTGGAAGCTTATAATGGATGGGCCTTGCAGGGCGAACAGAGAAATGGACACATAAAAGGAGCCAGGAGCCTTCCCTGGAAATGGATAAAATATGTGGACTGGATAGAAATGGTCAGGCATAAAAATATTTTGCCGGAACAAGAAATTATTTTGTATGGTTATGACAATCAGAAAGTTGATGATGTGGCAGCAAGGTTTCTAAAATCAGGTTATTCAAATGTGTCTGTTTATCGTCATTTTCTTGATGAATGGACTAACGATAACTCGTTACCCATGGAGAATCTGGAGCGCTTTAAGCATCTGGTCTCGGCAAAATGGGTAAAAAAACTTATTTCCGGGGATAAACCGGAACATTATGAAAATGATAAATATGTGATTGTTCACGCGCATTATCGTAATCGCGATGCATATCTAACGGGTCACATTCCGGGTGCCATTGACATGGATACATTGGCACTGGAGGCTCCGGAAACCTGGAATCGCCGTTCGCCGGAAGAATTAAAGGAGGCTCTTGAAAAACAAGGAATTACATCTGATACAACCGTCGTGCTGTATGGAAAATATATGCATCCTGACAATGATGATCCTTTTCCCGGAAGTGCTGCCGGAGACATTGGTGCTATGCGGTGCGTTTTTATTATGATGTATGCCGGCGTGAAAGATATCCGGATTTTGAATGGTGGTTTTCAGTCGTGGCAGGATGAAGGTTATGAAGTATCATTCAAGGATGAACCCAAAGCTCCTGTATCTGATTTTGGAGTTGATATTCCGGCTTTGCCTAAACTGGCCGTTGATACACCGGAAGCCAAACAAATGCTTGCTTCTACAAAAGAAGAGTTAGTTTGTGTAAGAAGCTGGCCCGAGTACATCGGTGAGGTGAGTGGTTACAACTACATTGAACCCAAAGGACGTATTCCCGGGGCCATATTTGCTGATTGTGGCAGCGATGCTTACCACATGGAAAATTACCGGAATTTTGACCTTACTACCCGCGAGTACCACGAAATAGAAAATATCTGGAAGAAAAACGGAATTACACCCGACAAACATCTTGCATTTTATTGTGGTACAGGATGGAGAGGCAGTGAAGCCTGGTTTAATGCATGGCTCATGGGCTGGCCTGATGTTTCTGTGTATGATGGTGGATGGTTTGAATGGAGCGCCGATCCTAAAAATCCATTTGAAACTGGAATTCCTGAAAATTATAAAGCTAAAGTGAAGTAAAACGGGTTTTATGAATAATTATGAAATATCTGCAAGGATAGATAACAGGATTACGATTAGTGACCTGCTTGCTACTGAAAACAAGGAAGATATAGTAACTGAAGTTTTTGAAGGCCTTTCCCAAAAGCAAAAAGAAATTTCCAGCCGCTTTTTTTATGACCACGCCGGTTCAACGCTATTTGAGAAAATTACGGCACTTCCTGAATATTATCCCACAAGAACGGAAAAATCTATCCTGTTGGAAAATGCTTCCGAAATTATCCGTTTCTCAGAAGGAGCAGATATTATTGAATTGGGCAGTGGAGACTGTTCTAAGATCTCCATCCTGTTGAATGCGGTTGCGAAGGATAAAATGAACTCGGTTTGTTATGTTCCTGTGGATGTTAGCGAATCAGCCATTCTGAAATCTGCCAAAATTTTGACTGGAAAATATCCGGAAATCAGGATTCACGGATTATTGGCTGATTTTATGAAACAGTTGACGGACCTTCCTGGAAATGGAAAGAAATTGATATATTTTTTGGGAAGCACGCTGGGTAATATTACGCGACAACGGGCAGATGAATTTTTAAAGAATTTAAAAGCATTGATGCAACCCGGAGATAGTTTCATTCTTGGTTTGGACATGGTAAAAGATATTGAAATCCTTGAGGCGGCATACAATGATAAACAGGGAGTTACTGAAATGTTTAATAAGAATATACTTCATGTTATTAATGAAGTTGCCGAAACTGATTTTAGCCCCGAACTGTTTGCTCATAAAGCTTTTTACAATCATGATGAAGCGCGGATTGAGATGCATTTAAGGGCCCGTCAGGACATGACTGTTGCGAGTCCTTTGTTTTCCCGGAGTATCAAGATTGAAAAGGGAGAAACCATCCATACAGAGAATTCTCATAAGTTTACTGAAGAAGACATAAACAGATTTGCTAAAATCACTGGGATGACAATTGAGAATATTTTTAAAGATGCGCAGAAATGGTTCTTCGTAGTGAAGTTTAAATGCTAACAAAGAAAAAAGAAATTGTGCAAATTGAAAGATTTTCAGTAATTATCTGTCCGAATTGCGTCCATAGCAAAAAAGAAGAGATGCCTGTCGATGCTTGTCAGATTTTTTATGAGTGTGAAGACTGTAAATCGATGTTGCGGCCAAAACCTGGAGACTGTTGTTTTTTTTGCTCTTATGGTTCGGTAAAATGCCCACCAATGCAAGTTAAAGAATGGGGATAAAATATTAACCTTTTTCAAAATAACCTGAAATACTTAAAAATAAGTAGTTTATTTCTGGAAAATAAGAATAACAAGGGTTTCGTTGAACATGATGAGTTAGAATATTTTCGGGGCAGGTTTGCCTTTTTTTGATTTTTGGCAGGAAACGTCTGAATATTTGTTGTATTTAATAGAAAATAATCCTCAATATTTTTTTATAAAATTATTATGTCGTAGAAAAGTACCTTAGATATCTCCTTTTTTCTTCCGAAAAATTTACCCAAATCAAACCCAAACTATCTTTTTGAAAAAATAATACATACTGTAATATAAAGCGAAAATAAACTTTATTCTTCGCTAAATAGTTGCAATTCACTATAAATCAATATATTTTCTACAATATCTATAAATTCTATAGGAAAATTAAACATATACATATTTTTATACTTTTATCGCGTAATTATTAACGATCAGTTCTAGTCTTGAATCTTTCAATAAAAAACGTATAAATAAATGGGTAAAAAAAGTAAAAAAAATGGCTCAATGACCCGGCGTACTTTTTTCAAGTCTGCCACCGTGGGTATTGGCTCCGTTCTGACAGTTATGATTGGATACCCTCTGATTGATTCACTGGTTTCAAGCTCAAAAGCATTGGTAAAGAAGACTTTTAGTAAATTGGGTCCAATAAAGGGGATTGGTAATTCATTTTCGCCGGTTAAGCAACCTACTAAAGTGAATTTTTCCAAAACCGACCAGGATGCTTTTGTAAGCTTCAAAAAACCCGAGCAGGTTTGGGTAGTTAAGAAATCTCCCGATGACATTAAAGTTTTCTCGCCGATTTGTACACATTTAGGGTGTCGCTACAATTGGGATGCTGAGAGAAAACTGTTCGTTTGTCCCTGTCACAATAGTGTTTATACCATTGATGGGGAGGTGGTTTCAGGTCCGGCACCCAGGGGTCTGGATACATTACCAACTGAAATAAAAGATGGAAATCTATACGTTCAATATGAAAAGTTTGAAGTAGGTATTCCTGAAAAAATAGTCATCGATTAATAATTATTATGGGACAAAAAATTAAAACTTGGTTGAAAGACAGAATTCCGCTTGACGGAGTTATGGATGCTGTATTTGATGAAAAAATACCTGGAGGAGCGAGTTTTTTCTATACCATGGGTAGTGCAACACTTTTTGTTTTTGCGCTGCAGGTAGTTACAGGAATCTGGCAACTTTTCTATTACGTTCCGACTGTAGATCACGCTTACGCCAGTTTAAGCTATTTCAGGCTTCATGTTCCTTACGGGTGGTTAATACATGGTATTCACTACTGGGGAGCCAACATTTTAGCGGTTCTGGTTGCTCTGCATATCATACGCGTTTTTATTTGGGGTGCTTACAAGAAACCTCGTGAACTTACTTGGCTAATAGGCGTTTTGTTACTGTTTTTGGTAGCCGGTTTGATTTTTACCGGAGCTGCATTGCCATGGGATGAAACAGGTTATTGGGCTTCTGAAGTGGGAACAAGTATTGCGGGCACCATCCCCCTGATAGGTCCGTTTATGGAGAAATTTCTCCGGGGCGGTTACACGATGGGGCAGCTTACCCTTTCAAGATTTTTTACAATACACACCGTTCTAATTCCGGCGCTTTCTTTTCTTATTATAGTATTCCACCTGATGGCTTTTCGCCGTTATGGAAGTAAGGGACCCTGGAAAGAATCAAAACGTTCTAAAGTTGGAGAATTTTGGCCGGATCAAGTAGCTATTGATTTGGTTGTTAGTGGATTTGTATTTGTTTTAATTGTTTGGTTGTCGGCGTTCCATCCGGCCCCGTTTAGTGGTCCTGCCGATCCTTCTGATGCTGCTTTTTCTCCTAAACCGGAGTGGAATTTCCTGTTTTTATATCAGTTACTGAAAGTATTTAAGGGCCCGCTGGAAATAATTGGAACTGTTGGTATTCCGACATTGATAGTCATTCTTCTGGTAAGCGTTCCTTTTATCGACAGGAAAAAATCAGATAATCCCATGAAGAGAAAGGGTATGATGATTGGCGGACTTGTTTTTGTTGGTTTTGTGTTGACGATGACGATTATTGGTTTTAACAGCCATCCGCCGGAACAAGGAAAAAATGGTTCGGCAAAGGCTCATACGGGACCTATTTCTTATAAATTGTCACCAGCCGCAGTTAAAGGAAAGACCATCTTTAAAAGATATGGCTGTGTGGCATGTCATACCATTAGTGGAAGCGGCGGAAGAGTTGGTCCTGATTTAACGAATGAATATCAAAGAAATCACTCCAAATCCTGGTTTCTGGTTCAGATTACCAATTCTAAGATGCACTTCCCGACTTCTGTGATGCCTAATTATACAATGTTAAATAAGGAGCAGTTGAATGATGTAATAGCTTATGTAAATACACCGCATCATCCGGCGCCACCTATTGATTCTACTAAGATTACAGCTGCTCAAAGGAAATCGGCTGACAGTCTTAAAATAGCTGAAGTTGCATACACTAAAAAGAGATTGGACAAACTTGGAGCTCCGGGTGCCGCTGCATCCATCGTTGGAAATGTAACTGTGGGAAGAAAGCTATTTGTCCAGAATTGTGCATCCTGCCATGGATTAAATGGTAAGGGTGGCGATCCTAATTATGGTTCAACTTTTGGTATGGTCCCGAAATTGAATCCAATTAGTAAAGCTTTGTACAGCAAGTCGCCAAAGCAATTTGCTGAAAATATCGACCGATTTATCCAGCATGGTTCGGATCCTCCGGGGCCACATCCTTCACTGAAGATGTTTGGCTATGGGGATTCATACAGTTTAACACAGCCTCAGATTGCTAATATTGAAGCTTATATCCTGGATTTAAATCATGTAAACAGGGCTCAGATTGAATCACCCAGCTCTGCAAGGTACTTCTTCTACGCGACTTTGTTTTTATACATTGTCCTCATGTTGCTGATGATAATCTTTTGGCAGAAAGCCAGAAAGAATAAAGCGAAAAAGGAAGCATAATCTTACCTTGTAGCTTCGTACTAAGGAAACAATTTAATTTGACTGATACGGCCGCTCCTGATGATTCGGGGGCGGCTTTTTTATGTACGATTTTCGTGTGCGATGTACGATTGGAAACCTGTAAGGCTACGGTAAACTACCCGTTAAGCCGCATAAAAGCGAAGAATGTAAAGTGAAAAATGAAGAATTTGGCCTATTGTCCCTAAAGGAGGAAGGAACATGCTATGGCATAATATTGACGTTGAAGCGAGAGGTGGCACGCCCCTTTAGGGGTTGGGGGTGCGGGAGGACTTAAAGCGAAAAGTGAAAAATGATTGTCATAAGTATTGTGCTTGCGATATAATGTGTGACGGAGAGACTTGGAGACATGGTGACAATATAGAAGATCGAACACTTCTAGTCAAAAAAATTCCGGTGTACGAATACTCATACACCGGAATTTCGAATGTCTGTATTAAATATATTTATTTCATGCTGCCTCTTAAATACGGATAGATAGAAATTAAAGCAACTTTAAGTTACTTGGACGCCGGTTTTAGTCCTTTGGCGTCTGCTGCCGTAGCATGTCCGTAATTGTTTCCCCAGGCATTTAAAACATAATTAACAACGGCTATAGCATCTTTTATGTTATCAACTTGTGGTGGCATTGGCGTGCTGTATGTCATGCCATTAACAGTGTAGGATTCGCTGGAACCTTGAAGCACCTGCTCCAACAGCTTCCTTTTTGTGGCTTTTTTCAGGAAATCAGAACCTTTCAGAGGAGGAAATACTCCTGGAAGTCCCATTCCGGTTGTCTGATGACATTTAAAGCATTTATTATTATAAATCTGCTTTCCACGTGTATATTGCGGAGAATCTTTCTTGCCAGGCGTACTGCCAAAAGCGTTATAAGAGAATAAAGAAACCGCCGCGATTGTTAGAATTAAACTTAATTTTTTCATAGTTAAAAAGTAAATAAAATTTGAATACTAAACTTAAAGTTGCTGTTAATATTTCTAAAAGAGCAAAGAAGCACATAGTCTCTTTGCTCTTTTAATAGCTGAAAATCAGCTTATTTTATTGATTTTAACAAAAATTGTCTTTTCAAATATTAGAACAGGAACCAAAGTTGCAGATACAATGTGTTGTTGTCTGATGCATTTCTGTTGGAACCGTCATAATTGGTTGAAGATCCGTTGAACTTACCGTAGGCAGTGTATTGCACTGAGATTTTTGTGTTTTCCCAAGGAAGATAATCGAACTGAGCCCGGACAGCACTACTATTTGGTTTGTCTACTCTGTATCCATACATAACATTGTCTGCGGAACCTGAATAATTTAAATAACCCAAAGTAAAGTTTACACCAGGATGGAGAAACAAGCTTGCATCCAAGTCAAATTTATTGAGTGTATTTGAGGAATTCTGGCTGTCGCCGGTAGCATATGATGAATTTAAATTCTGTTTTTCATTGATATAGGATGAATGCAGTGTGAACTGACCTTTAGCAAACTGATATTCGTATTGCAGATCGAATGCGAAATCCGTGTAATTATCTGTTGCGCCTGAAATACCAGCAGGATATAAGTTTGTTGCCATTCCATAGGTTCCTATTTCAAAGTAGGATTTGTTCCACTGATGCTGGATTGCTAATCTCCAGTAAGGAGCAATCCCTTTGACAGCACCTGTTATTGATGCATCGGGAGGCATAGCTGCACCCAGCTGAGCAGTTCTGTAACCACTAAATTCAAGATAAACTGTGTGGTCAATCATAGTATATGCTCCTAAACCTGCAACGGTTCCTCCTAAATTTTCAATCATTGTTCCGGCGTCCGGGCCTGGAGCCATTCCAGAACCTGTGTAAGGATATCCCCATGCTGGCGTTGAATTCCATACGTCCTGAACGGTTGGATTATTATTCAAAGTGAAACCGTAAGTAATAGGTGTTTTACCTTTACCTTGATTGGCATAGCGAATGTCTGTATTATCCATTCCGAAAGTTCCTGAACCGTCGTCAAGTGTCAATTGAATAAAAGATCCCATATGGGGTGAAATTTGTCCGGCATAGAAAAAACTGAACTGCTGTGGAAATTCTACATCATTGTTTTGTGTTCCAGGAACTGCTTTAGCCACGTGAGTTAAACCGGTCTGAACCATAGCAGAAACTGGCGCAATTTTTAATATTCTTAGTGCAGTTGCTTCTCCTTTAGACGCTTTTTTGGGTCTTTTCTGTGTGATTGTCTTGATGTTGGTCATGGTATAACCATTCAACTTAAACTGCCTACCAAAAGCGGTAAGTTCCGGGAATACAGTATGGCATGCTGCACATGACAATCCTGTTTGACGAGCAAAACTCGGAACTGCTATTGCAGAACCTGAATTAGCAACTAAAAATACCAGGAAAACAAACCCGCCGATAACAGACAGGCTGTTTTTTTTCCTAATTGATACCATTTTACTAAATAAAACTTTCTTCATAACTATCATTTTTTATGATAATACTATTAATTGGATGTTTAATGACGGGCAAAAGTATATATTATGATTATTCCTTGTTAAGGTTTAACAGCAAGTATAAAATGTTTCCTAGCGTTTCTATAACATAACTAACAGTACTAGGTATATTTAACTATTAAATTAGATTTATTATAAATTGTCAATATTGATATATGTCATTTTAAAAACGTAAAAATCACTGGGTTATATTTATTAGTAATAAATATGTATAGATGCTATGGATTGGTCTGCTACTTTTTTCTTTGGAAATGAATTCCTAACCCCACATGAAATTAGGGTTATTTTTTTACTTTTGATTTAAAATAGCCCGGATGATCAAGAAGTTTTTATTGTTTACAACTGTTTTTCTGATGGTGGCCTTAGGAGCAAGGGCAGAATATTACGTTTCTCCAACGGATACGGTCAAGCAAAATGTTCAGGGAAATCTAAATACAGCGTTACAAAAACAAAGCTTGGATCTTGCCAAAAGAGATCCTCAAGCATCATTTAATGATGCTAAAAAACTTCTGAGTCTGCCTGCTGCTGATATTTCTATTCAGCAAAAAAGAGAGTTTTTCAGGCTTCTTGCTAAGAAATTGGAAAAATCCAGCCATTATAAGGAGGCGCTGAGTTGTTATAAAATTGCCGACAGTCTTGATGGTATTAGTAAGCTGCATAAAGAAAATCAACCTGTTACACCGGTTGTGAAACATGGGTTTTCGGAAACTTTTTATGTTTTCGCAGGTTTGCTGGTTGTTTTTCTGATTTTCCTGGGATATTCTGTATTGGGATTCCTGAAGTTGAATTCACGGCGTAGAGATCTTCAGAATAAACAAAGTAAACTGAATAAAGTGCTGAACAATCTGCACTCGGATTTGGATGCCAAAGTGAAATCTCAAAACCTTGAGCTATATGAAGATTTAGAAAATATGAGGGAACAGGAAGTTGCGTTGAAAACTGCCTTAAAAAAAGCAGAAGAAGCAGCCTTTCTGAGAAATGCTTTCATTGCCAATCTTGGATTTGATGTGCGAACACCTCTCAACGGAATTATTGGATTTGCCAATATGTTAGAGACGGAACTGGCGGTAAATGAAAACATGGAACTTTATGAGTATGCATCAAATATTGAAAAAAGCGGACACAGGTTGTTAAAGCTGCTGAATAATGTTATTGATCTTTCTTCATTGGAATCAAATGCACTCAAATTAGATGTCTTACCGGTTCAGCCGGAACCTGTTATAAAAAGAATCTACGAACAATATGCATCACGGGCTGGTGATAAAAATTTGATTTTCAAAAGTAAAATAGACCCTGAACTTAGGCCTGTTTTGGCGGATGAAAAAGGTTTTGAAAAAGTAATCATGCAGATTATGGACAATGCTGTGAAATATACAGAAAGCGGTTTTGTGACGCTGTCTGCCGTTTACGACAGCAAAAAAGATATTGATGTTATTGAGATTAAAGATACCGGCCCTGGCATCGATAAAAACCATCAGAAACTTCTTTTTGAGATGGAAACGAGTGATGCCGGATATTTAAAATATGGGGAAGGCACCGGAATTGGTTTAAAACTTGCAAAGAAGTTAACGGATTTAATGAAGGCTGGGATAGAACTTGATTCTACACCCGGGTCCGGGACTACTTTCCGCCTGTTGTTTCCATGCAGTAAAAAGGCTGTTATTCAAAAATCAACTCCGCAGACCAAAGAGCGCGTGGAAGTTACTACCGCTTCCGAACTTGGAACCCTGGATATTTTTGTGGTGGAGGATGACCGCATGAATCGCCTCATTCTTGAGAAAATGCTGAAAAATATGGGGCAAGTGAAGCTGGCGGTGGACGGGAAAGATTGTATGGACATTATTGATTTTGAAGCATCGAAGAAACATTTTTATCAGATTATGTTATTTGATATTAACCTGCCAGGGGAAAAGGACGGTGTTGCCCTAATGAAGGAAATAAGAAACAAATATCCGGAGTACAGAAAAGTTCCTTTCATTGCCCAAACGGCTTATGCTATGACCCAGGATGAAGAATATTTTCTGAAGGAAGGTTTCGATAGCTACCTTTCCAAACCCATTAACCGGGATGAGCTGATTTCCACCATTAAACAGCAATTTTCGATCTATGGTTCATCGAAGAAATAGTTGGCGTTTCTGTAAGTTTCAGATGGAAATTAGGAAAAATTAAAGTATTAGAAACTCCTATGATAGATGCTGTTGGCAAGCTGCAACAAGAGTTCTTTATTTTCCCCATTCAATGAAAGTGAATGCAATGATTTCATGGATTTATTGAAAAACATTTCCATTTGCGCAACCGTTTCCTCGCGAACACCACACTTTTCATAGATAATCAACATCTGGCTTATTTTCTTTTCGTCGTCTGTTTCTTCCATAATTTTAAAGACTTCCTTGCGAGATTTATCATCAGCTTTTTGCAGCGCTACGCACAACAAATAAGTCTTTTTGTTTTGTAAAATATCGCCCCCGATTTTTTTTCCAAACGTTTTTTGATCACCGAAAGAATCTAGGTAATCGTCTTTCATTTGGAAAGCCAGGCCCAGGTTTAACCCGAAATCATAAACATTTGCTAAATCTTCTTCAGAGGCTCCTCCAATTATGGCTCCCAGTTTTACAGATCCTGCCAATAATTCTGATGTTTTTAATTGGCTCATCTCCATGTATTTTTTAACGGAAACCTCCTGGAGGTCCTCAAAATCCACATCCATTTGCTCTCCTTTGATGACTTCCATGGCTGTTTGCTGAAAGGTGCTGACCAGTTCAAAATTATTGATGGAGGAAGCAGCTTTTTCAATTAATTGTTGCGCATGAATAAGCATGGCATCACCTGTAAGAATAGCCTTGTTGATCCCGAATTTTTTATGGACAGTTGCTGCGTTGCGACGGATGTCCGCTTTGTCGATAATATCGTCGTGTACCAACGTGAAATTGTGGTAAATCTCAACAGCTGCAGCAACATCCAGCGCTTTCTCAATGGGGCTGCCAAATGCTTCGCAAGCTGTCAATACGAGTATGGGTCGTAGCCGCTTTGCTTTCATGCGCATAATTTGCATCGCTGGTTCCAAAAGAACTTCCGGAAATCCTTCAAAGGCTTTTTCAAATAAATAAGTTTCAAAAATTGATTTTAATTCGGATGCTGAATGTCTTGTCTTTGGGTTAAATTCCATCTGTATGTCTTAAAGTTGTTGCACTAAATAAACCGGATGCTCTTTCAGCAGTTCTCTTGTTTCCTGCCATTTTCGCGTAAAGCCTAAGATCATGCCGCCTCCGCCCGAACCGCATAATTTTAAATAATAATCATCGTTTTCAAGCCCTTGTCTCCAAATGGTTTCGAAGCCTTTGGGAACCATACTGGTCAGGAGTTTTAAGGTAACGACGGAAAGTGTTTTAATATTATCGAAGAATAGTTCTTTTTCACTGGCTATCCAAAACTGAATACAGCTGTTGGTGGCCGGAATAAGTTCTTGTTGAACATGCTTCAGAAATTCTGCAGATTGGCACCAGCTGGCAAAATCATGAACCATCTTTTGAGTTTCTCCGGATTGACCACTGTCTAACAGGAATACTGCGCCCTCACCATTGTCAGGCAAAGACTTTTCTGAGACCAATGAAAGATTTCCTTCATGATCGATGGTGATGGCTTTCTGTAGATAGCAAATCAGTGGATCCAATCCTGAGCTTTTCCCATGAAAACAGGATTCCATTTCAGAAAATATTTGCTTTAATACCTTTAATTCTTTGGCCTCTGTGATTTCCTTCGAAATTTTGTCTGTTCCGTACCGTGCGTAAACCGCTGCTACCAGTGAGCCTGAACTTCCCAAACCGTAGTTTAAAGGAGTGTTCGTATTGAAAACCATTCCGCTATCGATATCTTTTTCAAAAGCTTGCACATCCAGCGGAAGCCGGGGTAATCCTTTCAGATAATTAGCAAATCTGCGCAAATGGCTCACAGAATCCAGGCTTTTTTCCAGTGTAGGAGTGAAGGAAAAATATCCATAGCGTTCAAAATACGGAATGCTCAGTGCCTGGGAACCATACATCAAGGTATGTTCTCCAAACAGCAGTATTTTAGCGTAGAATTTCTCCTCTTTCAGCATATTCAACTTAATTTCTTGGGGCCGGGACCGACCTCATCATCAATAAACCCATTTTCACTTAGGTAGGAACTAAGGTTATTTTCAACAAATTCTGTTACCTGTTTTTTGAACGATTTGGGATACAACAAATGGATATTCGGTCCTGCATCCAACGTAAAACTGACAGGAATTCCAGTTTCGCTGCGGTAAGCTCTGACTTTTTCTATAATGTTGATAGTCTGTGGTTTCATCAGGATAAAAGAAGGCTGGGATGTCATCATCATGGCATGTAAGGTCAGCGCCTCGGATTCTGTAAGTTTGATAAACGCTTCAATATCGCCGGCTTTTAAAATCTCAATAAGATGCTTTGCATTTTGATTTGCCTGTACAAATCGATCCTGTGCAAATGGATTGCTGTTCATGAGACTATGCCCCACACGACTTGAAACCTTTTTCTTTCCGGTTTCAACCAGAAGAATGGCATCCTGATAGTTCAGAAAGTCGGAGTGGACATAACTATTAATGGGAACGCCAAACAAATCAGAGGTGCCCTCTATTCCACCGATATCACCCCATGCAACCCATCCGCCATATGTAGAGCGGGCAGCACTGCCGGAACCCAGTCGAGCCACAAAAGAGGCTTTTTTAAAAAAATCTTCCAGACTTGTCAGCCGGTTAAAACAGTATCGTTCGAGATCACACAAGGTAAGTGCCAAAGCGCTCATTCCTGAAGCTGAAGATGCAATTCCTGCAGAATGAGGAAAAGTATTTTTGGATTGAATATCGAAATCGAGTTGTTCTATAAACGGGAAAATTTTTGTCAGGCTTTTGAAGTAAGTAATGATCTTTTTTTCAAAATCCGGTTGCTGTATGCCATCCAGTGAGAATTTGACACTGAAATTTTTGCCCTTTGCCTCCCTAAAACTTAATTTTGTCTCTGTACATGACTTGCTTAGAGAGAAGCTGACAGAGGGATTGCTGGGAATCTGAGCCCCTTTTTTCCCCCAATATTTCACCAATGCAATATTGGAAGGACTTTGCCAAACAACTTCTCCCAAACAATCTTTGTTCGTATCTTTGAATTTTAAAGCAGGATTGTCATACAACATGTCAGCCAAGAATTTTAGGGGGCTTTTTCCAGCCTGAGTTATTGTGTGCAAAATTAGTAAAAATCACAGGCGGTAAATTTAAACCTGCCAATACTGTTGTCTGAATTTTTTGGCATCCATTTTGATAAAATCATTTTTCACAATGAAAATATTTGAATAAAAATTATATCATGGAAAAAACCAAATGTTTAATCATAGGAGCAGGGCCGGCTGGTTATACTGCCGCTATTTATGCTTCACGTGCGGATTTAAAACCTGTTTTGTATCAGGGAATGGAACCGGGCGGACAGTTGACTACCACTACGGATGTAGATAATTTTCCCGGATATCCGGAAGGAATTGATGGTCCCAAAATGATGGAAGATCTTCAAAAACAGGCAGAACGCTTTGGCGCAGACATCCGTTGGGGTACTGTAAACGAAGTGGATACCTCAGAACGTCCTTTCAAGGTAAAAATTGACGACGGAACGGAATTATTGGCAGAGACTGTCATAATAGCCACTGGTGCCACTGCAAAATATCTCGGACTGGAATCGGAAGAAAAATTCAAAGGCGGCGGCGTTTCGGCTTGTGCTACCTGCGATGGTTTTTTCTATAAAGGAAAGGATGTGGCAGTTGTTGGTGGAGGAGATACGGCTGCTGAAGAAGCCACTTATCTTGCCAATTTGTGCCGTAAAGTTTACCTGATTCATCGTCGTGATGAGCTTCGTGCTTCTAAAGCTATGCAGAATAAGGTGTTTAATGCCAAAAATATAGAGATTCTGTGGAATCACGAAGTGAAAGAAATAGTGGGTACAGAAAGCGGGTTTACTAAGGCGTTGAATGGTGCTGTTTTAGTTAATAACAAAACCGGCGAAGAGAAGAAAATAGATATTGAAGGCTTTTTCGTTGCTATCGGACATAAGCCTAATACAGAAATTTTTGCTGGAAAACTGGAAATGGACGAAGTAGGATATCTGAAAACCAAACCCGATTCAACGGCAACCAGCGTGGAAGGTATTTATGCGGCAGGTGATGTACAGGATAAATATTTCCGTCAGGCAATTACAGCTGCAGGAACTGGTTGTATGGCTGCAATTGAAGCAGAGCGCTTTTTGTCATAGATAATCACAAATTAAATAAAGTAAAAACTTCCTTTTGGTGTTCCTCCAGAAGGAAGTTTTTTGTGTTGACAGGTTTGGTGTTTGATTCCTGAACCCTTTCTTGTTTTATTTCATAACTTAAGATTATAATATTTTTATGGTTTTTCATAAAAAATTCTCTGTTCTAATTGTTTGTATATGAGTGATAAAAAGAATGTTAAAAAAGTTTAACATACTTTACACGCGATTTCCTCGTTTGAAGATTGAGGATTTTAAAACAAAAAAGTTATGAAAAGAAAAAACATTTTGTTATACGGTGCAGCCGTTGTACTCACGTTGAGTCTTTTTGCTTGTCAGCAGAAAAATGCTTCTCCTGCTTCTGGACCCATAAGTATGAACGTTTCATTACAAGCAGTGAATCCGAGTTTCACCTTGAAGGCTTCTCCTGCATCAGGACCTTCTATTACCTGGGATTCGGCTCAAATGGTGGTTTCTACTGTGAAATTTGAAGCATCGCTTAATAAGGCTAATAGTGAAGAGGATTCTGTTGATATTGAATACAAATGGAATGGCCCTAAGGTTGTTAATTTATTGGATACCACTTTTACTTTTGGAAACTTTACGCTTCAGCCGGGGCTTTATAATCATGTTGAACTTAGAATAAGCGGTTTAAGTAAAGATGCTGATACTATTCCTGTGTTTTATTTGCATGGTTCTTATGCTGAAAATGACACAACTGCGGTGCCCATTATCGTAAAGTCATATCAAAACGTCAATTTTAAGACGGAACAAGACAGTGTGAATGTTGCCTCAAACCTTAATTCTAATATTACCAGTGATGTTAAGATATATCTTAACAAGTTAATGGCGAATGTGCAACCCACAGATCTGGATTATGCTATGAAAACAAACGGCACTATTGTGATTTCAGATTCTTCCAATATGCATATTTTCTATGCTATTTTACATAGCCTTGAAATGGACCATCATTGCTATTACAGACACCATTGGGAACATGGGGATGGTCAAGGCGATTAAAAAAAGG
>CAZGZO010000005.1:20830-37949 GCA_964529695.1 uncultured Lentimicrobiaceae bacterium
AAAAAGGCTGTTTCACCAAAGGGTTGGAGCAGCCTTTTTGATGTATAATAGAAGGATGTATGATTTAAAATGTGCGTCCGTTGCAAAACCAGGGAGATTCTGTGCCAAAAGATAATCAATCTTTTAGAGAACCTTTACTATGATCAAGGTAAAAAAGAAATGTTTTGCCAAGGTTCCAATCAATTACTCCTAACAATCAGCACCGGAATCTTTACTTTGTGTCGAACCGATTCAATTGTAGTTCCAAATACCATGTCTTTGAACCATCCATGACCATGGGCTCCCATTACAAGAAGCTGAGCATCATATTCTTTCGCGATTTTTGGAATTAAAGTTTTTGGGCTTCCATATCCGACTTTCGATTGAATCTTAAAGCCTTGTTCTCTCATAGAAGCTGCAAAGTTTTCCAACCGTTGTTCATCACTCACAGACTCCAGATCTTCTGTTTCATCACCAAAAACCAGGGCCGTAGCACTTTCAACGATGTGAACAAACAGGTATTCGGAATTTTTTTGAGCCAGAGACAAGGCATGTTGAACGACGCCGTCATCTGTTTTCGAAAAATCCAGCGCTACTAGGATTTTTTGATACAAAGGTTTGGAAAGTTCTTTTGAGGTGGCAGCGTGAGGATGAATATTTCCAGCTTCTTTACTTTTAGCCTGTTTTATTAGAGGAATCACCGTGAGATAAAACAGTACAATGATCAATCCAATAACAATGGGGATAACCAAAATCTCTATGATCCAAGGATGAGAGGCAGTTGATATCCAGTCCTGGATTTCTTCAAAAACCAGTTTTACATTTAATACTACAATGATTCCTGCTACCAGCCAGGATAGACTCTTTAACCATGGTTTAATAGCAAACTTTCCCATGGCTTTTTTGTCACTTACGAAATGGATCAGCGGAATTACAGCAAAGCCCAACTGAAGACTTAAAACTACCTGGCTTAAAACCAGTAATTTACCCGTGTATGAATTCCCATAATATAACAATACAAAAACCGCCGGTAGAATAGCTAATGCGCGGGTAATCATTCTTCGGGCCCATGGTTGGATACGGAAATTAATGAATCCTTCCATAACGATTTGCCCGGCCAGCGTTCCTGTCAAGGTCGAGCTCTGTCCGGCAGCAATAAGTGCCACAGCAAACAAAATTGCTGCCAGTCGTGACCCTAGAAGTGGCTCCAGAAATTTGTAAGCGTCCTGAATTTCCGAGACGTTGAACATTCCCGCTTTGTAAAACGTGGCGGCTGCCAGAATTAAAATGGCGGCGTTGACAAAAAATGCCATGTTCAGCGCTACTGCTGAATCTAAAAAGTTAAAGCGCAGTGCTTCACCTACTTTGATACGAGTGCGTTTGAATTTCCGGGTTTGCACCAGGGATGAATGCAAATAAAGATTGTGTGGCATCACAGTGGCACCGATAATTCCAATGGCAATATATAAAGCGGTGTTGTTGGGAAGCGAAGGAATAAAACCTTTTGCAATATCTGATACAACCGGGTGTGCGAAAAACATTTCGGCAAAAAATGCCAGCCCGATGACTCCAACAAGTGATAAAATAAATGCTTCCATTTTCCGCATCCCTTTTTTCATTAGGAACAACAGAATGATGGTGTCGGAAAAGGTGAGCAGAATGCCCCACAACATGGGAATGTGGAAAAGTAGTTGTAGCCCTATAGCCATTCCGACTACTTCGGCCAAATCAGTGGCGATGATGGCTATTTCTGCTAAAATATAGAGGATGAAATTTATAGGTTTGGAATATGTTTCGCGGCAAGCCTGTGCTAAATCCCGCCCGCGGACAATTCCTAATCGGACACTCAGGCTTTGCAACAATACAGCCATCAGGTTCGACATCAGCAAAACCCAAATAAGCTGATAACCAAACTGGCTCCCTCCGGCAATATCCGTAGCCCAGTTGCCAGGATCCATATAACCAACACTGATTAAATAAGCAGGCCCCATGAAAGCCAGTAACTTCCTGAATAACCCTTGTTTTGTGGTTGTATCTATGGAGGCATTTACCTCTTCCAATGAATGGTTTAGTCTGTTATTTTCCATAGCGCTTTTACCATTAAATTTTCAGTGGTTTCTTTTGATAGAAAACAGGAATTTCCTTGA
Source organism: uncultured Lentimicrobiaceae bacterium (assembly GCA_964529695.1). Taxonomy (GTDB): domain Bacteria; phylum Bacteroidota; class Bacteroidia; order Bacteroidales; family F082; genus Sulfidibacterium. The sequence continues at coordinate 22,957 of CAZGZO010000005.1, forward strand.
ACAAGAATTTCCATAGAATAGTCGTATTCTTCAATTTTGATTACCGAGAACTCTGTTCCAATGTGAAGTCCCAGTTTATTCAAATAGCGCAAAAAAACATCGGTAGGCTTCACCACGCCTTCCAGTAGGTATTTTTTTCCGGGTTTTGCTTCGGAGAGTTTCAAAAAATTAGGGGTATGAATTTTCCCATCTCTACCAGGAATTGGTTCGCCATGTGGATCAGCTTCGGGAAATCCCAGGAAAGCATCCAGCTTTTCAACCAAGCTGTCAGACTGGATATGTTCAAGCTGGTGGGCAATCTCATGTACTTCTTCCCAGCCAAATTTCAGGCTTCTTACTAAAAATGTTTCCCACAGACGATGCTTCCTAACGAGTTCCAACGCAATTTTTTTCCCGGTTGATGTGAGGTTAACACCCTGATATTTTTTATATGTAACCAGTTCTTTCTCTTCCAGCTTCTTTATCATATCAGTAACGGACGAAGCCTTGGTTTCTAATTTCTCAGCAATGGCACTGGTGGTAATCTTTCCGCTACCGGCTTCTTCCAGTTGATAAATGGTTTTAATATAATTTTCTTCCGACTGAGTCATGAATAATTTTTTTACAAAGGTAAATAATTATTTAGATTAGACTAAAAATGATTTTAAATTTATTAAAAAATATATTTTCAAACCTGTATTATGCATAGTATTCCAATAAGTTATAGTGTGATTCCAATGGAGGGGTACGGAACTTACTATGAAAATATTTTCAAAACAGTATAACTTCACAAGTAGCATTTTATATATTTGCTGCCAGAAGCCTTAACCTCGACGCAATGATATATTTTTATTCTAACGACAAGGTGCACTACTACTTAGTTAATGCACTGGATTCATTAAATCTTTCCGATCATCAGAAATTATCCTGGCTGTTCAACGATACCAAGTTGTGTTCCAAGATGGAAGCAGATGGGTATTTTGTTGGACCCAGGCGTGAGATGATAACGCCCTGGAGCACAAATGCTGTTGAGATTACTCAAAATATGGGAATCTCAGGCATTACCAGAATTGAGGAGTTCTTCAAAAAAGACAAAGATTTTGCTGACTTCGATCCCATGCTTCAACAGTTATACAGCGGACTGGATAAAGATACTTTTACTATCGCGAGAGAGGCTGAACCGATTATCTATGTAGAAGATATTGAGGCTTACAACCAGGAGCAGAGCCTGGCACTTAGTCCTGAAGAGGTAGAATACTTAAATGAGGTTAGCGGAAAAACCGGAAGAAAATTGACCGATTCTGAAATTTATGGTTTTGCACAAATCAACTCGGAACATTGCCGTCATAAAATTTTTAACGGGACTTTTATTATCAACGGCAAAGAGATGCCAGATTCGCTTTTTGCCTTAATCAAAAAAACCTCTAAAGCAGCGCCAAAATATTTGGTTTCCGCATACAAAGATAATGTTGCCTTTGTTAAAGGCCCGCATATAGAACAGTTTGCACCGCCTGAAGGAGATAAAGCAGCGTTTTTCGAAGTAAAGAAAATCAATTCTGTGCTTTCGCTGAAAGCCGAAACCCATAATTTCCCTACTACAGTCGAGCCATTCAACGGCGCCGCAACAGGGAGCGGCGGTGAAATTCGTGATCGTATGGCGGGAGGACAGGGAAGTATTCCTTTGGCTGGTACAGCTGTTTATATGACTTCTTATTCAAGGCTTGGAACCGGTCAGAATTGGGAGGATAAAATTGCTAAAAGAAAATGGTTGTATCACACACCTTCTGAGATATTGATTAAAGCCTCCAACGGAGCTTCAGATTTTGGAAATAAATTTGGACAACCGCTGATCAATGGCAGTCTTCTGACATTTGAACACGAGGAAGCTGACAAACTCTACGCCTATGATAAAGTGGTGATGCTTGCCGGAGGTGTTGGCTATGCCAATGCCCGCGATGCAGAAAAGGATGTTCCCGAAGAAGGAGATTTAATCGTGGTACTGGGTGGCGATAACTACCGCATCGGTATGGGCGGGGGCGCTGTTTCATCAGTTGATACCGGCGAATACAGCCAGGGTACTGAGTTGAATGCAGTTCAGCGGTCCAATCCGGAAATGCAAAAAAGAGTCGCCAATGCTATTCGTGCCTGTGTTGAATCAGATATTAATCCCATCGTGTCTATCCACGATCACGGAGCAGGTGGCCATTTGAATAGTTTGTCAGAGCTCGTGGAAGATTCTGGTGCAGAGATAGATATAAACAAACTTCCCGTTGGCGATCCGACACTTTCTTTTAAAGAAATCCTGGGTAATGAATCGCAGGAGCGCATGGGAATTGTTATTAAAGAAAAAAGCCTTGAACTGGTTTCCCGAATAGCAGAGCGTGAAAGATCTCCTATTTATAAGGTAGGAACTGTAAAGTCTGATAAACGTTTTGTGGTAAAAGGTGATGATAATAAAAAGCCGGTTGATTTAGACCTGGAATACCTTTTCGGGAAGCCGCCCAAGACAATCCTTACTGATGAAAGCCAGGATGTTAAATTCTCCGATCTTAAGTATGATGTTACAGCATTCGAGAAATATCTCAATCAGGTTTTGCATCTGGAAGCTGTAGCTTGTAAAGACTGGCTGACTAACAAAGTAGATCGCTCTGTTAGCGGCCGTGTTGCTATGCAACAGTGCACTGGGCCGTTGCAGCTACCTTTGAACAATCTGGGCATTATGGCACTTGATTACCATGGTGAAAAAGGTATTGCCACGGCTTTGGGACATGCACCGGCTCCGGCTTTGATAGATCCGGAAAAAGGTTCGCGATTGGCAGTAATAGAATCTTTAACCAATTTGGTTTGGGCTCCCATAGAGAACGGATTAGAAGGTGTTTCGCTGAGTGCTAACTGGATGTGGCCTGCAAAAAATGCCGGAGAAAACGAACGGCTTTACAAAGCAGTTGAGGCATTAAGTGATTTCTCTGTAGCGTTGGGAATTCCGGTTCCAACCGGGAAGGATTCATTGTCCATGACGCAAAAATATCCGGATGGAAAAGTGGTTTATGCTCCAGGGACCGTGATTGTTTCAGCAGTAGGAGGAGTGACCGATATTAAAAAAGCCGTAACTCCTTACATCAAACCTGTCAAAAAATCAAAGCTGATTTATATCGATTTTTCTAAATCGGATTTTGCATTAGGCGGCAGTAGTTTTGCACAAGTCCTTGGGAAAGTCGGAGCAGAAAGCCCTGATGTAAGCGATGCCGGTTACGTTAAACAGGTTTTTAATACTTTACAGAAACTTATTGAAAAAGAGTTGGTTTTGGCAGGTCATGATGTTTCTTCCGGTGGACTGATTACTACGCTTTTGGAAATGAATTTCCCGAACGTAGAACACGGTATCAGCGTACGACTGGATCATTTTGATGAAAAGGATTTGATAAAGCTCATGTTCAGTGAGAAACCGGCTGTTGTTATTCAGGTGAAGAAATCAAAACTTGTAAAGAGATTTCTTTCCCGAGCTGGAATCCATTTCAGAGTATTTGGAAAACCCTCCAAAAAACATCAGGTTATCCTGCGAAATCATCAGAAAAGGATGCGTCTTAATGTTGCCCGTTATCGGGATGTCTGGCGTGAAACTTCCTATCTGATGGATACTAAACAAACTGCCGGACAGCTGGCTCATGAGCGGTTCCAAAATTATAAGCGTCAGGATTTATATTTCAATTTCAACCCTAATTTTACGGGACGAAAAGTAACACTGGGAATTTCACGCAGGCCTCAGGGTACAAAAAGACACAAGGCTGCCATCATTCGCGAAAAAGGAGTTAATGGTGACCGTGAAATGGCTTATTCTTTATATCTGGCTGGTTTTGATGTGAAAGACATCCATATGACCGACTTGATTTCAGGACGTGAAGATTTATCGGATGTTAGCTTTATCACTTTTGTTGGTGGCTTTTCCAATTCAGATGTTTTGGGCTCTGCAAAAGGATGGGCAGGCGCTTTCCTTTATAATCCCAAGGCAAAAAAAGCATTGGACGATTTCTACAAAAGAAACGACACTATGAGTCTTGGAGTTTGTAACGGGTGTCAGTTAATGCTTGAGTTAAATCTGATTTATCCCGATCATCCGGAAAAACCGGTTATGTTGCATAACAACTCGGGTAAATTTGAATCAGCATTTGTGAATGTCAGTATTCATGAAAATCGCTCAATTATGCTAAAAAGCCTTTCTGGAAACAGGTTGGGAGTTTGGGTTGCACATGGTGAAGGAAAATTCAGTTTCCCGTATTTTAGGGATAAGTATGTGATTCCAGTTACTTACAGCTATGAAGGCTATCCCGGTAATCCCAACGGTTCCGATTGGGCTACAGCGGCTATTTGTTCTAACAATGGTAGGCATCTGGCCATGATGCCTCATTTGGAACGTGCCATTTTCCCATGGCAATGGGCAAGTTACCCTAAAAACAGAAAGAATGATCAGGTAAGCCCTTGGATAGAAGCGTTTGTCAACGCGAGAAAGTGGCTTGAGCAAAACAGTAAATTTTAAGAGATTAGTATTCACTAACGGTTTTAGTATTTGTATTGTTGCCATAATAATTTGAATATCAAATTATTATAATATGCAACTTATATAAATATGTAGAAAACTATTTATTTTTGCTGTAAAAGAGGGGTTTAGGAATAAATTTTTTAAATTAGCTCAATATTAACCAAAAAACATTACCATGAGAAAATTTACGATTTCGCTATTAAGCATGTTGATGATGGTCAACTTTGCTTATGCCGGAGGGTTGGTAACAAATACAAATCAAAGTGCGGCTTGGTCGAGGATGTTGGTCCGCGATGCGTCCACAAGTATTGATGCCGTATATTTCAACCCGGCGGGACTCACAAAATTAGCCGATGGATTCTACGTGTCACTTAGCAGTCAAAGTATTTTTCAGACTCAGACACTTTCTGTTGTACCTAAGGACTTTTCAATGAATCGGGAAAAATTTGTAGGAGATGTTACTGCTCCTGTTTTCCCTGATTTTTATATGGCATATAAAACCGGAAAGTGGGCATTTTCATTCGGTTTTAACGCTATTGGTGGCGGAGGCGGAGCCGTATTTAATGACGGTGTTCCTTTGGCAGAAGTGCCTGTTGCAGCCACGGCTGCTCAGTTAGGCGCTAATGGTTTGGGTGTAACAGGATATTCTATGGATTCTTATCTGAAAGGTACTTCAGCGTATTTCGGAATTCAGGCAGGAATTTCTTATGCAATTACTCCCAATGTTTCTGTTTATTTAGGAGGTCGTTATAATATTGCCCGTAACTCTTATACAGGCTACCTTAAGAATGTTGCTTTTACGACCGCTTCAGGCAGTGTTCCTGCAAATACTTTCATGACTGGTGTTGGTGACCAGGCAACGGCAGGTGCTGTAAGTGCAACAACAGCTGCTAGCGGGCTTCAACCTTTAGTTACAGGAGGTGCTGGTGATTTAACTTTTGCTCAGGCAGTTGGAGCCACTTTAATTGATCAACAGACGGCTGATGCTCTTGAAGCTGGTTTAGCTCAATTAGGTTTGTCACAAACCCAGATTGATGCAATGACAATTTCTCAGGCTCAAACAGCATTTACTGCTGGTGCGGCAACATTAACTCAGCAAGCAGCTATGATGTATGCCGGTGCTCAGCTCTTGTCAGATCAAAAGCTGGATGTGAAACAAAAAGGTGCTGGTTTTACCCCAATTATCGGTGCTAACTTTTCTTTCCTGAATAATAATTTAGATATTGGTATCAAATACGAGTTCAAAACAAATTTAACGCTTACCAATACTACAGTTAAGGATCCATCAACTGGATTACAGGAAGGATTCCTAATGGGATTTGATAGCAATGGTAACCCTGAATACATGTATGCCAATGGTGTAAAAACCAATGCTGACATTCCTTCTTATTTATCTGTTGGTGTGAGATATAATCTTGGTAAGGTCGTAAGTTTGCAGGCTGGTTACCATTTGTATGGAGACGCTGGTACCGGTTGGACAGATGTGAGCAACAAAATTGGAAAGAATTATCAGGAATATGGCCTGGGAGCTGAATTCCATGTTACTCCAAAAGTACTCTTAAGTGCAGGATATCTTCTTTCAAAAACCGGTGTTAACCAAAGCTATCAGACTGACTTAAGCTATAGCCTGACTGCAAATACATTCGGGCTCGGCGGCGCTTACAAGATTAGCGACAAAGTTACTTTGCAACTCGGCGGTTATCTTGTCTCCTATACACCTCAAACTTACAAGGAAACCACTAAGGTAGGTGGTACACCTGTTTATTACAATGAAACATTTAAGAAATCAACCTGGGCCATTGCTGCAGGGCTTGATTTTAGTTTCGGAAATAAACACAAAAAATAATATGGACTAATAGTAACATTGAGAGCCGCGAAGTCATGACTTCGCGGCTCTTTTTATGATTCCTATCAATTGAAAGAACCGAGAAACGGGATTTTTTTCCAGGTGCCAAAATTAATCTGAAAGCTTTTTGTTTTACCCAGAGCGTAAGGGTTTTAAAGTAGATTATTAAATATATAAAATATTATATGCTATTAAATAACAGGTACTTATAATGTTCATATAGAATTTATTTCCATGTGTAACATATCTCATTTTTGTTACTTTTGCCGTTCGTTTTTTTTAAATAATGGAAATAATGGTCTATCGTAAATATATCCTTTTATTGATTCTGGGATTCATGAGCCTGGTTTCTTTTGGACAGAATGACACAATCGTAAATCTTTCAGAGGTGAAAATCACTTCTATTGGAAATGAGACTGTTTTTAAAGGCACTACTCAGTTTATCCAGGTAATTCCCAGCAAAACGCTTTCAGAAGCACCAGTTACCAATTTTGATAACATCCTGCAGCAGTTGGGTGGATTCGACCTTCGTGAGCGTGGTGTTTTCGGAATGCAGGCTGATTTAAGTATCCGTGGCGGATCTTTCAATCAAAATCTGATTATGATTAACGGGATTCCTGTTAACGATCCGCAAACTGGGCATAATAATCTCGATTTGGCTGTTACTCCTGGAGATATTGCAAAAATAGAAGTTGTGCAAGGACCTTCAGGACGATGGTTTGGTCCCAATGCATTTTCCGGAGCTATCAATATTATTACCAAAAAGCCATTGGGGAATAGTTTGAATGTTGACTTGACTGGTGGCCAATTTGGTTTGTTTTCAGGTTTCCTTTCGGGAGACTATCAAACCGGAAAAATCCATAATCATACTTCTGTAATGATGCGTCGTTCTGATGGTTACCGGTGGGATACTGATTTTAAAAACTACGGATTTTATCACCAGTCGGCCTATAAACATAATAGTACTGAAGCATCACTTCAGCTTGCTTACCAGAATAAGGCTTACGGTGCTTATGATTTTTATGCAACACAATGGCCCATTCAGTTTGAGCACACTCGAAGCCTGTTTTCCAGCCTGAATTTCAGTACGGGTAAAAAAGTTCATTTTCAGGGACAGATTTCATGGAAAAGGTTATATGATCGTTTTGAATTGTTTAGGCAAGGTCCGGGTTGGTTTCAAAAACAAGGTGGTTGGTATGTAATGGGCAGCGATAGTGCCGGTTTCCACACACCTTACGGATTTTTTCCATATACAGGACCGAATTTTCACCGTACCGATGTGCTAAATGGTAATTTTGGACTTCATTTCAGTTCCAAACTTGGAAAGAGCTCTGTTGGATTTGATGTTTCCAACCAGCATATTTTGAGTAATGTGCTGGGATTGACCATGGCAGATACCGTTTTTTCATCAGTTATGAAGGATGGTTATTACACAAACTCAGCGGACCGTACGAATTTTAACTTGAATTTCAATCAGTATTATTCTAAAAACAATTTTTCTATTTCGTTGGGAACCAGTGTTTTTTATAACAGGAAGTATGGCGTTTTATGGTCGCCAGGTTTAGATTTGGGCTATTTCATCAATGAAAAGCTTAAGTCATTTGTTTCTTTCAATCAGGCAATACGTATTCCGACTTTCACGGACCTTTATTATGACAGCCCGGGCTATACACCAAATCCAAATTTAAAGCCGGAAAAGGTCTTGGGTATGGAAGCCGGTTTAAAATACTTCAGCAAAAATATTGTGACAACTGTTTCTGTTTTCGACCGGATAGGCCATGACCTGATTGATTGGGTAAAAACCGACCCGCAATCCAACTGGGAGAGCCGGAATTTGACACAGATTAACACATACGGTTTGGCTTTGTCAGCGGTTTATAATAATGACAAACCACAACCGAAGTTTATACAAACCATTCGTGTTAACTACACGTACTTGCAAAGCAATAAAAAATCCACCGGTTATATTTCGGCTTATGCGCTTGACTATTTACGGCATGATTTTACACTTTTCATACAGCATAAAGTCCTGAAAAAACTGAGTGCAGGATGGACTTTTACGGTTCAAAAACGAAATGGTGGCTATCTTGATTATCAGACATCTTCAGTGGTACCTTATTCAACGGTGTTTTTGGTGAATGCAAAAATCCGGTATGCATTTAAAAATGCTTCAATCTATTTGCAGGGAAATAATTTACTGAACCGCCCTTATCGGGAAATGGGGAGCGTGCTCTTGCCCGGAATCTGGGTATTCGGAGGTGTAATTCTTCATTTGTCATGCAAATAATTTAGGCCTAGACGTTTCTGAAAAACAGCATTTCACCAAAAGTTCCTTTTTAAAAATTCGCTATATTAGCGCCTTCGTGTTAAAAATAAAAAATGTCTAAAATTGTATTTATAACAGGCGCTACCAGCGGTATAGGCCTTTCTTGTGCCCGGAAATTTGCTGAAAATGGTTGCGATCTGATTATCACAGGGCGCCGTAAAGATAGGCTGGAAAAAGTTGCAGCCGAATTAACCCAAAAGTTTCAAGTAAAAGTTCAAAATCTGAGTTTTGATGTCCGCGATAAGGAAGCGGTACAAAAAGCCGTTGCATCACTGTCACCAGAATGGTCAAAGATTGATGTATTGATAAATAATGCCGGCCTTGCAGTAGGCATGAGTACATTGCAGGAAGGTGTGTTTGACGACTGGGAAAGAATGATAGATACCAATGTTAAAGGTTTGTTATACATTAGCCGTGCTGTGCTTCCGGGTATGGTGGAAAGGAAAAGCGGACACGTAATAAACATTGGTTCCATTGCCGGAAAAGAGGTTTATCCCAATGGAAATGTTTATTGTGCCACCAAACATGCCGTGGATGCCTTGACAAAAGGAATGAGGATTGACACTGTTCATGATGGCATTAAAGTGACCCAGATTGCGCCCGGAGCCGTTGAAACGGAATTTTCTGTAGTCCGGTTTAAGGGCGACCAGGGAAAAGCGGATAATGTGTACAAAGGTTTTGAACCGCTGCATCCTGAGGATATTGCAGAGGTTTCCTGGTTTGTTACAACACTTCCAGCTCATGTCAATATCAATGATTTGACGATTATGCCTACGGCACAGGCAAGCGCAACAGTTTTTCATAAGGAACTTTAGTATTCAGGTATTTTCCGAAAGGGGAATGCATCTGACTCGATATATGTAAATAACTAATTATCTGAATAATGAAGGTGCGAAGGCTGTTTGATATCCTCGACCATTATGAACAATCTTTTAAGCCGAAAGAAGATGTTTTTGCCGGGAAAGTCGATGGCGAATGGGTGAAGTACGACTTGAAAACCATTCGCGAGATGGTCAACAACATCAGTTATGGCTTGCTGAAACTGGGTGTAAAAAAGGGCGATAAAATTGGTACCATCTCTCCCAACAGACCGGAATGGAACATTATTGACATGGCTATATTGCAAATTGGGGCCATTCATGTTCCTATTTATCCGACTATCAGTGAAGCAGATTACAGATACATTCTGGAGCATTCGGAAGTGATGTTTGTTTTTGTTTCCGGTTGGGAACTTTTCCGCAAAGTCAAACACATTGTACCGGATATTCCTAGCATAAAAGGTGTTTACACTTTTAAACGTTTCGACGATGTCTTGCATTTGAATGACCTTATCGAATTGGGTAAGTCCAATGAGAATGAACTATTACTTGAGGAATCGAAGGCCACAGTTTTTCCTGAAGATGTGGCATCCATTATTTATACTTCCGGGACTACCGGAAAGCCCAAAGGTGTGATGCTTTCGCACAAAAATATTTTGAGCAATGTAGTTAACCTTTACCACATTTTTCCTGTGGACGAAAATTGCCGGGTTGTGAGCTATCTTCCTTTGTGTCATGTTTTTGAGAGAACCTGTGTCTATATCCTGATTTATCTGGGTGTTTCAATCTATTATGCTGAAAATATGGGTACAATAGCGGCAAATATCCAGGAAATAAAACCTCATGTCCTAACCACGGTTCCACGATTATTGGAAAAAGTTTATGATAAGATTATGGCCAAAGGAAGGGATTTGAGTCCGGTTGCTAAAACCTTGTTTTTTAATGCTGTTTCTCTCGGAAACAAATATGAATATGATATCAAGAATCCTATATTCCACGCACAACGAGCGTTTTACGATAAACTGATTTACTCAAAATGGCGTGAAGCTTTGGGCGGTAATATGAGAGCTGTGGTTTCTGGTGGTGCCGCGTTACAACCCAGGCTGGCAAGAGTTTTTAATGCTGCCGGAATTCCGGTGGTTGAAGGTTACGGTATGACGGAAACAGCTCCGGTTATTTCATGCAATACCTTCGAAAAGGGGAAACGTAAGATTGGTACAGTTGGGCCACCTGTAAATAATACCCAGATTAAGATATCTGAAACAGGTGAAATCCTGGTAAAAGGCGACAATGTGATGGTGGGTTATTTTAAAGATCCCGAAATGACTAAATCTACTGTTATTGACGGCTGGATGCATACGGGCGATGTTGGTGTAGTTGATGAGAATGGGATGCTGAAAATCACCGGTAGAGTAAAGGAGATCTTTAAAACTTCTATGGGAAAATATATCTCACCGGCTTTGATTGAAAACAAATTCAAGGAATCTGCTTTTATTGACCAGATTATGGTGGTAGGGGAGAATCAAAAATTTGCTGCAGCCCTGGTTGTTCCCGATTTTGAATTTTTGAAAAGCTGGTGCAGACAAAAAGAATGTCCCTTTACAAACAACGGTGATATTATTTCACATGATGAAATCATCAACCGCTTTAAGGAAGAGATTAATCAATACAATAAATTTTTCGGTGACACAGAGAAGATCAAAAAGTTTGAACTGCTTGATCATGAATGGACGATTGAAACCGGTGAAATAACTGCTAATTTGAAGCTGAAAAGGAAATTTATCTCCGAAAAATACGCTGATTTAATCGATAAGATGTTTGGGAATAAGTAATTCTTAGGAAAGTGTCTGAAGTGTAAAATCTTTGAGTGGTCCAAAGGAAGTTGCATCCCGCAGTCCGACTCCTTTACTTTTCAAATCTAAATCATGAAGCTGAGCAATGATATGTTTCAGGTTTTCCGGCGGATAGTTTTTTGCTGCCATTCTGTATTCATCATAGAAAAATGGATTGATTCCCAATTTTTTAGATGCATCCCCTTTGCTTTCACGACTAACCTGGTGAAAAAGAAATACTTTCATGAAATAGGAATGCAACATGGGAATCACCAGAAATAGTGGATTCTGTTTGGGGTTGGCTTCAAAATATTGAATGATTCTAAAAGCACGGAAAGCATCTTTTTTGCTGATGGCTTTGGTGAGTTCAAAGATGTTGAATTCTTTACTGATTCCGATATTTTGCTCAATCAGGTCTGAAGTGATAGTATCGCCCGGTTTTAGGCTGATAATTAATTTTTTGAGTTCATTGCTGATACGATTCAAATCGTTTCCAAGGTATTCTGACAACAGTAAAGCAGATGCCGGTGGAATGACAAATCCCATCTCACGAACTCTGTCGCTAATCCAATCCGGGATTTTATTGTCATAAAGTTTTGGTGACTCAAAAAGCACTACATTTTCCGACTTGCTTAGTAATTTGTAAAGGGCTTTTCGTTTGTCGATTTTTTTGTATTTATAGTTGATAACCAGAATAGTAGATTCGGTTGGTTTTTTGAAATAAGATTCTAGTGGTTCCAAATCTCTGATATCCTGAGCCTCTTTAACAATCACAAGCAGGACATTGCCCATCATGGGAAAACGCCTGGCCTGGTCAATAACTTCGCGGGTTGTTACGTCGCGACCATAAACCACAAGTTGGTTGAAATCGCGGTCTGCTTCATCCAGTGTGTTTTGTTCGATGTAGTTTGTGAGTTCGTCGATATAAAATGGTTCCTCCCCATACAAAAAGTACGCGGGGCTGTATTTTTTATTCTTCAGTGATTCAAGAATCTGCTTGTAAGATGAAATGATCAAAATCTTAAGTGTTTCACGGTAAGACCTTTGTTTTTCAGTTGTTCCAGCGATTTAATTCCGATTTTAACATGCTCTTCCACGTATTGGGCGTTGACTTTCTCATCGCTTTCAGTGGTTTTGATGCCTTCCGGAATCATGGGCTGATCGGTTACAAGCAGTATAGCTCCGGTTGGGATTTTATTGTAGAAACCAACGCTGAAGATGGTTGCGGTTTCCATGTCAATGGCCATACTTCGGGTTTTACGCAGGAGTTTTTTAAACTTATTGTCGTGTTCCCAAACCCGGCGGTTGGTGGTGAAAACTGTACCGGTCCAGTAATCTCTAGAGAATTCCCGAATAGTTGTTGAAATGGCTTTCTGCAAGTTAAATGCCGGCAGGGCAGGAACTTTAGACGGAAAATAATCATTGGAAGTACCTTCACCGCGGATGGCAGCGATGGGAAGAATTAAATCCCCCACCGAATTTTTCTTTTTCAATCCGCCGCATTTTCCTAAAAATAACGCGGCTTTAGGAGAAATAGCTCGTAGTAAATCCATAACAGTCGCCGCATTGGCACTTCCCATTCCAAAATTTATGATGGTGATATCATCGGCAGTGGCAGCAATCATGGGTTTTTCTCTGTCGGCAACCTCTACATCGTGCCATTCACAAAAAAGATCGATATATTGGTCAAAGTTGGTAAGGAGAATATAATCTCCAAAGTCTTCTAAAGGCATACCGGTATATCTTGGAAGCCAGTCTTTGACGATTTCAAGTTTCGTTTTCATCATTTTTACATGCAAATTTAATTCTTTTCCGGTTTACTGAACTAGTTGATTTTTCTGTTTTTTAGATATTCCCGCCTTTATTGGCAGGAAGAATTGATGATTCGGAGGTTCAAAGTTTAAAGTTCAATGGTATAAAAGTTTGACCCCACATCATACATCGTCTATTCTTTAATTGTACATCCAAACCGGCAGGGATGGGAACGGCAGCGCCCGGTGCTGCAGGCTGATGTGGAGTTCAGCGGCGAGGGCGACCGGAGGAAGCCCCTTGCAAGCTGTTACGGAACACGGCCTGCAGTGCCGGGACTAGAGTGGACAGCCCGTTAAGCCGGCCAAGGGAATGATAAACGAGTTGAGTTTTTTAAGTTAGAAGTCTTTGATTGCAGTTTTAGATTTAGTTGAGGAGATTGAATAAAGATTGAATCTAGAATCTTTCAGAAGCAACATTGCAACCATCGATCCTTTTCAATCTTCTATCAATCTCTATCAATCCAATTGAATGACACAAGGCTTATGTTTTTCAATAAACTTTGAGGTAAAAGAAAGTCCATAAAATGAAATGTTTTAATTTTATAGCCTGATTTTGCAAAAGATATGGAATTAAATTTGCCGGGATACGAAGTAAAGGTTAGAGCAACAGAAAACAATGAAAATGAGATTTTTGATGTATTCAGAAGAAAGTTTGTTAGGCTGACACCTGAGGAATGGGTGCGGCAGCATTTTCTTCATTTTCTTTGCGACGAAAAAGGATATCCTCCAGGCTTAATAAGTGTTGAAAAGCAGTTGATGGTGTTAGGAAGGAGCAAAAGATTTGATGCTGTTGTTTTTAAGAAAGATGGCAGTCCCGCAGTTCTTATTGAATTTAAGGCTCCTTCTGTGAAGTTAAGCCAAAATGTAGTTGAACAGGTTGCCAGTTATAATTTTGTGGTTCATGCTGATTTTTTAATGGTAAGTAACGGGATGAATCATTATTGTTGCGAAATGGATTATCAGAATCATACTTTCCATTTAGTCAATGAAATACCCGTGTTTGAAATATTATAGATGCTTGTATTTAACTGTAATAATTTTAAATGGCAGGTTAATGCAACAATTGTCTTAAACGAATAAAAAAAATTATAAATTTGTCCGGTAAAATAATTAAGTATGAAAAACAAAATTATTCAAGCTATTTTAATAACCATTGCAGTAGTTTTAGGTTATTTGATTTATGACAGCATTATGTCGCCTGTGCGATTTAATAAAGAGAAAAAGGTACGTGAAGCAGTTGTAATTAATTATCTTAAAAAAATTCGTTCAGCTGAATTTATTTACAAACAACTCAATGACCGTTACACTGGTTCCTTTGATACGCTGATCAATTTTATGGGTACCGCAGAAATTCCGATAGTTAAAATGATTCCGGACCCGACTGATACAACTTACACAAGAACCATAAATGACACAGTAGGATATGTTAAAGTGGCTGATTCCTTGTTTGGAACACATCCCAAGATTGATTATCACAAAATTAATATCATTCCATTCTCGCAAGATCTCAAATTTAAATTGCAAGCGGGTGTTATCAAAAAAGGTGGTGTGAAAGTCAATGTTTTTCAGGCGGAAGCTCCGTACACTTCTTATCTGGACGGGATGAATAAACAATTGGTTATTAACCTGATTGCTAACCAAAAACAGATTAAAAAATACCCCGGACTTAAAGTGGGTTCCATGGATGAACCATCTACTGACGGAAACTGGGAATAAACATTTCCCATTATGCCTTTAAGCATAAAACCACATACGAGTTTTCTGGATAAATCGTTTAAAGAATCTCATACACGATCTTATATCATGGCCATGCAATTCAATTTGCATGGCCTTGCTTTTATTAT
>CAZGZO010000006.1:0-37596 GCA_964529695.1 uncultured Lentimicrobiaceae bacterium
TCGGAACACCCATCTGTGTTTGAAGCTATAAGCCTTACTTTATAACTGCCCGGATAACTCATGATATGGGTCGGACTTTCCAGGGTATCCATATTTTTTACTCCTGATAATGTATCACCGAAATTCCAGTTCCAGGCTGATATTGCCGAACCTCCATCTTTTGTCGACAAATCGGTAAATGTTATCGGCTTGGTATAGCATGTATCGTTAAATTTAAAATCGGCCAGCGGCTTTTTATAAACGGTAATGCGTTTTGTTATACTGTCTGTCTTTCCAAAAGAATTAACCAGAACCAACTTAACATCAAAACTCGTATTATCCTTGTAAACATGTTCGGCTGTGTTATTATTCGAACCGGTCACTACTAAACTGTCTCCGTCTCCAAAGTACCATTTCCTCGTTGAAATGTAACTACTTCCGGGAGAAGTTGATACATCTTCAAAATGTGTATTATCACTCATACAGGCATTCGAAACATTAAAATCAGGAACAGGCAGCGAATCGAAGATAATGAGTTTTGTTACGGAATTAGTACAAGCTTCGTTGGAAGTAACAGTTAGCCTTGCATTATAGTTTTTTGTTTGATCATTGTAATAATGATCCGGATTCTGTAACGAAGAAGAATAGGTATCACCGAAATCCCACTGCCATGACTTTATATATCCTGGTGAAATAGTTGAAGAATCAATAAAACAGGTTGTATCTGCTTTACAGAATGTCGTAAAATCAAAATTGGCCGTAGGGTTGGGCTTCACATAAATTGTATGGGAAACGGAACTTGAGCATCCTTTTAAATCTTTAGCTGTTAAAGTCACTGTATACGTTCCGGGAGAAGCAAAATGGTAGGTGGTAGTTTTAAAAATAGACGTGTCTCCATTTCCAAAATCCCAATGCCAAGAGGTTATGTCTTTACCCTGACCCGAAAAAATTGCGCTTTCATTCTGGCAAATAGTGTCCTTTGATATTGAAAAGTCCACCACTGGCAACGAATCCATAACAAAAGTTCTTTGAACGGTATCTGTACATCCATCACTGTTTTGGATATACAAAGTAACCGGATAACTTCCGGGATAAGCGTATGTATGCATTGTATCCTGAACATTGGCCGAATTCCCATCACCGAAAGTCCAGTGCCATGATGTGATGGCAGAACCTCCATTGGTCAAAGACCGATCATAGAAACTGGTTGGATTTGTATAACAGGTATCATTGAAAGTGAAAAAAGCCGTCGGTTTGGGAACCACTGAAACGTATTTTGTTACACTCCTTTGATAACCACTTGTCGTAACCGTAACAAGCGTAACCGGGTATGTAGCCTGAGTAACATAGACATGCGTTGTATCCGGATTATCCGGGCTATCTATAATGGTGCTATCACCGTCTCCCCAATACCATTTCCAGGTTTTTATTGTAGCTCCGTGGGCCGTCACCGAGGAATCCTGAAAATAGGTAACATCCCGAAGACAAGAAACTGAATACGTGAAGTTTGGCTTGACATAAGGATAAACCGTCAAAACTTTTCTGACCTTTGAAGAACATTGTCCGTTCACAACAATAGATAACGTAACTGTATCCTGCCCCGCTACCGGATAATTATGCGTGGGATTTTGAATATTGGCCGTGTCACCGTCTCCAAAATCCCAATGCCAGGATATCGTGGTGGCACCGGGTAAAGCGTCACTCGTACCTGTAAACTGGATGTTATCTGAGGTGGTTACTGGATCCGGGCTCCATGTAAAATCTACGGTTGGAGGCGGGTCTATTTTTTGCACGTATGCCGTATCATTCTGATTGGAACAACCTACTGAATCAACTACATGCAGAAATACTTGATACGAACCCGTATCTGCATACTGGTGTACCGGGTTTTGCACATTAACCGTATCTCCATCGCCGAATATCCACTGCCAGCTCTTGATGCCACGATTGGAGGTCCCTGTAAACTGAGGTGCTATTTGGATACAGGCAGGATTCGGGTTGCTCTGAATATGCACTGTCGGCAAAGAACGAATATTGATGTCTTGTGTTGTGGAATCTTTGAAAATATTGCCCAATGTATCTTCAGCGGAAACTACCAGCTTTACTTTGGGTGTTGTACCCGGTGTAAAAGTATGGGCGACGTTCGGTCCGACAGCGGTGTCCCCATCACCAAAATCCCAATACCATTTGATGAAAGGATAGTCAGCAGATGTGGTCGATGAATCTGTAAACTGAAGACGGCTGCACGATAAATAGGAATAGCCAAATTTAGCGGTCGGCAACGGGTTAATTGTCAGAACCTTGGTTATGGAATTTGTACAGGTACCATTTACATCAATAGATAACGTAACCGTATCCTGCCCCGCTACCGGATAATTATGCGTGGGATTTTGAATATTGGCCGTGTCACCGTCTCCAAAATCCCAATGCCAGGATATCGTGGTGGCACCGGGTAAAGCGTCACTCGTACCTGTAAACTGGATGTTATCTGAGGTGG
The DNA here is from genome assembly GCA_964529695.1 of uncultured Lentimicrobiaceae bacterium. Taxonomy (GTDB): domain Bacteria; phylum Bacteroidota; class Bacteroidia; order Bacteroidales; family F082; genus Sulfidibacterium. The sequence goes on from CAZGZO010000006.1 coordinate 2,477, forward strand.
TTACTGGATCCGGGCTCCATGTAAAATCTACGGTTGGAGGCGGGTCTATTTTTTGCACGTATGCCGTATCATTCTGATTGGAACAACCTACTGAATCAACTACATGCAGAAATACTTGATACGAACCCGTATCTGCATACTGGTGTACCGGGTTTTGCACATTAACCGTATCTCCATCGCCGAATATCCACTGCCAGCTCTTGATGCCACGATTGGAGGTCCCTGTAAACTGAGGTGCTATTTGGATACAGGCAGGATTCGGGTTGCTCTGAATATGCACTGTCGGCAAAGAACGAATATTGATGTCTTGTGTTGTGGTATCAGGACAAACATTTCCCGATGAATCTTCCGCAGTTACAATTAGTCTAACCTGTACATTTAGGCCAGGTTTAAATGTATGAGTAACAATAGGGCCAATAGCGGTATCTCCATCACCAAAATTCCACTGCCATTTTACTAACTTATAATTCGTAGATGTAGTTGAAGAATCTGTAAACTTTATTTCACTACAACCGATATAGTTATACCCAAAACCAGCCGTAGTATTACATTGCCCAAAGGCAGGTACATTGTATAACAATAACAATACAATACAATAGTAAAATTTCCTCATCCGCCACCCTCTTAGTCAGACCTAAATTTGTTTAGAGGGTAAAAGTAGAGACTATCAGAAGTGGCTTCAATAAGCAATTTGCTGAAGTTGAGTTCACAAATTCTGATTTTTTTACACCTAACACAGAGAGAAATTCAGAAAATCGGACGGATTCAAAAATTATTTTGAACCACTTTTCTTATTTAAATCATCCAGAATCATCTTCAACTGATTTACTGAAAATTGCTTGGCTATGATTTTCTTATTTCTATCCAAAAGGAAGAATTGGGGAGTACCGTGAATGATATATGTTTTGGTAAAATCGCCTTTCATGGTCCTTGTTCCATTCACATTAATCCAGGGTAGTTTTCTTTTTCTCACTGCTTCTTTCCATTTATTTAAATCGGAATTAATACAGATACCATAGATTGCTAAGTTGTATTTCTTTGCGTATTTATTATAGAACGGGACTAATTCTTTCATTTGTTGCCTGCATACACCGCACTCATAATCCCAAAACAACAGCAGTGTGTACTTATTAGGCAGCGATTCAAACCCAATGTATCGCCCGGTAGTGTCCATAAGGATTAGTTCTGGAGCTCTTTTGCCTAGCAAAAGCGGGCGTAACTCATTGGCCCTTTTCTTTAACATTTTTACAATCGAAGGTGTAGTGTTCTTAATAGATTCCCTGGCAAAATAGTGATCAACCAGGTGGACAAATACTTTATCAAAACCCATATATTTAGGGTTCTGATATTCAATTGTGAATTTCCAAACCAGATAACTAACGCATTCTGAACAAGGTTCAGCTTTTTTAACAACCTCATCTATAGCACTATCCACAGAATCGGGTAGCATGGGGACTAAGTATTTAAAATAATAGTCAATTTTTCTATCATACAATGGGGTTCGAAACATCCGAGGATCATTCAATGCAAAATTATCCCAATAATGATTCTTCAAATGATAAAAGGCTTCTTTCGTTCTCGGGTTCTCAGAACTTGCCTTTTCCGTTTCAGACATAGCTTTAAAGACCTGAGCTACAAAGGTATTTGGATTTTCCTGTGCTAATTGATCACGATACTTTGCTGCAGTCTGTTTCAGAGAATCCATTTTATGTGTTAACGCATTATAACCGCTGGTACCCTTTTTAAGCTCCTTTCTCTTTTTTGCAATTGCGAGAGAGGCTTTGTATTGCTTTTCGTTGAATTTTAAATACTTAAAAAACAATTGATTTTCCATCGAGTTTTTCACTTTCATATCCAGCGAGTAATCGGCTTTATTGGTAGTCAGGGTAAACTGCTGATTTTTGTTAATTACAAACTCAAACAGTTTCTTCTTCTTCTGGCTAACGGCCATATAAATTCCGCCAGAAAGCGATTTATTTCCTTCAAACAGAAAAACTCCGGGTTGAACGGCCTTTACTGTATCTATAAGCTTAATTTTATTGCCATAATAAGAAGCCAATATCAGCTTATTTCCAGTATATCCATTCAATTTTAGTTTGATTTGATGTCCAGTCCGGGCAATTGCTGCTCCGGAAAACATCATCAGTAATACAAGTCCTAATAATCGCTTCATCCTATTTCCTTTAAAAATATACAAGAACCCTGCTCCAACGACAGAATCCTCTTCAATTTTTTAAAATTTAAAAAGAAAAATAAATACCGGAAATCTGACAACCAGCAAATTATTTTTCTATTTCTTTCAATACAGCATCAGTTTTCATGACAAGTCCCATCCGTGGGAAAGTATATTTTACCGGGTGGCTGTGCATTTCTTCTGAGCGTGCAGCCATTGCATCTTCGGCAAAGATCTGATTAAAACCATACTCAAATGCAAATCGTGCTGTACTTTCAACACCCATATTGGTAGCAATACCACAAAGGATGATGGTATCGATACCACGTCTCCTGAGTTGAAGCTCCAGTTCTGTACCGTAAAAGGCACCCCACTGGCGTTTGGTAATCAGAAAGTCCGTGGGTTGAATATTGAGTTCAGGAATATATTCTGCCCAGTCAGCCGGTCTGTCACCAAAATGAAACGAACTTTCAACAACAGGATGCAATGCATCTTTTCCATCCGGAGAGGGAGTTACATGAACCAAAAATACAGGCATCTTGTTTTGACGTGCCGCTTCAATAATCTTTACTGAATTTTCAATAACCTGCTTTGCAGGATATGGCTCTGTTGGCATGGCAACAATTCCTTTTTGCAAGTCAATCACAACTACTGCTGTGTGTTCTTTTGAAATTTTGTATTCCATAATATCCTCCATTTCAACATTAGAAAATAAAAATGCAAATTAGCAAGAAATGATGATTCATCGTTAGCTCATATTTCAATTAAAGAATATTTAACAAATAGGCAAACGTAGTTTTCGAACTTATCGTATCAGAAAGACCGTTCCGTAAGGCTTTTTATTTCCATCTCCGTTGTCTGAGCCTTTCCAGGTACTGCCATCAAGGAATTTGGCTTCTATTCGCCATATATAATCGCCTTCCGGCATAGGTTGTCCTTTATAAGTTCCGTTCCAACCTTCTGTTGGCTCACCTTTGGCATTCAGTTTCGTGCTTTCCCATAGCAAATCACCCCACATATTAAAGACCTGAATATCATATTTTTTCAGATTAATTCCCTTGGGTTTAAAAACCTTCACTCCGGCATGTTCAGAGTTTGGAGCAAAAGAATTAGGAACATAAAGTCCGGAGGTTAGATCAATATAATTGGACGCGGTATCAGAACACATGTAATCATTGGTAGCTGTCAGCAAAATCTTGAAAATACCCACGGACTCGTACTGATAAACAGGACTTGTCTCAGTGGACGAATGTCCATCGCCAAAATCCCAAAAATACTGAGTAGCGCCGGTAGATAAATTATTCAGTAAGACCTGCCCCGTAACGTTATTGTAGTTTTGTGTTACAGTAAATGCAGCTACAGGGGATGAATGCATTGTAACAGGTTTTGTAACTGTGTCACGACAGTTATTATTATCTGTAACTATTAGTTGTACAGAATAGGTACCTGCAGAATCGTAAAGATAAGTTGGATTCTGCAACCCTGAGCTATCATTGATATTATATGGATCGTTAAATGTCCATTGCCACTTACTTAGCGCAGCATCGAAAGTCCTGGTAGAATCAGTAAACTTCGTTTCAAGACTGGCACACGAATTATTATAACCAAAGTCTGCAATAGGAGGCCTGTAAATATTAATAATTGAATCGTATGTACCCGTAATTGGCATATTATTAACTGTTGCTTTGATATTCAATGTAACATGATAAATTCCCGTTGAATCATAAACATGTAGAATAGAATCTTTGTAAGCTGTATATGTTTTCGTTGTCCCATCTCCAAAATTCCAATTCCATTGGTCGATTGTTCCACGTGATGAATTCAATGAGGTATGGTCCCTGAAATAAACCGGGTTGTTAGCACACCCTGTTGATGTATTGACAGTATATAAAACATGCAAACAGGTAGTCGTCTTCACCGGTTTGGTAATAGAATCAACACACCCGTTAAAGTTCTTTACAATCAGTTTAACCTGATAAGTACTATCCATTGAAGGATAGAGGTGGCTTGGGTTCTGTGAAGATGAAGTATCGCTAGTGCCTGAATTAACATCTCCGAAATTCCATTGCCAGCTACTGATGAAACTACCTCCGCCTTTAGAAGGCCCCTGAAAAGAGGTTGGCTGATCACAATTTGGCGTCATATGGGCGAAATCAGGTTGTGGCAGCGAATCCACTAAAGCCTGGTGGGTAATAGAAACAGAACATCCATTAGTATCCACAACACTCAGAACCACATTATAAGTTCCCGGACGCGCAAAGACATGACTAACTGTATCGTGATAGGTTACAACTTCTGCACTTCCATCTCCAAAATTCCAGGTGTAGGAGGCTATTGAATCGTTGTAAGGATTATACGAAGCCGTGAATGCAGTTGGATCTCCAAGACAGACTTTTGTCATAGTAAAATCAGCCGTCAAACTATCTCTCAGACAAACTTGCACCGTATCAGTATTATGACATCCGTTGGTATCCGTTACCATTAAGGTAACCTGATAACAAGAATCATAATGTGGAAAACGGTAAGAAGGATCCTGTAAGTTGGAGGTATCAGCCTCATAAAAAGTCCACAAATAATTGACAATGGGGCTATTGCTGCTGCTTCTTACAGATTGATTCGTGAAATCAACTCTTGTAGCCGGGTCACAAGCCTGGTGGTAACTAAAGGCAGCTTTAGGCGGAGCATACACATTCACAAAATGAGAAACCGAATCAGTGCATCCGTAATTGTCTGTTACAATAAGCTTTGTAGTATAGGTTCCCGCGTCAGTAAAATGATGTGCCGGATTCTCTGCTGTCGACTGGTTTGAGCCGGATGCAGTATCTCCAAAATCCCACTGCCATTGTACGTTATGGCCGTATATCGTATTTGAGCCATCAGAGAAATATGTTGAATCACCAACACAAGAAGGTCCGATGGAAAACGCAACTTTCGGACGGTCATCTACAAATACTGTATCGGTAACAAAGTTTGAACAACCTTTCATATCCTTTACAGTCAGCGTTACCACATAGGTTCCCGGATTTAAATATTTATGAGAAGGATCCTGATAAGAAGAAGTAGAGTCATCTCCAAAGTCCCAGTGCCATGAAGTGATATTTTTTCCGTTTCCGTAAAAGTAGGCCTTATCACCGAAACATATAGTATCATTAGATACGGTAAACGATGGATTAGGCAACGAATCTACTACCACATTTTTGTATGCTGTGTCAGAGCATCCGTCTGTGTTAGAAACTATAAGACTTACCGTATAATTTCCAGGATTGGTCATCACATGGGTCGGATTCTCCAACGAAGATGAATCTTTTGTTCCTGAGTTTGGATCCCCAAAATTCCAGTTCCATGCAGACAATGCAGACCCTCCATCTCTTTTTGATGAGTCAATAAAGGTAATTGGTTTGGTAAAACAAGTGTCGTTGAATGTAAAATCTGCAAGCGGCTTTTTATGGACCGTAATTATCCTTGTAATGCTATCGGTTTTTCCAAAAGAATTTTCCACAATCAATTTTACAACATAAGTGGTTGTATCCTTGTAGATATGATCAGCTATAGAAATATTGGGATCTGTAACAATTAAGCTGTCGCCATCTCCAAAGTACCATTTTCGGGTGGTGATGTAACTAATTCCAGGAGAAGTAGATTTATCAGTGAAATGTGTTTCATCACTCATGCAAGCATTAGTATCAGCAAACTGAGGAACCGGCAATGAATCAAATATAATTAGTCTGGTTGCTGAACTGCTGCAGGCTTGGTTGGAAGTAACAGTAAGCCTTGCATTATAGTTTTTTGTTTGATCATTATAATAATGATCCGGATTCTGTAACGAAGAAGAAAAGGTATCACCGAAATCCCACTGCCATGACTTTATATATCCTGATGAAATAGTTGAAGAATCAATAAAACAAGTTGTATCTGCTTTACAGAATATCGCAAAATCAAAATTAGCTGTAGGTCTGGGCTTTACATAAATTGTATGGTAAACAGAACTCGAACAACCTTTTAAATCTTTAACAGTTAATGTAATTGTATCCGTCCCTGGTGTCGTAAACTGTTCAGTGATACTATCATAAGTAGAAGTTTGCCCGTTACCAAAATCCCAGTTCCAAGAGTGAATATTCGATGCTTGTCCCAAAAAGGTAACACTTTGCCCCTGACAAATTGTGTCTGCTGACATCGTAAAATCCACCGCCGGCAAAGAATCCATTACCACTGTCCTTTGAACAGTATCTCTACATCCATCAGCATTTTGAATATACATAGTGACAGGATAACTTCCCGGATAGGCATAAGTATGCATGGGATCCTGAACACTGGCCGAGTCCCCATCTCCAAAAGTCCAATGCCATGAAGTTATAGACGAGCCACCATTGGTATCTGATTTATCATAAAAACTGGTAGGATTTGTATAACAAGTATCATTAAAAGTAAAAAATGCCGTAGGCTTAGGAACAACTGTAACATTTTTCGTGATACTTCTCTGATAACCATCGGAATTAATGGTTACAAGCGTGACAGGATAAGTTGCCTGAGTAACATAAATATGCGTCGTATTTGGATTGTTTGGGCTGTTTATAATTGTGCTGTCGCCATCTCCAAAATACCATTTCCAGGTTTGAATCGTTCCAACAGGCGTGGTAGAAGAATCTGAAAAATAAGTTATGTCATGCAGGCATGAAACTGAGTAAGAAAAGTCTGGTGCGGGCAAAGGATCGACAGGTACCGTTCTGGAAACGGAAGCCGAACAAAGACTATCAACAGTTATTGTCAGTGTCGTATTATATTGCCCAAATGCACTATAACTATGGGTCGGATTTTGGACAAATGCCGTATCTCCGTCACCAAAATTCCAACGCCATGCCATTGTGGTCGCATTCGCGGTTGCATTACTCGTTCCAGCAAATTGTATATTATCTACTGTCGAAGCAGGATCAGGACTCCAGGTAAAATTAACTGTGGGAAGTGGCTTTATCTTTTGAATCGTATCATGGTGATTAGAACAGCCCGAACTATCCACCACATATAAACTTACAGGATAAGAAAGTGTATCCGCATAAAGATGAGCTGGATTTTGAATATTTGCAGTATCCCCATCACCAAATATCCACTGCCAGCTTTTTATGGGGTGATCAGAAGTTCCTTCAAACAGAATCGTATCATTCAAACAGCCCGGATTGGGATTACTTGCAATATTAACCGTTGGAAGGGTCTGGAGGCTGATGTTTTTAGTAGTAGTGGACTGACAGGTAACACCCAAGGTATCTTGAGCGGTAACCACAAGTTTCACAGTAACAGAGGTTCCAGGCGTATAGGTATGTGTTACCTGCTTACCTGTAGCTGAGTCACCATCTCCAAAATACCACTGCCGCTTAATTACCGTTGAAGTAGCTGAAGTAGTTGAAGAATCCGTAAACTGAATTACACTACACCCGACATAAGTATATCCAAATTTAGCCGTTGTACTACATTGTCCAAAAGCTGAAATAGTATATAGCATTGACAGTATAACGCCAAAGAAAAATTTTCTCATCCGCAGTAAAATTATCCGCTAACCCTCTAGAAAAATACAACTCCTAATTATCGTTCAAATAACGGAAATATTTTATAATTATTGCAAAAATTTCTACATCAAATTCGAGAAAACAAATATTTTTATCTGAATTACAGATAAATACACCAATAAAAATCTCAATCCTGCCTCATTAATTACAGATGGAACTTTTGAAATCTCGAGTTTGAAACTTTTGTTTTTTATTACACAAATTAATAGTAATCTGCATAAGTCAGATTTACTTTTTTATTGTGGGACTAATCGGGTCATTTATTTTTTGTTACATGATAAAAGTTATTACCCATCCTGAATCCCTTGTATCTATTGCCAATTATCCAATAAATAAACTACTTTTGACTTAATTAATCTTTTGAAATTATACCTGGGAAAAACTCAAAAACTTCATCATATTGAATCTTTTTATTAAACATTAAAAAAAATGAAAAAAATTTTATTAGCTATGTTGCTGGCTGTTGGCGTTTTGGGATGCACTCAAAACAACAGTCATTACCGGATTGTCAGGAAGATTCATATTCCCGGCAATAATTTCTGGGATTACCTGAATGTGAATTCTCATGGAGATTTATTCGTTTCTCACGGGAATATGGTTCAGGTTGTCAGCACAAAAACCGGAAAAGTTATCGCAACCATGGATGGCCTTGATGGAGTGCATGGAATTGCTTTGGCTCCCAATCTGAACAAGGGTTTTATTTCAAGCGGCAGAGATTCTGTAGTAGCTGTTTTCAATCTTAAAACCTTTAAAATCACAAACAAAGTGAAGGTGACTGGTGCCAATCCCGATTGTATTGTTTACGATCAGTTCAGCAACGATGTTTTTGCGTTTGATGGACACAGCAACTGTATCACTGTTGTTAGCGCTGATTCTGAAAAAGTATTAAAGACCATTCCTTTAGCAGGAAATCCGGAGTTTGCAGTCACAAATAACAAAGGACAAATCTATGTGAACATTGAAGACAAATCCATGATTTCCTTAATTAATACCAAGACCTTAACATTGGAGAAAACATGGCCGTTGGCTCCCGGCAAGAATCCGAGTGGCCTCGCTGCAGATTTTGCACACCACAAGTTATTTTCCGTATGTAGAAACAAGATAATGGTTGTTTTCGACACACAAAAAGACACTGTTGTGGCAACACTTCCTACCGGAGGTCATACCGATGGGGCCGGTTTTGATCCCGCTCTTGGAAGGGCATACAGCTCCAATGGGCAAGGTACCTTAACCGTTGTCCAGGAAGAAAACAATGGCAACCGTTTTAAAGTACTGGAACAGGTTCCTACGGAATCTGGTGCCAGAACAAACATTGTGGACCCGCAAACTCATCACATCTATTTACCGACGGCAAAATTCTATCCTTTGAAAAAAGGAGAACGATGGCCTAAAATGAAACCAGGAACATTTGTGATTCTGGATGTTGCGCCTAACTCGTCTAATTAAAGAAAGATTAGGTTTTATCGAAACTAACTTTCCACATTAAGTCTTATTTTTTGGCTGCGGGAAGTTTCTGAAAAACATAAATAACATAATTGTAGCCGCCCAACACTTTAAAAGGATGGGGCGGCTCAATTTTTTTCAAGACTTCTATCTTTTTATTTTTCAATAATTTATTTAGAGGCATATTCCCCTCATTGGGACCAAAATGTGCATCCCAGACGATAATACTACCGACAGGCAATGCTTGTACAGGATGATTTCCTTTCGGATACCATTGTCTTACATTTCCCGTATAAGGGTCAGCCCCAAGTTTATAAATGAAATAGGGGTCGAAATAAAAAACGGGTTTATCTTCTAAATGATCATTTTTTATAAACGCAACAGTTTGATTCATCAATTGCTCCGGAGGTGAAAGACTAAAAGTGTTTTGATATGTTTTGGCCCCGATGACAGATATCCAGATGACAGCTCCAAAAGCAACACCCCATTTTAAAATTCCTGAGATTTTTTTCAAGTGAATCAGGATTTTATCAAAACCGATAACTGCTGTAATGGCTGCGGCGGGCGCAACAGCAGCAATCACACGCACGAGACCCAGCGAATTGCCAATACCTTTCCACCATGCATAAGAATGAGCAGCAAAATAGATCAGAAATGAACCCGGCAAGAGTAGCAACAAATAAAAGGTTTTGCTCAATTTTGCCTTATCGATTACGAGCCACTGAAAGAACAAAACAGCAATTCCTAACAGGGACAAATAAGTCATAGGTTTCCCTAAAATCAATGGCAATTTATTCGCAAAATGAAGCAGCTTCCCGTGTCCATAAATACCAAAAGCGCTTCCATTGTATGGGTTCTGTGTAATCAGCCACCAAAAATTGTGATAGACAAATAGTCCTGCAATGCTGAAAATGATAAAGCCTGTGAACAAAGATAAGATGGCAACATACTTTTTTTTCAGTAAAAAAGCTGCTATGAATAATGGGAATAAAACAATACCCTCCGTCCGGACCAGCGGAATGAAAGAAAGAATAATTCCAGACCAGATCAGCTTATCACGGAAAAAAAGAAAAAGAGAAAGGGTTAGAAAAAGGCTGAATGTTACTTCTGTTAATGAGGTAAACATCAACACAAAATAAATGGGAATAAAAAGCACAAAGACAGGTGCAAGCCAGCGATTTTCCACATGAAACTGTTTGCATATTCTCCAGGCCAGGAAGGCCGAAAACAAACCGGCAAGGATGTTGTAAATACGTGCTCCGTTCATTCCGAATTGCGCCCAGGGAGAAATCAAAACTGTGAAAACCGGCTTTCCCCAGGTATCCAGAAATAAGACTGGATATTTCCATGCCCAATGTGCAATCTTATAATGTGAAATGGGGTCACCCCCACCGAATGTATTATCCGTCTTGAAAAGGATAATGACCGAAGCCACAAAAAAGGCAAATAAAAAGCCCCATAAAAAAAACTGCTCCCCTTTTGGTTCCTTTTTTATCATTACTGTTGTAATTATCTATATTTCAACAAAAAAAACATCCTGAATTATTTAAAAACACATCTTCATTTTTCATTTTTAATTACATACCGGGCGTCGATTCTAAGCATAGAATCCACCGTGATGTTCTTCTTTCTTGCCTTATTCACCTCAAGCTGATACCAGTTTTTGTCACTTTTGATTCGCTTAACAACCTGATCCATGGTTTCTTTTCCGGAATTACTCGATTTTTTCGCAGGCAATCCCTTAAGGGCACGATTGTAATCCGGAGCTTGGATTAATTTTTTAAAACGTGGCGATGGGTGTACCCTCCCAAAAGAATCAAAATAGGCACGCTTTGTCATAGAATCCCAGTGAATAGCGCCATAGTAATATTGAAAATTGTAAAATACTCCTAACAATGCTGAAAGAAACACCAGTGCTGCAATCGTATTTTTCACACCTGCTTTCCATTGTTTTATGGCATGAAAAAATCCCGCCAACGGAAGGGCCATAACAGGGTATATATCAATTAATTCCCTTTGCCCCAGACTACCACCATACCACCAGCACCACCAGGAAGATGCTATATAAAGATAGACGACCAGAAATATCAAAACGGGCCAGAAGAAGGCTTTAAATCTTCTTAACAAAGAATAAATTCCCAAAACTGCAAATACCATCACAGGCGTATAAACAAACCATCCTTTCCGGAAACTGAACAATACATCCAAGATATGCGGATGTAAAAAGAAAAAGCCTTGATTTCCATATGAATAATAGATCCAATGTCCCGTAACCGTTTTCCAGTAAACCAGCTGCGGAATCACCATCAGGAACGCAAAAACTGCAATAATGAGCAAATAGAGAAACTTATCTTTATAAAGGGTCCATTTTCTTTTCAGCTCTTCACCATTCTGAACACCATAAAGCAGAAAAATAATCACAAACAGCACATTCACATGTCTGATAAGCGTTAGCAATCCCAATACGATTCCTAAAAGAATCGACCTTAGGAAGTTAATTTTCTGATACCAAATTATTGTCAGGTAAATAAAAATCGCGGCTAAAGCAAAATCGTAAACATGCGCCATTCCCGGTTCCAAACTACTATACCAGAATAGATTTGTCCCCAATCCTATCGCCAGCAGAACCAGTCCTGTAATCCATTTTGAAAAATAAAACCGTAATACCTTCGCTAGAAAGATTAGCCCCAAAGCCAGGTAAAACAAAGCGGCTAAAACAATTGCTAACTGATAGGGTTGTGAATAGCCTCCTGCATCAAATCCCAAATGAGCCGCTAATTGATTCGCTACCAGAAAAAAAGGCGCATAAAGAAAGGACAGTCCCATGGTCATTTTAAACACATATTTGCCCGTGGGCAGTTTTTTAGCCCAAAAAACAAAATGATGACTCCCCTGGTAATGATCCTGAAACTGAAGCGTGAGATCATGAAAAATAAAAACAGCAGGCAAATAACCATAGTAATCAATAACATCCCATTGAATAACCCGTCCGGGCTGCCTGTAGATTTTCGTGTTAAAATCTGTGATAGAAACAGCCAACAATACGATGCCAATGCTCAATGCGACGAAATACTTTTTCATTTCAGAAATAAAAGTGGGTTAAAAGTATCCTGACAGTAAAGGTGCATAATATCTGTAAGAATTTTGGAATTCCTGTTTTTGCTCAAAAAACAAATTTAAAAATTAATTATTCTTTTTCTTTTTGGAAAGGAACAATTGTAAAATTGCCTCATGATTTACCGGATTCTGAAAGATTAATTTCCTGGTAAGTAAAAGACCTGAATCACTTTTAAATAGCTTGTTTATCGTTTTATCATACAGTTCCTTCGTGTTCTTCTGAAGATAAAGATAAACCGGTTTCCCGGAGGCCAAAACTGAATCAGCATTAAATTTCTGCCCCCAATATTTCATGGTATCACTCCATGTGAAATATTGGTAAGTATCGGGATAAATTTTATTTAGTTTTTCCTTGTATCCGGGCCAGTTTTGACCAGCCATTGAAAAACCGTACATAATGGCATATTCCTGGTACGGGCATCCATAATCCTGACTGACAATAATTTTGTAGCTATCTTTTGTCAGAGTTTTAACGACATTTCTGGTTTCAATTCTGGCTGCCATCTGGCTGGAAACGCTTTTTGAAACAATCCGGATATAAGGTATTTCCTGCTTTATTTGGTAACCGATTATCACGACAAGTAACAAGCTCATCAAAAGGTTTAAATACTTGTTGTTAATGTATTGCAAAGCGTGTTCCCTGAGTAAAATCAATAAAAATGGAAAAAGCAATAAAGCCGGTACAAAATACCTGATTTCGAAATGTTTGGAAGTAATAAAAATCATTCCGGCAAGGGCTGTTATCAGGCCCAAATCGATTCTTTTTAAGACACTTTTTCCCTTTCTAACTATGAAAGTAAGCAGGAAAAAAATGGCCAACAGTAACAGCGCAAAAAAGAAGTTATGCTTGGAGACAAATAATTCTTTTAAATTTTTGAAAAACATTGCCCCATTAATTACGGTTTTTGCGCCACCCTGATACGTACCGCTATGCAAAAAAAGGCCGGTAAACCAGTTCCAGAATCTATTCAGCTGAAAAATTACGGGAAGAGATAACAAGCCAAAAGAAACAACTGCATAAAACAGGTATTTCAACTTACCTGTTAGATCTTTTATTAAAAACAGTGGAAGTATCAAAAAAGGAAGAAAAGTCATCTTAAGCGAAAATCCTATTCCAACCGCTAATCCATAGTATAAAATACGGCGATTTTGATTCCCGCTTTCGTCGTAAATTTCTTTCAAAAGCAAAACCACCAAAATAAATATCGGAACAACAAAAAGCAGTTCAGTATAAATTCTTCCGGAAATATCATACCAGATATTCATAAGAAACGGAGCCGTCTGAATCATCACTGCATAAACGATGTTTTTAGATATTTTAAAAACAGCTTTACCTGCCCACAACATAGTAACAACAATAATTGTCGTGATAACAAGATTTCCGACAGCGAGATACATATCGGAATTCCGTATGACATCCTGAAAGTATGGAACATTATGAGGTCGGAAAAGATAAGTAACTCTGAAGATTCCCGCGAGAAGTAAATGTAATACAGAAGCTGGTTGGTCAATATTAGCAAGACTGAATTTTCCTGTTGAAACACATAACCCGCTTACAAAATGAATATATTCAGGATCAACTGATCTTAATGACAAATTACCGAAAACCTGACGAAAATAGAACCCCAGGATGAGGTACAAGGCAGGGAAAACATAGATTAAAACTTTGTAAAAGTTTCGTTTAGTATCTATCCTCCAAAAAGTTGGTTCCATAATACTCTGTTTCAAATCTTTGGAAAGTACATAGAGTGCTTTTTTCCAAACGACACTCCCAAACATACATTTTGCTTGAAATCCTTCGAGAAACTAAATCAATGGCAATCTTACCCTCTATTCCTTAAGATATTTATTATCAAACAAATTATATCTTAGCACAGTGGTAATAGCATGAAAGCCGTCCTTCCAGCCTATTTTTTTGCCTTCCTGATAAGTTCGGCCGTAGTATGAAATACCCACTTCATAAATTCTGATACCCGGAACCTTAGCTATTTTAGCAGTCACCTCCGGTTCAAAACCAAAACGTTTTTCCTTAAGTAAAAGAGACTTAAGCTGGGGTGCTCGAAACAGTTTGTAACAAGTTTCCATATCACTGAGATTCAGATTGGTAAACATATTAGACAATGTCGTCAACATCCTGTTTCCTACCGAATGCCAGAAAAACAAAATACGGTGTGGTGCTCCACCCATAAAACGAGAGCCATAAACTACATCAGCGAATCCCTCCAGAATAGGTTTCAGCATCACGTTGTATTCACGTGGATCATACTCTAAATCAGCATCCTGAATAATAATAAAATCGCCGGTTGCCTCTTCAATACCATGATGGATTGCGCCTCCTTTACCCAGGTTTACAGGATTTTTAAAATATTTGATATCCATCCCAGGATTCTCCTGCTTGTATTTCAAGATCACTTCCTCTGTATTGTCAGTTGAGCAATCATTAACCACAATCAATTCTTTTCCAACATCTTTCAACAATTCAACTGATTTAATTTTATCTAAAATCAGATGTACTGTTTTTTCCTCATTATAAACAGGGAGGATAATCGAGAGCGTCATACTTGTTTTTTATTAAAAAAATCAGTGCAATTTAACAATATATCTTTTTTTAAGGGCCTGGCTCCGGGTTTTTCTGTATAAAAACGTTCCATCAAGGTGGGTTACCTGGAAGGAAGGGAAAGTTTTAACAACATCGAACTTCAATTGATCCTTTTTAACCTTTGCCAACCCTTTTTCATCCACAAAAAGGTAATCTCCTTTTTTCAAATTATTTAATGTTGTATCCGGAGGAGTAATATCTTTTGTATAAAAATCAAATGAAAAACTCGGGTTATCCAGTTGATGGATTTTTGATACCGGAATATGATTTTTAATAACAAACATTGCTGCTTGAGAACCCGGTTGATAAGTCAACAAATTCGGATAAAAATTGGTAGCCATCAACAAATTAAATGCAACAGCAGCTATTACCGTTGGGATGACAATTTTTTCGCTGCCACTTTTTAACTTTCTGAAAACAAGGTAAAAAACAATATACAACAGCGCTAAGATAACCGGCAACACAAAGTTTTTCGGCGGGAAGATGAAAATAAAATCCACGACAACCAGCAGCCAGAAAATATGCATAATTCCAAACTGAATTTTCCCGGCAACAGACTTCCAACGGTCCTTTAATTTCACAATGAAATCTGCAGTGATAATTGCGGAAAATGGGAACAAAGGATATATATAATGCGGAAGTTTAAAATGCGAAAAAGAAAAAGCAATAAAAGGAAGCACAAACCCGGCGAATGAGACATATTCTTCAGAAGTACCTGCTTTAAATTTTTGGAGAATTATCTTCCTGAACCTCAAAAACAAAGCCGGAATAAACAACAAAACCCAGGGCTCAAAATCCCACATAATTGTATTGCAGAAATAGAAATATCCCGCGTTGTTATGCCAGTAATTTTGTCCTGTAATCCTACCAAAACTTTGCGTCCAGAAGAAGAATTTAAGTCCGGAAGGACCTTTTAATCCGTAAACTACTTTTTCGGGGTGTAAATCGAATTGGGTATATAAGCCATAACACATAGGAAGCAGCACAGCCGCAACAACAACTAACATTATCAGCCACTGATACCTAAAGATATTTTTCCATTGCCGTTTTAAAAGAAACTCTGTGCCAAAAGCTAATGCCGGAATCATAAGTCCCAATGGCCCTTTGGCCAACATAGCAGCTCCAATTCCAACTCCACCTAATATCAGATGTAGCCATCTTCGATTTTCAAGATATTCACTAAGCTGCCAAATAGCAAATATTGTAAAGCCCAACAGAACAACATCAGTTCTGATATCGTTCACCATCAAGAACATGGCTTCGCAAGTGGCCAGGATAAGCGCAGCAAATATTGCAGTTTCTTTTGAATACCAGCGTTTTGCAAAGCGATAAGTACTGTAAATTCCTAATATTGCCACCAAAATAGCAGGCAATTTAAAGGCGAAATTAGAAACGCCTAAAACCATAAATGAAAGCGATGAAAGCCAAAACAGTAAGGGAGGTTTATCGAGATAATCCTTGCCCAACTGATACACATGAAGAAAACTTTTGGTTATGCTCATTTCCATGGAAATAACAGAGTACTGGGCCGCATCTATCTCCATGATATTCACAAACATGTACAAAAAAAAGATTATTCCAATACCTGAAAATAGAATCTTATACTTGTTATTCTTTAAGATTTCTAAAAAGTTTTGATCTCCCAACATATATTTAATTAATAGCAATAAAAACTAAACTTGAATCTTTTTTCCTGTTTAATGAAATAAAAAGAATTACTTATTCGTGATAATAAACCCGCTTCACCCGACGTGAAATACGGCTTAAAATTTCGTAAGGAATAGTTCCGGCAGCTTTTGCCAGTTCTGAAACCGGATGCTCAGGATTGAAAACAATCACCGGATCGCCTTCGTTCGCATCCACATTTGAAATGTCTATAATACACATATCCATGCAGATATCGCCAATGATAGGCACGGGTTTGTCATTAACCCACAGGGGAAAATTTTTATTTCCGAGATTTCGGAACAAACCATCAGCATAACCAATGGAAACAGTGGCTATTTTCATATCCTTCTTAGCGACAAAACTACGATTATAGCCCACCGAATCACCAGCATGAATATTTCGTATTTGTGCAATTTCAGAACGCAGGCTGGTAACCTGAACCAGAGCTTTATCTGTTTTTCTATCAGAGCCAATTCCGTAAAGACCAATACCCAGCCTTACCATATCAAACCTGGCTTCCGGGAATCGGATAATTCCGGCAGAATTCAAAATATGAGTCATGACAGGATGGGGAATGGACTCTCTGAATTCCTTGCAAATCTCTTTAAACGATGAAATCTGCTGGCGGGTAAAATCATCAAGCTCAGGTTTGTCGCTTCCAGCCAAATGTGAAAACATCGACTGCACGTAAATAAGCGGCGACTCGTTCAGCCGTTGCAGTAATTCAGGAATATCGGCCCTTTCAAATCCCAGACGACGCATACCCGTATCAAATTTGACATGAACTTTCACCGGTTTATTTTGCGGCAGCACATTTCTCTTAATAGCTTTTTCAAGCATTGTTAACGTCCTGAAACTGAATATCTCTGGTTCCAATTGATGTTTTATCATCAAATCAAAAGAATATTCTTCAGGACTCATCACCATAATGGGAAGTTTAATGCCGGCCTTTCGCAGCTCGACGCCCTCATCAACATAAGCTACCGCCAAATAATCAACACGATGAAATTGAAGGATATTCGCAATTTCAAAACTTCCACTTCCATAAGAAAAAGCTTTCACCATTGCCATCACCTTGGTACCCTTATTTAACTTTGACTTGAAATAATTCAGGTTTTCCACCAATGAATTGAGATTCACTTCAAACACTGTTTCGTGAACCCTTTGCTGCAGGATCCGGTTAATACGCTCAAATTCAAAAACCCGCGCCCCTTTCAAAAGCACAGTTTGATTACGCAAAGAAGAGAGTGAAAAGCCAGAAAGAAACTCATTCGTTGAAGAAAAAAAGTGCTTATCCATTTCAAACAAATCGGCGTGCCTTGATATGCGTGGTCCTATGCCTATCAGCTTATTGATTTTTTTTTGTTTCAGCAGGGTAGCCACATCAGAATACAGTTCCATTTCACTCCGTCCACTTTGCAGGATATCCGACAGAATCACCACTTTTTCAAGATGCTGTTTTTGCTGGCTGATATAGTCAAGCGCAATCGTAAGCGAATTAAAATCAGAGTTATAAGCATCATTAATGATTGTACAATTATTAGTTCCCTCCTTCTGCTCAAGCCGCATGGCCACCGGAGTCAGATTTTTCATCTTCTTTGCAATGGTCTGATTCGTAAAATCAAAATACAACATCGTAGCCCAACAGTGACAAGCATTTTCCACTGAAGCTGAATCGATAAAGGGAATTTCTATATCAAGCTTTTGATTCTGGTACTCCGCTTCAATCCGGGTCGCATGATTGACCTTTTCCTGTTTAACAATTCTCAGATTACAATTCTCATCCCTGCCCCAGGTAAATGTTTTAATGTTTTCCAGAATTCCCGTACGGATAATAACATCCTGTAAATCTTTCTGATCGCTATTGTAAATCATGGTTTCAACCCGGGTGAACAGTTTAAGCTTTTCACCTATTTTCTGAGCCAGACTAATGAATTTTTCACTGTGGGCTTCCCCGATATTTGTAAAAATTCCAATCGTTGGTTTGATAATAGTTTGCAGGTGATCCATTTCTTCGGGCTCAGAAATACCGGCTTCAAAAATGGCCACTTCATGCCTTTCGTTCATCTGCCAAACCGACAAAGGGACTCCAATCTGTGAATTGTAGCTCTTCGGGCTCCGAACTACTTTTTTCTGCGGGCTCATTAACTGAAAAATCCATTCTTTAACAATTGTTTTTCCATTGCTACCTGTAATTCCAACGACGGGGATATCAAAATTTATCCGATGTGCAGTCGCTAATTGTTGCAGAGCCGCCAGTGTATCCTGAACGACAAAAAATGAGCCTTCCGGAAAACGCTCTTCCCATGATTCGTATGATGAAACCACAAAATAACGCAGCCCTTTCTCGTATAGATCATCAATATAGCGATGGCCATCGTCACGTTTTGTTCTCAAAGCAAAAAACATGCTTTGCTCCGGTGCAATCATCCGCCGGCTATCAATCAAAATATCTTTTACCTGAATTTTATCCGGTTCCCTGGAAATCAGAACAGCCTTAATAATTTCGGCAATTTCTGCACCAGTATATAAACGATGTATCATAATTTTGTGTCTTCAAAAAGTCTTTCGCTTCCAGATAGGCCGCCTCAAAAAAGTCGCTTCTATCTGTCAGCCCTATTTTCCAGGCCTTCATTCTGAATGCTGTTTATTGTTTTTAACTTCTGATTTAACGGAAAGCGGGTTCGCATTCATCTCCTCCCATTTTTCCCGATTGCGATAAATATTGATGGCCAAATAAATAGCTTCTCTTATTGAAACCGGGGAAGCTGTGAATTTACCGGCAATATCGTAAGCTGTTCCATGATCAGGAGAAGTGCGGACAATAGGCAAACCGGCTGTAAAATTTACCCCGTGTTCCAATGCCAAAAGTTTAAAAGGCACCAGTGCCTGGTCGTGATACATACCCAAAACCGCATCGTATTTCTGAAAAGCTTGTGTACCAAAAAAGCCGTCGGCAGGAAATGGACCTAAAGCCATAATTCCCTGTTCTTTTGCTTGCTTTAGTGCGGCCTTTACCACACGTCCATCTTCATCTCCTATCAATCCGTTATCACCGGCATGAGGATTTAATCCTAACACAGCAATTTTAGGCCTTTCAATCAGAAAATCTTTTTGTAAGGAATTATTTAAAATATTCAACTTATTAATAATCAGCTCTTCGTTCAATGCATTAGCCACTTCCCGAATGGGCAAATGATTGGTAGCTGTTGCTACACGTAAATTTCCTGAAACCATCAGCATCAAAGAATTTTCAGCGTCAAACCGCTCGGTCAGATATTCGGTATGCCCTGTGAAATAAAAATCATCAGAATGAATATTGGCTTTGTTGATGGGTGCTGTCACCAGAACATCAACTTCTTCGTCTTTCAAATCCGCAACGGCCATTTCCAGTGCTTTATAAGCATATGCACCGGCCTTTTGCGAAGATTGGCCAAATTCAAGTTTCACCTCATTATCATCCACGCTTATGAGGTTGATTTTCTGGTCGTTTACCTCACTACTCTTTTCGATTGCATGATAATTGAAATCACCAGTTTTCATCAATTTACGATGATATCCCATTACCTTAGAAAGACCGTAAACCACAGGTGTAAATAAATCTAGCAGACGATTATCAGCCAGAGCTTTGATAATTATCTCATAACTAATACCATTGTAATCTCCATGTGTAATTGCTACCCTGATATTTCCACGTTTCTCACGATTGGTTTTAGTCATCATTGCAAAAAAAATTATACGCAAAGGTATTATTTTCTATGGCAACTTGAATATTGAGACCATCACCAAATGTCCAACCTCTCTTTTTCAGGTTTTTCCTACTAAAATTCGATTTGAGAGATTGAAAAGATTGGTCAGAGATTGATGAAAAATTGATGAAAGGTTGAAGGTTTTGTTCTTACAATTGACAAAAAAGAATCCAAATATCATTAAACTATTCTTTCGTACACCTCCTGCAAACGGGTATTCTCGCTCCAATACTTAACCATAATCCACTGATTTTATTACCTTTTATCATTTTCACTATTTAAAGCAAAATCCGCCGGGTATAATTCCTGCCGTTATGCTATCATCAATTTGTCCGTCAGGCGAATAGACATATACTTTTCCACTTTGTGTATAATCCAAGGCGTCGGAAACATAAATTGTTCCGTTACCAGGATCGACATCCAAAGCATAAAAACTATGCCTGTTCTGGTTGATTAAAGGCATCGCCGGAAGATTTTGAGCGTTAATCGACATCGCATAAATACCGGGAAGATTTATGGTAGCTCCATATGTGGAAGGCTTCAGGTAATACAGTGTATCTTTTGCAGGATTCATGCACAAACCGGTCGGAGACGCCGCAATATTAGAAAATGTAAATGTTTTCAAAATCTGCATGCTTTTGGTATCAATTTCAGTTAAGGCAGCTTTCACCTGACCATAGGAACTGCCTGAATAACCGCCATCTGACAACACCCACAGGTTATTGTTTTTATCCAAAGCCATGGTGTTGGGTTGTTTTGTTACTGCTATAGAATCCATTACCTTATCATCATTTGTATTGATAACCAGCACCTTATCATCATAAGACCAGCTATTTACAAAAGCCAGATTGTTGTACAATACCACATGTTCAGAGGTGTGTTGTGTGAAATTGGGATTATGGTTATCAATATTGATGGAATCTGTAATCTTCATAGTTTCCGGATTCACAATTTCAATGGTTTTGGAATACATATCCGTCACATAAGCCTTGGTGTTGCTGATAAAACAAATATTTCGCGGTGAGGTAAAGCCCGTAATTTTACCTACATATTTAAAGGTATTTGTATTGATAATATATATTTTTCCGGAATTGTTGACCACGATGTAACCCAAAGAATCTCTTATCGCCATGGAATTTGCCACGTCGCCCAGTGGCAGCCCGTTGGTTCCATAAAAAACATTGTTTATTACCTTTTTGGCAACCGGATCATAATAGGATAACGAAGAATTTCCATAACCAAAATTCCCCTGATTTATGATGAAAACGTCATGTCCTTTTTTATTCTCGTGCAGGTTGTTGTTTAATGTGTTATCCTTTATACAAGAGGACAAGAAGAACATTCCGATGATAAATGCAAATATTACTTTTTTCATAAGGCTTAAAAATGATAGGTTAGTAACAGCATCTCGTTCCTGCCAGGCATGGGTCGCTGAAGCACAGAGCGATACTGTTCGTTAAACAAATTGAAAATTTTTAATTGCAGGGAAATTGTCCGGCCATCCATCGACCACCTTTTCCCAAGATATAAATCGTTCATAAAATATGGATTCAGGCGATCACGCAAGGTTACTTCGTTGGTTGAAGTGGTAAATCTTTCTGAATAAGAATGATTTATCCAAGTGAGATACCAGCTCCTCAAACTCAGATTAACTACTACATTCCCTGAATTTACCGGCACAAAAGGAAGTTGTTTACCGACAGATGCTGTACCCCAGTGTGCTGCATTTCCATGATTGATACTTTTTGTGAAGGTGTAGTTGCCTTTAAACGTTACAAACACTTTTTTAATAGGAAAAGAAAACATCACATTGGCTTCAAAACCACTGGAAATCACATGCTGAATATTTTGCGGGGACCAATATCCCATGGGGCTGGGAATCCAAATAATCCAGTTTTTGATGTCATTATAAAATGCTGTCAGCCCAAATTGTCCCTTCAGTTTTTTATAGGAAACTGAAGTTTTAATTCCCATTTCAGAATTCAGCCCTTCTTCGGGAAGCAAATTGGGATTGCCGCCAGGTTGCCAATACAAATCATTCAAATCAGGATAATGATAGTTGCGGGCAATGTTTCCATGCAGCACGAGTTTGTGTTTTTGCGAAAGCGTCAAATTAAAACCAAAGTAAGGAACTACAGGGATAGAAAACCGGTTAATCCAATCCTTACGTAGCAAAACCATAGAAGAGAAATTTCTAGTCACCTGCTGTTGCCAGGATAGCATCAAACCTCTTTTTCTCCTGAACTGATTATAACCTGTTTGGTTTACCGTGTCCCTTGTCCATACATGATAAAAATCAAAAATAGCCGCTGCTTTAACTAATGCATTCTTAACCGGGCGAAACTGATACCGTGCTTTATTATAGAATCCATAAACATTTGATTTGGAATACAATGCATTGTAATATCCATCTCCGTAAATCTTGTTTCGGATGCTGTAGATCATATTCTCAGCACTCAGGCCACTTTGCACCGTGAAAACGCTCTTTTTATAAAAATGTGAAAATTTCACCGTGGCTCGGTTTGTCCTGTCCTGCTGTCTGCTGAGATTAGAATTATCATTTCCTTCGTAGGTATTGAGCCTGGGAATGGCCCTATCAGAATACTGAAACCAATAATGGGTTTCCAAAAGAGACTTTTTGCCTAACTGAAATCCGAAACTCTGCATGGCCCCTTCCAGCAAATAATTGGCATGTTGATTTCTCTGTCTCGGATAAATATATGCTCCGGTTACAGGATTGATGTTGGCAATATCCTTATTAGTAAAAGGGAAATTATTTTTTGACCGGTTATAATAAATTCGTGTTGAAGATTGGAATTTTTTGGTTCCCTTAGCCAGATGAACAAATTCATTCCATGTTCCAAAGCTTCCGTATCCTGATAAAGCAGTTCCCCGCCAACGGTCTGACCAAACAATATCATTTTTTAAAGAAATACTGCCACCCAATGCTCCCTCACCTTCAACGAGCGAGCTGGCGCCCGGGCTCAGACTTATCCTATCTGTAAGATATACAGGAATTTGCGAAAAGTCCACCTGTCCTAACATAGGAGACTGAAGGCTCATCCCATTCCAATATACTTCTGTATGCGAGGGAGCTGTACCACGAAAAGCGACTGTTGACAAAGCACCTCTGCCTTCACTTTTTATGAAAACGGTGGAAAAACGGCTCAGCAAATCTGAAAGAGAAGCATCGGTTTCCCTTTTCATAGCTATGGTATCAACATCATGCCGGGTAACACCTGCCTGCTCCAACTGTCTTGTTGATTTCACCTCAACTTCCGGAATCTGAATGGTATCAGGAACCATCTGACCAAAAGCCGATGTAAAACAGAACACAAGAAGAAGCAAAACAAAAGTCCTCATTTCAAAGTATTTCTATATGAAACAAATTGTTTCATAGCCAATTATTATTGGTATTAAAAACAAATAACCCCGTTTGAAACAATTGTTAAAGAAATGCTTTGGCAGGAGAATGCAATAGTAAGCCACGGGCTTCCAAGACCGTTAAAAATTCAACTTTTTCCATTCAAAATCCTATAGTTAAACATTACAAAAATTAAAACCTAATTTTCATAAGCAACCTGGAATAAAAAGGGGGAAGAAAAGGTATTTTCCTCCAGCTTTTCCTCCGAAAGCTTCGAAAACAATAATAAAGGCAGGTCTTCCGGCTCGTTGCATTTTTGGCAGCCTTCCCGTCGCGCCTAAGGCAGACAGTGGCATAATAGGGATACCAAAAACATCAAACAACTTACGGCTGCGGGGACAGCTCCTGTTTTTCACAGGATTCCCTTGACCTTTATCAGTGGCAAATATAGAAAAAAATCACTGCACCCCTAAAATAAACTTTTCCAAAGTTTAAAACTTTGGAAAAGCTCAAGCTTATAGATTAATAAGTAAACCTGTCACTTACCTGATAAACAAGAAAATGATTTTTGAATGTCAGATAAAAGAAAAGAAGTAATACTTTTGCGCCGCTTTTGATAATTTATAACAATAGGACATGAAGAACGAACTGGAAACCATGGAACAGATGGAAGCCGCCGTCAACAACGAAGCTGCTTTAATTCTTTATTTCTACAACGATCATTGTGCACCTTGCATTAGCCTGCGGCCAAAAGTGATTCAAATGGTGGAAGAAGGTTTTCCTAAAATGAAGCTTGTTTTCGTGAACTCAGAAAAGTTTCCGGCACTTCCTGCAAAGTATAATGTGTTTGCAAATCCTACCATTATCCTGTTCTTTGACGGAAGAGAATTCCGGCGTGAAAGCAAATACATTTCCATTCCTCAGCTAGCTGAAGAAATTGAGCGCCCCTACAGTTTGATATTTGAGGAAAAATAACTTTTCCAAAGTTTTGAACTTTGGAAAAGTTAAAGAACAAATATAAATTTAAAGTCCCGGCATCAAAGCATCGGGAAGTTCATATTGCACTTCCTGTAAAAAAGCGATGGATTTTTCAATCTCGTCATGCATGATTTTGTCATCTGTAATGAAAGCAACGCGTTCCCGGTATTTTTTGACAAAATCTTCCAAATATTGAGATGATTTCATAGGTCTTCTGAATTCCAGGGCCTGGGCAGCATTGAATAGTTCAATAGCCAGGATTTTTTCCAGATTCATCACAACCCGGAAAGCTTTAGTAGCTGCATTAGCACCCATGCTCACATGATCTTCCTGTCCCTGAGAAGAGACAATGGAATCTACAGAAGCCGGTGTGCAAAGCTGTTTGTTCTGACTTACGATGGAAGCGGCCGTATATTGCGGAATCATAAAACCTGAATTAATTCCCGGATTAGCTACCAAAAACGAGGGCAGGCCACGATTGCCGTTTATCAACTGATAAGTTCTTCTTTCAGAGATATTTCCAAGCTCAGCCACTGCAATGGCAAGAAAATCCAGCACCAAAGCCAGAGGCTGTCCATGGAAGTTTCCACCCGAGATAATTCTATCATCGTCCGGGAAAACGGTCGGATTGTCTGTAACAGCGTTAATTTCACTCGACAAAACAGAAGCCACATAATTCACGGCATCCTTGGTGGCACCATGCACTTGCGGAATACATCGGAACGAATAAGGGTCCTGTACATGCACTTTATACTGTTTGATTAAATCACTGTCATCCAGCAACATTCTAAATCTTGAAGCCGTTTGGATTTGTCCCAGATGATGTCTGGCCTGATGCAAACCGTCATAAAAAGGTTCAATTCTTCCATCAAAAGCATCCAGCGAAAGCGCACCAATAATATCTGCCATATCAGAAAGCCGAAAAACTTTCAAAACAGACCAAACACCATAGGCCGACATGAATTGCGTACCGTTAAGTAATGCCAATCCTTCTTTTGACTGAAGTTTGATCGGCTCCCAATTCATTTCTTTCAAAACTTCAGAAGCTTCTCTTTTCTCTCCTTTAAAATAAACCAGGCCTTTTCCCAACAAAGGTAATGACATATGTGCCAAGGGGGCCAAATCTCCGGAGGCACCCAGAGACCCCTGTTGGTAAACCACAGGAATGACATCATTATTATAAAACTGAACCAGTCGCTCCACGGTTTGCAGCTGAACGCCGGAATAGCCGAAGGAAAAAGCCTGTATTTTCAGCAGCATCATGAGTTTCACAATCTCAGCCGGAACTTCCTCACCAGTGCCACTGGAATGCGACATCACCAGGTTTTCCTGCAACCGTCCCAAATCACTATTGGAAATACTCTTGTTATACAAAGCTCCAAAGCCCGTATTGATACCATAAATCGGCTCTTTGGTCTCCTCGATTTTTTTATCAAGATAAGCCCGGCACTTCAGAATGCTTTTTTTGGCTTCTTCTGAAAGGGTGAGTTTTAAATCTTTTTTTACAATGTTAAAAACCTCTTTAAATGTCAGTTTTTCGTGGTCGATAGCGTGATAATTGTCCATTTTATCTGTTATCTGTTATTCAATATTTTTTATTAATTCATCCGTCGTAATTTTTCGTTGTTCCCCACTGTGCATATTTTTCAAAGTCACAGTTCCGGATTGCATTTCTTCCTCTCCCACCAAAATTACGTAAGGAATTTGTTTTTGATTTGCATATTTCATTTGCTTCTTCAGCTTCGCTGATTCCGGATAAAATTCAGCAGAAATGTCTGCCCCATGCAGTTTATTGAGAATATTCAGTGCATAAGGGGTTTCTTTTTCACCAAAATTTATAACCAGCACCCTGGTAAGCGCTGCGGCTTCTTCCGGGTATAAATCCAACTCTGTAAGTACATCATAAATACGGTCGGCGCCAAAAGAGACACCCACACCGGAAACTCCAGGCATTCCAAATATTCCTGTAAGGTTATCATAACGACCTCCGCCACAAATACTTCCAATTGAAACATCCTTTGCTTTGACTTCAATAATAGCACCCGTGTAATAGTTCAGACCACGTGCTAATGTCTGGTCAATTTCTATTGGAGCCTTCAGGTTCATGGGTTCCAGATAATCCAAAATTTCCTGCATTTCTTCCATACCGTGATTACCGTCTTCCGTATTTCCAATCAACTCACGAAGACTGTTTAAACGAGCTTGATTGTCACCTGTTAGGCTTAAGACGGGTTTTAGTTTTTCAATGGCATCATCGGAGATATTGCGATCGCGTAATTCAGCATAAACATTTTCTTCCCCAATCTTATCCAGCTTGTCCATGGCCATGGTGATATCCATCATGCTTTCGGGTTGATTGATTGCCTGGGCAATTCCACTCAAAATCTTGCGATTATTCAGTTTAATTACAATATTGATATTCAGCTTACTGAACACCTCATCAATCACACTTATCAAATCAACTTCGTTCAAAAGCGAATCTACACCGATTACATCCACATCGCACTGAAAAAACTCACGGTAGCGTCCTTTCTGAGGCCTATCGGCACGCCAAACCGGCTGAATCTGATATCTTTTAAAAGGAAAAACTATATCATTTCTATGTTGTACAACAAATCTTGCCAAAGGAACCGTAAGATCATAACGTAATCCTTTTTCACTGATTTGAGTGCTCAGTTTAATAGAATTCTGTTCCTGTAATAATTCCCCATCAACTTTAGAAAGGTAATCGCCTGAATTCAAAATCTTGAACAACAGTTTATCACCTTCTTCACCATATTTTCCCAGTAAGCTGGAAAGGTTTTCCATGGCCGGGGTTTCGATGGGCTGATAGCCGTATTTTTCAAATACGCTACGAATTGTATGAAAAATGTAATTCCTCCTGCTCATTTCCAGGGGTCCAAAATCTCTTGTTCCTTTTGGGATGGAAGGTTTTTGCTCCATGAGTCTCTCTTCTATCAAAATTATTTAATGTGCAAAAGTACACAATTGGCTGTCAAATCCATCATTTTATTTACGGAAGTCAAACCTAATGCACTATTACAGCAATTAAAACAATAGATAAAACTATTAGCAAATGACAGCGTGACAGAGTGACTCGGTGACGGAGTGACTGAGTAAAAAATAAAAGGTGTTATTTTGGAGCCTTGTAGACAAGATAAACCGCAATTCCAAAAAAGAAGAAATTAGGAATCCAGGCTCCCCAGGCAGGTGATAAATTTCCTTGTGTTGAGAAGACAGTTGTAACCTGCATCATTAGTATATAACTGAATGCCAGCGTAATGCCCAGACCCAAATCCAAACCCATTCCTCCCCTGCGTTTACGACTCGTAAGTGCCATCCCCATAAAAGTCAGAATAATTATGGCTGCAGGACCGGCGAGGCGTTTATACTTTTCAATTTCGAATCGTTTGTAAACCAGAGAACCCTTTTCCTTTTCCGTTCGAATGAAATTATTCAACTCATACAAGTTCATTTCACCGTACCTGTGTTTCACCTTGTACAGGTCGGTAGGTTTTAGAGGCAGGGTAGTATCTTTAACAAAACCATGAGAAAGATGTTCTTTTCCTGTACTGTCAATGGTCCTGATAAAGTAATTGGTAATAGTCCATTTTTTTGTAGTAGTATCTCTCTGAATACTTTGTGAACTCAATTTATACACAAGTCTGATTCCGTCAAATTTCTCAAGTGTAAACCGGTAACCCGTGCCACGATCCGCATTAAAGCTCTGGACATATGCAAATGTTCCGGGACTGATTTGTACGTGAACATTCTTTTTGGTATTCACCGGTGGATGATCCACATACTTATCCAGGAATTTCCGCATTTTGATGTTTGTGTGAGGAATCAGGAAATTTCCCAAATAAAAAGACATGATAGCCAAAGCGATAGCCGAAAGTAAATAAGGCAGCATTAATCTTCTGAAGCTCACACCGTTACTGAGCATAGCTACAATTTCACTGTTTCCTGCTAGCCTTGAGGTAAAAAATACTACAGAGATAAAGGTGAAGAGATAAATGAAAAGGTTAATAAAGTAAGGGATAAAATTCACATAATATTGAAAGATGATCGCATGAAGCGGTGCGTGATTATTGATAAAAGCATCAATTTTCTCAGATACATCAAAAACAATAACGATAATAATCAGCAGGGCAATAGAATAGAAAAAAGTGCCCAAGAATTTTTTAATGATGTACCAATCCAGTATTTTCATGCGTTATTTCATTCTTCCAAACCGGGTTTTAGCCCGCAAATGTCCTGATTTTATTCGACTTTTTGCTTATCACCACTAAAAATAAGAAAAACATCTTAAAGACGCTGACTTACCTTTTTTACCATTGTTTCTTTCCAGGATGCAAAATCACCATCAAGAATATGTTTTCGTGCCTCCTTTACCAACCACAAATAAAAGGCCAGGTTATGCTGACTGGCAATCATACCGCCGAGAAATTCACGTGCGGCAAACAGATGACGAACATAAGCCCTTGTGTACATGGAATCTACATAAGATTCACCTTCCGGGTCCAACAGACTAAAATCGTTTTCCCATTTTTTATTCTTGATGTTGATAATTCCTTTTTTCGTAAAAATCATCCCGTTACGTCCATTTCTTGTTGGCATCACGCAATCCATCATATCAATACCCAAAGCAATGCTTTCCAGGATATTTTCGGGAGTTCCCACGCCCATCAGATAACGTGGTTTGTCTTTAGGAAGGATTCCACAAACAAGTTCCGTCATCTCATACATGGTCTCATGAGGTTCTCCCACGGAAAGCCCGCCAATGGCATTTCCATCCGCCTCGTACTTTACAACTTCTTCAGCAGACTTAATTCTTAAATCACGAAATGTACTTCCCTGGACAATAGGGAACAGGCTTTGGTGATATCCATATTTTGGTTCAGTTTCGTTGTAGCGGGTAAAACATCTTCCCAACCAGTGATTTGTTATCTCAAGCGACTTTTTAGCGTAATCATAATCACAGGGATAAGGTGTGCATTCATCAAAAGCCATCATGATATCGGCACCTAGGCTACGCTGCGTATCTATCACATTTTCAGGAGTAAACTTATGTTTCGACCCATCGATATGAGAACGAAAAAGCACGCCGGACTCATCCAGTTTTCGTGTTCCCGAGAGCGAATAAACCTGGTAACCACCACTATCCGTAAGAATAGCTCCATTCCAGGAATTAAATTTGTGTAAACCTCCGGCTTCTTCAATAATCTGTGTTCCTGGTCTCAGAAAAAGATGGTAGGTATTTCCTAAAATAATCTTCGCCCGGATGTCGTCACGGACATCCTTCATATGAATACCTTTCACAGAACCTACTGTCCCAACGGGCATAAATATCGGAGTAAGAATTTTTCCATGGCCGGTAATCATCTCCCCTGCCCTCGCTGCCGTCTGGGTATCTGTTTTCTCTAAATCAAATTGCATGCCTTCGGTTAAAATTTGCGCAAAGATAGCGGAAATGCATCATTTATAATTAAAAAGAACTTCCTGATTTTCCTAATAAAAGATAAAGTATTTGAGAAAATCCTAACAGGTTTCCAGCACATTCCATTTTCATGGTCCTAAAAATATCAACTTAGAATGAGTCTGCGCAAAAATTTAAATATTTTTGCGGGAAATACCTGTGATATATGACCGGATTTAATACCCTGATAATTTCAGTTACGGCAATTCTATTACTCAGTTTCCTGATACAGCTTTTATATTATTGGATTTTTTTTGCACGACTCGCATTTTTCAAACAAAAAGAAGAAGTTTCTGACAAAGATTCTCAGCCGGTTTCCGTTGTTATTGCTGCACATAACGAATACTATTCCCTGAAAAAAAACCTGCCTTCCATTTTGGAACAAGATTACCCGAATTTTGAAGTGGTAGTGGTGAACCATGCTTCCAACGACGAAACCGCCTCGCTGCTCAAAGAACTCAATCAGAAACATGACAGGCTGAAAGTCATCACGATTGAACGGGATCTGAATTTCTTTCATGGAAAAAAATTTCCTTTGTCCATAGGCATTAAGTCTGCAGCTCATGACTTGCTTTTATTAACCGATGCAGATTGCAAACCGGACTCACCACAATGGATTCAGCGGGTTGCAACTAATTATGATAAAAATACGGAAGTAGTTTTGGGATACGGTCCCTATGAAACGGAAAAAGGTTTTCTAAATAAGCTTGTGCGTTATGATACCTTTATCGTAGCCATGCAGTATCTTTCTTTTGCTATGAGAGGTCTTCCATATATGGGAGTGGGACGCAATCTATCTTACCGTAAAGAATTGTTTTTCAAACAAAAAGGATTTGTTTCCCACTATAGAATTGCCTCAGGTGACGATGATCTCTTTATTGGAGCCGTAGCACGAAAAGGAAATACAAAAGTTGAACTTGCTCCCGAATCATTTGTTTATTCAGAACCCAAACATAGTTTTAAAGCCTGGCGCACTCAAAAACGCAGGCACATGACCACTGGGAAAGAATATAAAAAGAAATTCAAGCTCCTGCTGGGCACTTACGGGCTGAGTCTTATAGTCTTTTACCTGGCACTGTTGTTTCTTTTGATTTTCTGGCAATTTCCTTACTCCTTTATAGCTTTAGGTGCGTTGTTGTTGCGAATAATTACGCAAATAATTATCCATAAAAATACCCTTAATAGGTTGAACGAAAAACATTTGTTGTTATTTTCGCTTTTGTGGGAACCTGTACACTTAATGGTTATCCCCTTAATAGGAATTACAGGTTTCAGAAGCAAAGATGTTAAATGGGAATAAAGTCAAAATTAACAACCAAGGGCAAACGCGATTATAAGCTGATAGAAAGGGCATTAAACGAGGGAGATCAAAAAGCTTACGCTGAACTGCTGAAATACTACCGCGACCCACTGTATTTCAGAATGTTGAAAATAACACAGAACCCAGATGATGCCGAGGATTTGACAATTGAAGTTTTTGCCAAAGCATTCAAAAACCTGAAACAATACACACCCGATTATGCTTTCAGCACCTGGTTGTTTGCCATTGCCAACAATCACGCCATCGATTTTACGCGGAATAAAAACAGGAATATTGCCAACAAAACTGAAAGAACTGAAAAAGCAGAAAAAAGCCATCACTCTAAAACCGCTTCTGAAAATCCTGACCCGGAAGAACTTTTTATTCGTTCCCAAAAAGTTGAAATGATTCACGAGGTAGTAGACAAATTGAAACCGCATTACAAAAGACTTATCGAACTGAGGTATTTTAAAGAGTATTCCTACGATGAAATTGTTAATGAGCTGGACGTTCCTTTGGGAACTATCAAAGCTCGGTTGTTCCGTGCAAGAGAATTACTCTTCAATATTTTATCAAGTGCTAAGGAGAGACCATAATTTCGTACCATTTTAAAATCTAAGCCTTTTAACCTGAATTAAGTTTATTTTATTCCCTCGAAAACATCCCATCATAAAGGCAAAACCGCTTTTATTATATCTTTGTCAGTTAAAATTACAGCCCATGGACATTAACAGTTTTCAACAAACAATTTTAGCGGGAATTCCTGATGAATTGCCGCCCTTAAAACCTTTTGATAAAGAGATAAATCATGCTCCGGTAAGGAAAGATATCCTTACTAAAGAAGAAAAGAAGCTGGCGCTAAAAAATGCACTTAGGTATTTCCCTGAAAAATTTCACAGCATCTTAGCACCTGAATTTGCCGAAGAATTAAAAAAATACGGTCGCATTTACATGTACCGTTTCAGGCCTGATTATGAGATGTTTGCACGCCCCATTCTGGATTACCCACATAAATCTCTTCAGGCTGCTGCCATCATGCTTATGATTCAAAACAACCTGAATCCGGCGGTGGCTCAACATCCTCATGAACTTATAACTTATGGTGGTAACGGTTCGGTTTTCATGAACTGGGCGCAGTATTTGCTGACCATGCAATACCTGGCCACTATGACTGACGAACAGACGCTGGTAATGTATTCAGGACATCCAATGGGATTGTATCCTTCACATAAAGATGCGCCAAGAGTTGTTGTTACCAATGGCATGGTCATTCCCAATTATTCTTCACAGGATGAGTGGGAAAAATTTAATGCACTGGGAGTTAGTCAATACGGACAAATGACTGCCGGTTCATACATGTACATTGGCCCACAGGGCATTGTTCACGGAACTACCATTACCCTGATGAACGCTGCCCGCAAAGTATCAAAGGAAGCAGAAGATGCATTTCAAGGAAAACTTTTTGTTTCAGCAGGTCTTGGCGGAATGTCAGGAGCTCAGCCCAAAGCAGGCGACATTGCAGGACTAATTTCCATCGTTGCTGAAATCAATCCAAAAGCAGCCATGAAACGCTATGAGCAAGGCTGGGTTGACGAAATCTTTAACAACCTGAATCTTCTGATAAAAAGATTGAGACAAGCAATGGATAACAAAGAAGTTCTTTCTATAGCTTATGTTGGGAATGTCGTGGACCTTTGGGAAACATTATATGAAGAAGAAATTTATGTGGATTTAGGTTCTGACCAGACTTCATTACACAATCCCTGGGCCGGAGGATATTACCCGGCGGGCCTTAGCTTTGAAGAATCCAATCAAATGATGGTTGAAAATCCATCTGAATTTAAAGAGCAAGTTCAAGCCTCTTTGAGGCGCCATGTAGATGCCGTTAACAAGCATACTCAAAAAGGAACTTATTTCTTCGATTACGGAAATGCTTTTCTGTTGGAAGCTTCACGAGCAGGTGCTGACATTATGGCTGAGGACGGAATTAATTTCAGGTATCCTTCTTATGTTCAAGACATTATGGGACCTTTATTCTTTGATTACGGATTTGGCCCATTCCGCTGGGTCTGTACCTCCGGAGAACCCGAGGACCTTGAAGTTACAGACAAGATCGCTGCTGAAATATTAGAAGCCATCCGCAACGAATCTCCAACCGAAATAAGAAATCAAATGACCGATAACATCCAATGGATTAAAGGAGCACGTGAAAACAAATTGGTTGTAGGATCTCAGGCACGAATTTTATACGCGGATGCCGAAGGAAGAATTAAAATTGCTGCTGCTTTTAATCAAGCTATTCAGGATGGAAAGATTTCTGCTCCTGTTGTTTTAGGACGTGACCACCATGATGTTTCGGGAACTGATTCCCCCTTCCGGGAAACTTCTAATATTTATGATGGATCACAGTTTACCGCAGACATGGCAATTCAAAATGTGATTGGTGATTCTTTCAGGGGCGCTACCTGGGTTTCCATCCATAACGGCGGTGGTGTCGGCTGGGGCGAAGTCATCAACGGAGGTTTCGGCATGTTATTAGACGGAAGTCTAGATGCCGACAGAAGGCTCAAATCCATGCTTTATTGGGATGTCAATAACGGCATCAGTCGTAGAAGCTGGGCAAGAAACCAGGGAGCTATCAATGCAGCCAAAAGGGCCATGGAACAGAATCCTGAGTTGAAAATCACCTTGCCTAACCAGGCGGATGATGCGTTGATTAATTCGTTGTTTTAGGGAATTATTGTGAACAATCTGGGGTAATGACGCAATTCAATGCGTCATTACAGCCCATAATATTTTCAAGTTGACCTACTTGTTAATAAAATTCACGATTGCTTTTACCAATTGGCTATTCAAAGGTAAATCAGATTTATAATATGTTTGGATATTCTTAGCCCTGTCTGCAGGCGCATCCTTAAGAATATGGTTCATCCCTGAAATAATCAACATTTGAGCCCGGGGATCTGCTTTCTTAAGATTTTTCGCATCCTCCACACCTACCTGAATATCAGTTGTTCCCTGAATAATCAAGACAGGTTTGTGTAATTTTTTTATTTCTGTTTGTGGATTGTAATGAAACCATGAAATTAAAAAAGGTTGAACACTGGGGCGGAATAAACGATACAGTATTGTTGGGACACTATCCACTATTTTTCCATGTTCCAGCGAATCCAGTATCGGTTCACACATCTGCCAAACATAAGCAGGCTGTTTTTGTAATTGCTTACGCAAAACATCATAAATAGGTTCTCCCGCACCTTCCAAAGAAATGAATTTTGACACAGTTTTCTGTTGAGAGGCAATCATTCCTATCAAGGAGCCTTGACTGTGTCCTGCAATTACAATTGAGCCAATCTCTTTTTTATTACTCAAAAATTTCACCCAACCATCAGCATCGGAGATATAAGCACCAAACTTTAAGTTCTTTTCCTCCAAGGCAGCTACCTTACTTGCTCCAATTCCTCTTTTATCATATCTCAGGGAAGCAATTCCATGAGCATATAATGAATCGGCAAGCATTTTGAGATTGTTTGTCACCATCCTTCCAGCATTTCCATCTCTATTAACAGGTCCAGAGCCTGCAATCAATAGAACCGCAGGAACCGGTTTGTTAGTTTTAGGAACCAGCAATGTCCCCTCAATATTTCCAGTTTTCGTCTTTAATGTTACCTGCTGTCCAGTTTGTCCAAAAG
>CAZGZO010000007.1:0-988 GCA_964529695.1 uncultured Lentimicrobiaceae bacterium
CCTTACGATTTCCTGTTCGCTCAGTTGCTGCATCTAAATTTCGGTTTTAAAAATTCGCTGCAAAGATAATAACATCTTGCGCATCCTGAAATAAGTTTTTTGGTTGATGGTCAGACAATAGTCATACTTTGGTCAAATGATGGTCAGACAATTGTAAAGTAACGGTACAACAACAGTCTGACCAGGTTTGACAATTGTTTGACAACCGTTTGACTCCTTATGAGCAAAGGTGAGCATCTTTGGATTTTTTTGACATCTCCAAACAGAAAGCTTTTTCTCTAATTTTGCGTTATGCAAAAAAACGAACTAAAACCCGGACTTCTTTTAGCGAAAGTAAATGCTCCTGAAGATCTCAGAATGTTGAATTTGGAGCAGTTGAATGAGCTTGCCAAAGAAGTCCGCAATTATATATTGGATGTGATATCGGTTCATCCCGGTCATCTGGGTGCCAGTCTGGGGGTGGTGGAACTGACTATTGCTTTGCATTATGTTTTTAATACGCCTTATGATCGCCTTATTTGGGACGTGGGTCATCAGGCATACCCTCATAAGATACTTACCGGCCGCAGAGATGTTTTTCATACGTTGAGACATTATCAGGGTATTAGCGGATTTCCATCCAGAAAGGAAAGCGAATATGATGCATTCGGCACAGGACATGCTTCCACCTCTATTTCTGCAGCACTGGGTATGGCCACTGCTTCACAGCTGAAAGGTGAGAAGGACCGGAATCACATTGCGGTAATTGGTGATGGGGCTATGACAGGAGGTATGGCCATTGAAGGGTTAAACAATGCAGGTGCTTCTCACGCAAACTTGCTCATTATTTTGAATGACAACGGTATAGCAATAGATAAAAATACAGGTGTTTTCAAAGATTATCTGACGGGAATGTTGAAAGGTCAACCTTTGACGGAACAGAATCTGAAAGCAAAAATAGAGAGGATAAACCAGCGGCGGAAGGCTATTAAAAACAAAGAAAGCAACC
>CAZGZO010000007.1:998-35513 GCA_964529695.1 uncultured Lentimicrobiaceae bacterium
AGGATGTAAGAGTAAGGGGTCTTCTGTGGAGCGTTTTTGAAGCGTTTCATTTTAGTTATTTTGGCCCTGTGGATGGGAATGATATTCAGCAACTTGTGGCGGTTCTAAAAGAAATAAAAAAACTTGATGGCCCAAAGCTGTTACACATTGTCACGACGAAAGGAAAAGGTTTCGAACAGGCAGAAAAAGAGCAGACTATATTCCATGCACCCGGACCATTCGACAGGGAAACAGGAGCCCTGCTTAGTAAAAGTCCCGGGAACAGGGTTTCTTATCAGGAAGTTTACGGAAAAACATTGCTGGAACTGGCCAAAAAGGATGAGAAGGTCGTAGCAGTAACACCTGCGATGCCTTCAGGTTCTGCATTAAATTATATGGCGGAAGAATTCCCGGACCGTGTATTCGATGTGGGTATTGCTGAACAGCATGCCGTTACTTTTTCAGCCGGCTTGGCTTCTGAAGGATTTATTCCTTTTTGCACAATTTATTCCACATTTTTCCAACGTGCTTACGATCAGGTAATTCATGATGTGGCATTACAAAACTTACCGGTAATTTTTGGCATCGACCGCGCCGGACTGGTCGGCGGTGACGGGGCTACGCATCACGGCGTTTTTGACATGGCTTACCTGAATAGTGTTCCCAATATGGTGGTTGCAGCGCCCATGGACGAATTGGAATTGCGAAACATGATGTTCACAGCCCATTCGTACCGAAAAGGTCCGTTTGCCATCCGTTATCCGCGCGGTTACGGTTTTGTCGGAGCCGACTCCTGGCATCAGGATTTTGAAAAAATACAAGTGGGAAAAGGACGAATGCTGAAAGACGGCAAAGATGTTGCGATAATTACTTTAGGCCAACCCGGGAATTTTGCACTGGAAGCCTGCCGGCAAATGGAAGAAGAAGGAATTGACGCAGCGCTTTATGACTTGCGTTTTCTAAAACCGCTGGATGAAAGCTTGTTGCAAGATATTTTCCGTAAATTCAAAAACATCATTACCATTGAAGACGGAGTGATTCGTAATGGCATGGGAAGCACAGTTGCTGCTCTGGTGGCCTTAAGTGGGGCTAATATTAAACTCATAAACCTGGGTATTCCTGATTACTTTGTGGAACAGGGCAGTAAGGATTCTTTGTACCGAGAGTGTGGAATGGATGTGGAAGGGATTAAAAAGGCGGTGAAAAGGTTGCTGGGTTCTTAAAAGTTCAATATGCTAAATGTACTTAGCACTAAAGTTTTCCCTTGTTTTTATTTGCAACATGAATGCGTGAAGGTTTCACTATCTTTGAAACCAAAATATAGTTCATTATAAACATGAAAAAATTTTTCTTTCAATCGGGTATAAAACCAGTTTCAATCATGGCATTGTCCATGATGTTTTTTTTCAATGTTTCGCTGCAGGCGCAAAGCAGTTCAATCATTGCAAAAAGAGCCAAACTGAAGTTGATCTCCAACCAGTTCTCGTTTACCGAAGGCCCGTCGTGCGATAAAAAAGGAAACATCTTTTTTACTGACCAGCCCCACAACCAAATCTGGGAATATTCTGTCAAAGGCAAGCTTTCGATGTTCATGGATAGCTGCGGACGTTCCAATGGAACTTTTTTTGACAAGAAAGGCAACCTGATAACCTGTGCTGACAAAAAGGATCAGTTGTGGTCTATCAGTCCTGATAAGAAGGTTACCGTTTTGGTCAATAATTTTGAAGGCCATCGTCTGAATGGTCCCAACGATTTGTGGATTGATCCCAAAGGCGGTATTTATTTTACGGATCCGTATTATCAAAGACCTTACTGGAAAAGGACCAAAAAAGATATCCAACAGGAACGTGTATATTATTTGACGC
Source organism: uncultured Lentimicrobiaceae bacterium (assembly GCA_964529695.1). Classification (GTDB taxonomy): domain Bacteria; phylum Bacteroidota; class Bacteroidia; order Bacteroidales; family F082; genus Sulfidibacterium. The sequence continues at coordinate 2,843 of CAZGZO010000007.1, forward strand.
CAGACAAAAAACACGTAATCATCGTGGCCAATGATTTGGTGAAACCCAATGGAATTATCGGTACACCCGATGGTAAAATGCTTTATGTTGCTGACATTGGTGCTTCAAAAACGTATTCTTACACCATCAATCCTGATGGAACTTTGTCGAATAAAACCCTGTTTGCCAACATGGGTTCTGACGGAATGACCATCGACAACAAAGGAGACATTTATATAACCGGAGATGGGGTAACGGTGTTTGATAAAACAGGCAAAAAAATTGCCCATATTCCCATCAAACAAAAATGGACCGCCAATGTTACCTTCGGCGGACGACGCAGACATACTTTGTTTATTACAGCATCACATGGTTTGTATAGTTTGGATATGAAGGTGAAAGGGATGCGATAGGCCGCGGATTTTTTGTAGAGACGCAAAATCTTGCACCTCTACAGTAAAACAATGGATCTTTAAAGATTCATAATCCCTTGGTGTTTTCGATTGGGTACGAATCTTTCTCTTACCCTTTACAGAAATTTCTATAGAAATTCTTATTTTAGAGGCGCAAAACCACAACGAAAAACCCGAATGCCCGAAAAATTCAAAAATAAATATCGGATTTCCTCTGCCCGGTTACAAAATTGGGATTATCAATGGCAGGGGGCCTATTTTATTACCATTTGCACCCAAAACAGGGAAAATTATTTTGGAAAAATTGTGGATGGGAACATGAAATTATCCGCCATTGGCATCATTGCCGATATCCTGTGGCATGAAATTAAAAATCATGAAACAAATGTGGAATTAGATGCATTTGTCGTAATGCCGAATCATGTTCATGGGATATTGATTTTGGGTGGCGTAGAGACGTTGCATGCAACGTCTCTATCAGAAAACAAATCATATGCAAATATTTCCCCGAAATCCGGTTCGGTGTCAACCATTATTCGTTCCTACAAATCCGCGGTAACGAAACATGCGCACCGATTGGGATTTGATTTTAAATGGCAACCCCGGTTTTATGACCACATTATTCGTGATGGAAAATCATTTGAAAATATCAGAAATTATATTTTTGAGAATCCTTTGAATTGGGAAAGATGATGGATTAAAAAAATCGTGATGACACCTTCAATTGCGGGTCTCTACAATGTTTTATCGAACCATCCCGGTAAATCCCATAAAAGCCAAAGCCAAAATCCCTGCAGTGACCAGCGCAATTGGAATGCCACGCATGCCTTTTGGGACTTCCATCAGGTCGAGGTGCTCACGAATGCCAGCGAAGATTACCAGTGCCAGGGTAAATCCAATGGCTGTGGAAATCGCAAATACGGTACCTTCCATCAAATTGTAATCTTTTTTGATTGTCAGGATGGCCACCCCCAGTACAGCACAGTTGGTGGTAATCAGTGGAAGATAAACGCCCAAAGCCTGGTACAGCGCCGGACTTACCTTTTTCAGGATGATTTCCACCATTTGAACCAAAGCGGCAATTACAAGGATAAAGACGATGGTCTGCATGAATTCCAATCCAAAAGGATTTAGAACATAATACTGAAAAAGCCAGGTAGCGATGGTTGCCAGCGTCATGACAAAGAGTACTGCCGCTCCCATTCCAATGGATGTGTTAATGTTTTTGGATACGCCTAAAAACGGGCAAATACCCAAAAATTGCATTAAAACAATGTTGCTGACAAATATGGCCGATATGACGATTACAAAATATTCCACGGTTCAGATTTTTAAGATGTTTTTTTTATTCGATTAATCAATGCAATGAGGTAGCCTAATGTGATGAAAGCTCCTGGAGCCATGATGAAGAGCAACATAAAGTTGCCTTTGATCAAATGGATTCCAAAAATTGCTCCACTACCCAGTAATTCACGCACAGCTCCCAGGATGGTAAGCGCCATTGTAAATCCTAGCCCCATTCCCAGGCCGTCCACCGTTGAAGACCAAGGGCCATGACTAGAGGCAAAAGCTTCTGCGCGCCCGAGCACAATGCAGTTTACCACAATCAGTGGGATAAAAATTCCCAGCGCTTCAAACAATCCGGGAACGAAGGCTTGCATCACCAGCTCTACAATCGTCACAAAAGTGGCGATGATTACAACGAAAGCAGGGATTCGTATTTTATCCGGTATCTGGTCCTTTACCAGGGAGACTGCCAGGTTCGACATGGTGAGCACGAAAGCCGTTGCCAGCCCCATTCCCATCCCGTTCAGCGCTGATGTTGTGGTTGCAAGTGTGGGACACATCCCCAACAACAGCACAAAAGTAGGACTCTCCTTAAAAAACCCTTTTGTAAAATTCTGTACCTGATTCATTATTTTCAGATTTTATTTTTCTGTCAATATAGTTTTATAGTCTGCCTTTGTTTTTTTCAAAGCTTTTATAAGCACGACTCAGTGCATCACAAAAAGCACGAGAACTTATGGTTGCAGCTGTAATAGCATCCACATCACCACCGTCTTTTTTCACTTTTAATTTAAAAGAGGCTGGGTTCTTTCCATGAAACTGATTGGGAAAATCAGAATTCTTATGCATGATGTTGGTTCCCAGACCTGGTGTTTCTTTCATGTCCAGCACAGAAGTATTATTGATGGTTCCGTTGGGAAGAAATCCCACCATCACGTCAAACCTTCCACCAAAACCTTTATTAGTATAGGTTTTAATCGCTACTCCAATCAACTTGCCATCTTTGGTTGCTACATTAAATTGCAATGAATCATTACCCATAGCATCCGGAAGCATCATTACTTTCAAACTATCAAAAGCAGGTAGAACCTGACGTATGGCGGCTTCCTGTTTTTGTTTTTTCGCTATTTCGATTGGCTTTTTCGTGATCACATAAACGGCGCCCAATGCTAAGGCAGCAAATGCTGTCACAGCAAAAAGGGTGAGCACCATGTTAACAAAATTCGATTCTTTTTTCGCAGCCATTTCTAATCTTTTTATTGTTTGTTTTCACATCTTGTGAATTATCATCATTTTGAGACTGTGACAACGCCCGGTTTCTTTCCAAATCTGCGTGGTTTAAATCCTCTGTTGATGAGTGGTACAACAGCATTCATCAGCAAAATAGCAAAGGAAACACCTTCGGGATAAGCGCCCCAAACGCGGATGAGAATGGTCAGAAGACCAATGCCGAAGCCAAATATTAATTTCCCGTTTCGGGTCATTGGTGAAGTCACCATGTCGGTTGCCATAAAGAACGCTCCCAACATCAAGCCTCCGGTCAACAGTTGAAAAAACGGGTCGGCATAACGCATCGGGTTGATGAACCACAATAAACCTGAAAACAGGAAAACTGTAACCAAAATCGAAACCGGAATTTCCCAGGTGATAATTTTTTTCCACAACAGGAATGCGCCACCCAAAATAATAGCAATGGCCGAAACTTCACCCATGGAACCACCCATCTGTCCCATCAGCTCTTGCATGTATGTCGGCAGATGCGGCATCATCTGGGGAATAGTGTGCCCAGCACGAAGTCCTTCTTTGATGTATCCCAGCGGTGTAGCACCTGTGATTGTATCTGCCAGGTTTGCTGGTAACACTTTTGGAATCGGCCAGGTAGTCATTGCCACCGGAAATGAGATTAAAAGGAAAACTCGTGCAACCAGAGCCGGGTTGAAAACATTCTTTCCCAGTCCGCCAAACGACATTTTTGCAATGCCGATGGCCACCAGCGCACCGATTATCACCATCCACGAGGGAAGGTTTGAAGGTACGTTGAAAGCAAGCAAAACTCCTGTCACTAAGGCAGAACCGTCTTTTATGGTTAACGGGCCCTTGAGAATATATTTTTGAATGGCCCATTCAAAAAGCAGACAGGCAAGCGCCGATAAAAGTAACACCCTGACAGCATTCAGCCCGAAAAAATAAATAGAAACCAGCATAGCCGGTATCATGGCGTAAACTACACCAAGCATGATTTTCTTCGTCGATTCATCCCCGTGAATATGGGGAGAGCCTGATACCGTAAGCATCTTATTCATATTCAATTAATTCTAATTTCTCTTTCTGATTATTTCTCCCACTTTAGCTTTGCCAAGTCGCAGGTAGTCGAGCAACGGAATGTCTGCAGGACAGGTGTACTGGCAGGAGCCGCATTCTATGCAATCCATCACTTTTTCTTTTTCTGCTTCCGCGAAATGACTCGTACGTGCCAGCCTTGAAAGCAGATAGGGCTCCAATCCCATGGGACAGACGTTGGTACATTTAGAGCAGCGAATACAAGGATTTTCTGTCGGCCGTGAAGCCATTTTATTTTCTAGAATTAAAATGCCTGAAGAACCTTTCACAATGGGTACGTCCGGATTGAGCAACGCTTTTCCCATCATCGGGCCACCGTTGAGGATTTTTCCTGTGCTTTCAGGAAGACCACCGGCAGCTTCTATTAAATCTTTTACAGGAGTTCCGATACGAACCTTAAAATTCGAAGGTGCTTTCACCCCTTTTCCGGTAACGGTAACCACGCGATCGATTAATGGTTTGTTCTTCTGAACTGCTTCATAAACGGCAAAGACTGTCCCTACATTTTGAACAACACAGCCCACTTCAACCGGAAGTTTCCCTGAAGGAACTTCCCGGTTAAGGAGGGCTTTGATAAGCTGTTTTTCACCACCTTGCGGATATTTCACCTTTAAAGCATGCACAGAGATGCCTTTATATTTTTCAGCAAGCGTTGTGAGATGCTTGAGGGCATCCGGTTTGTTGTTTTCGATACCAATCATGGCTTTTTCCACTCCCAAAGCTATCATCAACAGGCGAATTCCTACTAAAATTTCATCTCCTTTTTCCAGCATCAGACGATGATCTGATGTGAGATATGGTTCACATTCCACCCCGTTAATGATAAGATATTCAGCTGTTTTCCCAGGAGGAACCATTAATTTTACATGAGTAGGAAAGGTAGCACCACCCATTCCAACAATGCCTGCTTTTTTGACTTTTTCGATGATTTCCTGTGGTGTATAATCCTCTTTGGTGATCAGTTTCTCAGTAAGATCTATTCCTTCATCCCAGTCATTGCCTTCCACCTTGATGATAAAGCATGGGCGCCTGTATCCGGAAGCATCTACCACATTATCTATTTTAAATATCGTTCCTGAAACGGGTGAATGGACATTGGCCGAAATAAAAGAAGAAGCTTCTGCAATCAGTTGCCCTGCTTTCACTTTTTCACCACGTTTTACAACCGGTTTGGAAGGTGCTCCAAGGTTCTGCCCGAAAGGCACCGCCACTTGCTCAGGAACAGCTAATTCTTGGATTGCGACACCGGCTGAGAGTTTATTCTCTTCCGGGTGAACCCCGCCTAATACAAATGTTTTTAAAATACCCATTGTTGTCCGAATCTATGATAAATGGATTTATTTTCCTTTTTTCTGTCTGTTTTTAGTTTTCATCTGCTTTGCCGGAATTGATATCCGCCAATTTCTTTTCCTTTTCTTCGGATTTGTTTTCATCCGGTTTCTTAGCTTTTGGCTTTCTTGGCTTGAAATTCACTTCCCAAATGGAATTTGTGGGGCATTCGTCGATACATTTTCTGCACAACGTACATTTATTGAAGTCGATATATGCCAGGAAGTCTTTAATGGTGATAGCATCGAATTTACAGACTTTTTCACATTTTGTACAACCGATACAGGCCACATCGCAGTTCTTTTTAGCCGGTGCTCCTTTTTCAGTGTTGACACAGGAGACAAAAATTCGCCGGTCTTTGATGCCACGTTTCCGCAATTCAATAATGTTTCGCGGACATGCATCCACACATGCACCGCAAGCGGTACAATTATCTTTAACTACAGGAAGCCCCGTTTCCGGGTTCATGTATATTGCATCGAAATCGCAGACATCCATGCAATCACCCTGACCTAGACAACCAAACATACAACCACCTTCTCCAGAAAACAAGTTGTTGGCAAACGAGCAGGAAGAAATCCCGTCGAATTTTACCTTAGCCGGCGTGTTGGCAAATGAACCATTGCACCTGATGACAGCAATCATAGGATCTTGTTCTTCAACCTCCAGACCCAGAATGCCTCCTACTTCTTTCATTACTTCATTTCCGCCGACCGGGCAAAACAACCCCTCCAGTGTTTTCTCGTCACGGGCTGACTTTGTAGTAGCTTCTGCAAATGCACGGCAGCCAGGAAATCCGCAACCACCGCAGTTTGCCGATGGCAGAGCTTCTTCTACCAAATCGATGTTAGGGTCTTCAATAACTTTGAATTTCTTGGCTATAAAATATAAGATGATAGCCGAAATAAGTCCGAGACCTCCCAATGTCGAAACGGCAATAATTAAAATATGATTCACAATTTTATTTTTTCAGTAAAACTCCTTTTCTTATGTTGACCTGCTTTTGTTATTCAATTCGTGAAAAGTGTTTCATAAACTGAACCCTTTCGTATGCAGCAGGATTCTTGGCTTCTTCCATTCCCATTATCCCAATAAAATCTTCAGTTTTGGAGAAATTCTTACGTTCCATCCAACTACCAAGGGTTTCAATCATGTTGCCGATTTGCTGGAACCCCTTTTTGTAAAGTACAGAGGCTATTTGAACGGCTTTGGCGCCGGCCAGCAGTTGTTTAATCATACCATTTCCGTCGTGGATACCAGTTGATGCTGCCAAATCGCAGTTTACGCGATCCGATAACATGGCAATCCAACGTAGCGGAGTTGTCATTTCAGCAGGAGAGCTGAAAATATTAGAAGGTTTAATTTCCAGTTTTTCAATGTCAATGTCAGGACTGAAAAATCTGTTGAACAACACAATACCACTTACACCAGTCCAGGAAAGTTTGGTTACCATCTGGGCCAGCGATGAAAAATAGTAGCTGATTTTCAAAGCGACAGGGATTTTTACCTTATCCAGGATTTCTTCAGCAATGTCAAAATAGATAGCTTCATTACTCGAACTGGAAGCCCCTGGATTAGATGGAAGTACAAATATATTCAGCTCCAGTCCATCAGCTCCAGCTTCTTCAATTTGTTTGGCGAATGAGGTCCAGCCATTATTAGAAACACAGTTGATAGAGGCTATAATAGGAATGTCCACCGCGTTTTTGCTATCCTTAATAAGCTTCAGGTAGTTGGCTACATCATTTCCTCGCGTGTAATTAACAACGTAGTCTTCTGCTTCCGGATACATGTTACTCAGCAGGTTTTGATTTAGTGTAGTGTTGGCTTCATTTAAAATCTGCTCTTCAAACAGCGATTTTAATACAACTGCTCCTGCACCCTGCCTGGCTATCTCGATAATGTTTTCCACCGAACGGGTTAAACCAGAGCTTCCAACGATGAGGGGATTCTTTAGTTTCAACCCCATGTAGGATGTTTCAAGATTTATCATATCTATATATTAGAAATGCGGGCTAAAAGTACTAATTTGAAATATCTGGCAAACGTTTGTTCTTAATTAAAAATAATTTTAAATAATTGAAAAATAACACATTAAGGAATTGACATACAATGAATAGCGAATTGATTGTTAATAAGTTAACAGTAAAATACGAATTCTATATGTTGCTGATAAGTAATTTCTATTTGTTGTAGTTTTGCATTTTCACAGCAAAAGGGGACTATTTAAATCCAATATAAATCCTAAAATTCATAAAAAGACAGAGAAATTGACAGAGAAGACGGTAACACACAGCGGAATAGTACAGGAAGTCAAAAATGGCAAGGCTTTAATTTCCGTGATGACAAAATCGGCTTGTGTTTCTTGTGAAATTAGCGGTGCCTGTTCACTAAGCGAAGTAAAGGAAAAGATTATTGAAGTACAACTGAAAGAGGGCCAGAAGTTTGATAAGGGCAAAAAGGTTGATGTTGAAATGAAGCAAACAACAGGAACCTGGGCCGTACTTTTGGGATATTTTTTCCCGTTTCTGCTGGTGTTGGCAGGTTTGATTATCTTTACTGTTTCGGGTTTGAGCCAAGGGCTTGCCGGCCTGCTTTCTTTGGGCTTATTGATTCCTTATTATTTTATCCTTTATTTTTTCAGGTCTTCTATTCGTAAGAGGTTCACATTTAATTTGAAGTAGTGCTTGCCTTCAATGTGTGAAGTCGCAATATAATAGCGATTTAGACATTGTTAGTGCCTTAGCTCACCTTATAAATTTTATTTATACATCCTATAAACAGGGCTTTTCTTAGGCGAAATGTTAAAATTTTCTAAGGAGAAAAAACGTTTTTTTTATATTTGAGCGTTTTCAGGCTAAAACCCTGTTATGACAGCTCAATAATGTTTGAAATGTGTAAACCAACAGTTTCTCAACATAATAGACTATCCTATAGTGATGGCTGGCTATTTGCTGATGAGATTTCCGATTTAATTTTATCATGAGAAAGTTTATTCTTTGTTTGTTTTTGACATTGCCCGTGGTGGCATTTGCAAAAAAATACAATGCTGAGGTTGTTTCAACCAACACCTCAATTACTGTGCAGGAAAATACCCTGATTAGAAAAGTGAATTGCGCGATAAAAATTAACAACAGCGATGGGGATAAGTACACCAGGATAGTAATATCCTATAATAAAGGCGATGTTTTTTCTCATCTGGAAGCACGTATCGTTGATAAGAATGGTAAGATCGTTAGAAAGTTGAAGAAAAAAGATGTTAATGAAGAATACGGTCAGGGAAGAAATGCATTGTTTATGGATACTTATCATAAGAGTTTTCGGCTGGATTATTACGAATATCCTTATACTTTGGTTTATTCTTATCAGATTCAATCTGAAAACCGTATCCAGATTGCCGGATGGAATCCTTTGCACAGTTGGAAGATTCCCACGAAGGAAGCGACACTGACCATTAAATTACCATTGGATTATAAAATATCTTTTCATGACTGGAAAGTGGATACTTTGATAAAACAAACAATTGGAACAGAAAAGGAATACAGCTGGAAAGCACATTACACAAAGATTTTGGAACCGGAAGCTTATGCTCCGCCTCTCATTACGCAAATCCCAAAAGTAATTGTTGTAGCGTTACACTTTAATTATGGCGAGCCGGGATCTACGAAAAGCTGGAAAGATTTTGGAAACTGGCATTATTCCGTGAATCAGAACCTTGATATTTTGCCTGCAAAACAAAAGCAGAGAATAGATAGTCTTCTCAAAGGGGTGAAAGGAAAAACAGATAAAATCAGGATTTTATATCATTATCTTCAGGATGAAACTCAATATGTGAGTGTACAGATAAAAACAGGCAGACGAATCCCTTTCCCGGCTTCCTTTGTGGCCAATAACAAGTATGGCGATTGCAAAGCGCTGGCTAATTATATGAAGGCCATGTTGAAGTATGCAGGGATAAAATCTTATTATACTGTAATTCGAGGAGGTAATCATATTATTAAGGTTGATACAAATTTCGTGTCAACATATCCATTTAACCACGCAATATTGTATGTTCCGGACAGTACAAGGCCTCTTTGGTTAGATTGTACCAGCAAATTGGCATTTGGTTATGTGGGGCCATTTATCCAAAGAAGATATGCCATGGTTGTGCAAAAAAATCATACACGTCTCATTCGTACACCGGAGCTTACACCCAACCAAGTTGAAGATTTTAGCAAAATTGAAGTTTCTTGCAAGGTTGATGGGGAAGCTTTTCTAAAATTTCATAATATTTACAGGGGTAACAAATACAAATGGATTAACTATTTGGTAAACAGATCCAACCCAATGTTCATACATAGGGAAATTAGGGAACATCTCGTCAACTACGGCATCAATATGATAAGCGATTCAATCCATCAGATTAACCGGGATTCTACCTATATACAGCTCTTTTACACAGGTCGTTCAGGACGAATTTACCGTCAATATGGAAATCACGTGTTGGTGACAGACATTCCGTTTGGGGTTCCCGATGTGGAGAATCCACGAGACAGAGAATTCCCGGTGCAAATTGATTATCCAATTTATAAGGTGGATTCCATACGATACGAAATTCCTTCGGGATATAAACTTGTGGCAGCAATGAAAGATACTATTTTGAAGACGCAATTCGGAAAATATAGTCACAGCTTTCATAAAAAAGGCCAGTCAGTTTTTGTGACTAACGAGCTTTTGATAAATGCAGGAACCTACCCACTAAAAGTTTACGGCAAATTTTACCAATTTCTAAAAGATGTAGGTAGAAAAGAGCATTCAATGGTTTTTGAACTCGCAAGAAAAAACTTTAAATAATGATTATGAAAAAATTTTTAACAGCAGTTTTTATTTTATTGATTTCCATGTCAATATGCTATGGCCAGGAAAGTGATTCCCTCCAATTTGGACACATCCCCCAAAGTGAGGTTGAACTCAAACAGAATCCACAGTACAAAGATGCTTCTGCAGTGGTACTGCAGGATGTAGGGAACTCAAAAGTTGTGATCGATGATGATACCCAGGATGTTAGTTGCTCAATTGATTTTCATCGGGATACAAGGATAAAAATATTTTCTGACGCCGGAATTCGTTACGCTAAGATTGAAATTCCCTTTCAGGTTGGATATGGAATCAATGAAAAAGTTAGTCATATAAGAGCTGTTACCTATAATTATGAAAACGGGAAGCTAGTTGCGGATAGCCTCGATCCTGAAAACATCTATTTTGTGAAAATAAATGGTAAAATGCATGTTGCAAAATTTGTTTTGCCTGATGTCAGAAAAGGATCGATCATTGAGTACAGTTACAACCTCAAAACCAATGCTCTCGCTCGAATGCCAGCCTGGCATTTTCAAAGGGGGATACCGGTTTTATATAGCCATTATGAAGTGCGAGCGCTGCCCTTTTTTCAGTATATTGCTTTGATTCAGGGAGCTAATAAACTTAATGTAAATAAAACTTACGTGGATTATTCTCATCCAACCTCCCATCTTGGAGTAATGTATAATGATGTTGTCAGAGTATACTCCATGAGAAATGTTCCTGCATTTAAAGACCAACAATATGTTTCTTCTGTTGAAGATTATCTTTTAAAAGTGGATTTTCAGCTTTCAAAGGAATGGATTCCAGGTAACAGACCGCTCGATTTCATGACAACATGGAGTGATTTGGTTAAAAATCGTTTGCTTGCTGGAAATTTTGGGCGATATGTCAATAAAAGTTCAAGGCTTTCATCAAAGGAACTGCATATGAAAGATCTTCAAAATAAGCCGGAACAAGTCAGGTTCAACTTCATAATGAATTATGCAAAGTCACATTTCAACTGGAATGGTACAAGCAACTGGTTTGCATCTCAAACTCCTGAGCAGTTGATGTCAAGTGGAACAGGTGGTGCCCAGGATATTAATTTATTTACTGTGGGGATGCTTCGAGCAGCAGGACTTAAGGCCTATCCCGTGTTGATTAGTACAAGGAATCATGGAACTATAAAATACAATTATCCATATCTTAATTTCTTTAATGATGTAGTTATCATGACGAATGTTAACGGGAAACTAGTACTTTCTGATGCATCGTCCCCAAATAGTTCCAATGACCAACTACCCATACGATGTATCAATGAAAGAGGTCTGGTTGTTCGTAAGAAATTAGGTTGGGTCCCGCTTAATCATGCTAATCTTTCACAGATTATCACGGTAAAGAAGATTCAAATTCAGCAAGGTACACTAAATACAGCGGTTGCTATACTTGCTACAGGATACGATGCACTCCGCTTCAGGAATATGAACTTTGATAAATCCGGAAAACTGAGAAAAAGGCTTGAATTAAGTCATAATTCTCTTATTGATTCTACGGTGGCGATACAAAACCAGCGCAAAAGAAGTAAACCTTACATCCTTAAATATAATTTTAATACCCGACCTATAATTATAGGGAATAAAATGTATGTTGCTCCCTTTCAGGGTCAAATAGGGGTAAAAAATATGTTTAATCAAAACAAACGTACTTTTCCTGTTGACTTAATCTATCCTAATAAAAAAGAGTATACTGCAAAAATTACAATTCCAGCGGCATATAAGTTAAGCTTTGTACCTAAGTCGCAGCAAATTGATAATGACCTTTATCAATTAAGCTATCAAGTGATGCATAGTGGGAACCTTTTGACAATTACCCTGGAATATTACTTTAAAAAGTCTATTTATCCTGCATCGGATTATTTTAAGCTAAAATCCTTTTTTAACCAGGTCATCAAAAAAGCACATGAAAAAATTATTTTATCCAAAAAAGCAGTAGCCATGAAATAACAGGTCGACCGGAACTTAACACAAGACATCAAAGTTTTAATTCAGGCAAAAGACGAATCATTACTGAAATGACGTAATATTACAGTTTGAAATAAAAGGAATGTGATATTTAGGAACTCATGTATCTTTGTAATTTCACAAATGAAGCTTAAAAGGATACTAATATGAAACGATTTTTTTGGGTGGTCATGGTTTCGTTAATTTTCGGAGTTACAGCTTATGGCCAGGAATCTTTTGAAACAAAATTCGGGATTGTCAGCAAGACCGACTTTGCTTTAAAACAAAATCCAGAGTATAAAAATGCTCCCGCGGTGGTAATGGATGATTTAGGCAAGTCACAATTTTTTATGGATGGAAAGGGAACAACAATTGTTTTCAACAGAAGAACAAAAATCAAAATTTTTACTGACGCTGGGAGTTCTTATGCAAGAGTTGAAATTCCATTTATAATAAGCGATCAAGTAAAAGAATGGGTTAATAATGTTGAAGCTATTACTTTCAACCACCAGGGTGGCCAAATTGTGAAAACGAAGTTAAAACCTAAAGACGTACTCATAAAAAAACTGAGTAGTACTCGGTATATAGAAGAATTTACGCTTCCCAACGTGAAGAAGGGCTCTATTATAGAATACAGGTATGCATTAAGGACTAATTCTGTATACCGGTTGCCATCATGGAATTTTCAATGGACTATCCCGGTTATGTACAGTGATTATAATGTGCATATGCCCCCATTTTACAGATATACATGGGTCTTACAAGGAGCAAAAAAACTCGATTATAAAAAGACTTACATTGATCATTCTGTTACCCGGTCCTTTCAAGGCCAGGGATATTATGACTACGTCTATGATTTAGCCATGACAGATGTGCCGGCGTTTAAGGAAAAGAATTTTATGCCGACGCCTAATGATTACCTCATGCGAGTTAGTTTTCAACTCTCAAAAAAGTTCTATCCGGGCGGAGGTTCTGAGGACATTATTGCCTCCTGGCCAAAGTTAATAATCAAACTTCTAAAGCAAGATGATTTTGGAAAGTATCTTAAAGAAGCAACTAAATTTTCATCAAAATTGATGAATTTAAAAAGTTTAAAACAGAAACCGGAGGAAGACAGGTTCAATACTGTTTTAAATTTTATGAAAAATCATTTTAAATGGAATTCTGACCTGAACATCATGGCCTCGCAAAAACCTAAAAAAGTGATAACCGACAAATCGGGCAATTCTGCGGATATTAATTTGTTGACCATAAGTTTACTGAGGGATGCAGGCATTGATGCTTATCCTGTAATCCTGAGCACAAGGAGCCATGGAAAGGTTAATAGTAATTATCCTTATCCGGCATTTTTTAATGATGTAATTATCCTGGCTAAGATTAACGGAAAACAAGTGCTTACCGATGCAACTTCCCCGGATTGTTTGAATAAAATGATTCCCATAAGGTGTATAAACGGGAAAGGCCTCGTTGTTAGGAACGGTAAAGTGAGTTGGGTGCTTTTAAACAAAGGAACTCTTTCTCAGACGACAACAAAAAATAATATCTCTTTCCAAAATGGTAATCTTCAGGTGAATGTCGCAAAAACAGCAACAAAATATGACGCTTTGAGTTTCACCAACACAAATTATGACGCAGATACTTTGAAGAAAGAAATGGGATCCCAACATTATAAAGTGATTGGTTCAACAATTTCTATAAAAAATCAAACAGCAAACAATAAGTCTTTCAAGTTGAATTACAGTTTTTATGCACATCCTGAAATCGCTGGTAACAAGATGTTTGTTGAGCCGTTTTATAGTGGAATGCTAAAGAATAATATGTTCACTCAAAGTGAGCGTACTGTTCCTGTTGATATGATTTATCCTAATAAAAAAGAAATTACTACAACGATAACTATTCCTTCAGGGTATAAATTGGGTTCTTTACCCAAATCTCTGAAAATTGATAACCCTATGTTTCAAATGGAATATAATGCTTTGCAAACTGGAGATAAAATAACTGTAACGCTGAAATATTATTTTAAACAGGCTATCTACCCAGCATCTGAATATTTGAAACTTAAATCGTTTTTTGCCCAGGTTGTTAAAAAAGGGAATGAAAAAATTGTTTTATCCAAAATTAAGCCTGGTAATTAAACTTTTAATCGTAAAAAGAAAAGCGGTATATTTACATAGAAACCACTTGTGTCATTGTGAAATAGGGAGATAATCCAAGCTCCTGGTTTGGCACTGAAGATGATTTCTTTGTAATAATGGCAAAATGAAAAACGAAAAAAGGCGAATAGCACTTATTTCTGTTGGAGCCGCTTTATTTCTTACAACTTTTAAGTTAGTTGTTGGATTGGTAACGGGGAGTTTGGGTATCTTATCTGAAGCCCTGCATTCCGGCCTGGATTTGGTGGCTGCTGCTATTACCTTTTTTGCCGTTAGAATCTCGGATAAACCACCGGATCGCGAACATCTTTTCGGGCATGGTAAGGTAGAAAACCTTTCTGCTTTTGTTGAAACTATTTTGTTGTTAGTTACTTGTATCTGGATTATTTATGAAGCAATAACACGGCTGGTTACAGGACAAACCCATATCGATGTAAATTTCTGGAGTTACCTGGTTGTGGTATCTTCCATAATTATTGATTTTTCACGCTCGCGGGCACTGAAACGTGTAGCAAAAAAACACAATAGCCAGGCTCTGGAAGCAGATGCCCTGCACTTTTCTACAGATATTTGGAGTTCAGCTGTGGTTTTGCTCGGGTTGATCTGTGCCCAGTTTGGTATTTTTATTGCCGACAGTATCGCCGCTTTGGTTGTAGCTTCGATCATTTTATTAGTCACCTACCGACTGGGTAAACGGTCTATAAATGTATTACTGGACAGAGTTCCTGATGATACTTATAACGAAGTTCATGAAATACTAAAACAGATCCCTGAAGTGGGATATTTTCATGATTTAAAAGTGCGGGTTGCAGGTGCAGATATTTTTGTTGAGGTGAATATCCATGTACAGCCAGATTTGGATATCCATCAATCGCATGAAATAGCTACAAAGGTGGAAGAAAAAATCAAATCTAAGATTCAACGCTGTTCTGTTCATGTGCATACTGAACCGGATGAGTAACAGATGATTTCATGAATGGAAAACGCCGATTTATAACCGGCGTTTTTGATTTTCAAAATAATGTTAAAGGGTACAAAAATACCTAATTAACCCGAAATAGTAAGAATGTTTCCTTTTTGTGAAACATTATACTTTTTCAGAGGGGCAGGTGGCGGACCGGCAATTACCTGACCATTGATGTTGTATGTGCCTCCATGACAAGGACAAACAAAATCGTTTCCACCTTTGTTGTAAAAGACTGAGCATCCCTGATGGGTACAAATATCAGAAAGGGCTACAAAGCTACCGCCGGTGTTTACAATAATTACACTTTGGGATATTACAGAACCTCCGGGTGATTTCAGAGCCGCGTTAGCTGACTTTGATAGATCAAGTGTAAAGTTTTTGTGCCCTGCTGTAGGACCAACTCCGGTTTTTGAGCAGCTCTCCAGGAAAGCTGCTGAAGCCACGAGGGCTGTTCCACATAGTGCACAGGATGATTTTAGAAATTTTCTTCTATCCATGTTAATTAATTTTATTGATGAATCTAAAAGCCTATATGTTGTTTTTATTTGAACCCATTTAAGATAGAAACGCAAATGTAAAACATGTATTATCGTTTTTGAGACTTTTAAGATTAATTAATATTTGACAATATGCGATTATTAGTCAATTCCAAAGTTTTTAGTTAATAATCTGGTGAAGTTTTAAATAAACGGATTTTTAGAGTTTCCTCTAATCAGATGGTATTAATTTGAAATGTGGAGTTTTTTTAATTTTCAGTTTCCTCTCACCTTTCACATAAGGTAAAGGATTAATTGTATTTTTGTGTAATCAGTTTAACAGAAGAAAACCTGATGGGACATGTACGAATACTTTAGCGGAACTTTTGCTGAAAAAACCCCTACCTTTGTAGTTGTTGAAAATCAAGGGGTTGGATATATTATAAATATTTCTCTCAACACTTACGAAAAAATTAAAAACCTGGACCAGGGAAAACTTTACGTGCATTTTGTGGTCAGAGAAGATGCGCAACTTTTGTATGGTTTTGCCGATGTCGCAGAACGTTCTCTTTTTCAGGCACTACTTTCCGTTTCAGGTGTGGGAGCGAACACTGCAAGACTGGTGTTATCTTCACTCACTACTTCGGAGGCATATAGTGCGATAACTTCGGGTGATGCAGGACGTTTGCAAAGTGTGAAAGGTATTGGTGGAAAAACTGCCCAGCGCATTGTTGTGGATTTGAAGGATAAACTTGCAAAAGAAGGTGTTGTCCCTGAAAATTTGACATTTTCTCACAATACAATCCCTCAAGAAGCGTTATCAGGGTTACTGATATTGGGTTTTAATAAGAGCGTGGCAACGAAGGCCATTGAGAAAGTCATGAAGCAGAAGACGGTCGATAGCGTGGAAGTATTGATCAAAGAGGCCCTGAAAATCTTATAACCTGTTAAACAACTATTTAAACAGACATTGAGGCAAGCAATATTATACTCTCTCAGGATAACGTTGTTGTTTCTGATAGGCTTTTTATCGGAAACTGCCACTGTGAAGGCACAGAATACACCGCTTTCGCCACAGACTCCTGTGGATACAACACAGTCTCAATTGCTTTTCCCTTTCAGAAACTACACAGGAATCCCTTATCTTGATACGCTTAAACCCAGTCCGTTGTATTTAAAAACACCTCCCAACATCAAAAAAGAGATTATTTATGATCCTGTCACCAACACTTATAAATTCATCTCCAAGGTTGGAAATTTTGAATACAGAACTCCCTCGGTTTTAGATTTTAAAGATTTTCAGAAATTTGAGTTTAACCAGGGCATAAAAAACTACTGGCAGCAAAGAGCTCAATCCAGGGAAACTGCCATTGGGAAAAGACTTATCCCCAAGATTTATATAAAAAGTAAAGCTTTTCAGCAGATTTTTGGCAGCAACAGCATCGACATCCGGCCCCAGGGAACTGCAGAAATCAGTATGGGTGTTTTGTCAAACTACCGTGATGACCCAACGCTGAACGTAAATCAGCTGCGCACCACTAATTTCGATTTTAATGAAAAAATCCAGATGAATGTGGATGCCAAAATCGGCGATAAACTTTCATTCAAAGCCAATTACAACACCCAGTCTTCTTTTAACTTTGAGAATACGCTCAAGCTAAGATACGTAGGTAAGAAAAACGATATTATAAAATCTATCGAGGCGGGAAATGTGAGCATGCCGCTGCAGTCTTCGCTTATTACTGGTGCACAGAGTCTTTTTGGTGTTAAAACGCAACTTCAGTTTGGAAAAACAAAAGTAACTGCCGTTTTCTCACAACAACAAAGCCAGACACAGAATATTACAATAAAAAACGGGGCTCAGCAGAATACTTTCAAAATGACACCGCTGGATTATCAGGACAATCGCCATTTCTTTTTGAGCCAGTATTTCAGGGATCACTATGAACAGGCTTTAAAAACATTGCCTATCGTTACTTCGGATATCAACATCACAAAGATTGAAGTCTGGGTCACTAATGTGGGGCCTGCCACATCTCAAAACCGTAATATTGTGGCATTTACAGATTTGGGCGAATCACAGATGTCTGAAATATACAACCCGAATGTAACACCAACTCCGGGAATGGTTTTCCCTACCAACCGGTCGAATGATTTGCTTTCGAGAATGGATACAACACAACTCCGGGACATCAATAAAGTGACGACTTATCTTAGCGGCGACCCGATGCACATTGGTAAAACCGGGTATTTTACATCTGGAGAGGATTATGTAAAGCTTGAAAATGCCCGGCGTTTGTCATCTTCCGAATATACAGTTAATAAAAAGCTTGGATTTATCTCGCTGAATACGGCATTAAACAAAGACCAGGTGTTGGCTGTGGCATTTCAATACACGGTCATTGGGCACAATAAAGTTTATCAGGTGGGTGAATTTTCGGATCAGGGTATCAGCAGCCCCAAAAACCTTATTGTAAAACTGCTGAAAAGTAATACGCTGAATACAAAAATGCCCATGTGGAAACTGATGATGAAAAACGTTTATTCCATTGGTGCGTACCAGGTTCAGGCTAAAGACTTTGTTTTCAATATTCTGTATTCCGGTAACAAACAAGGAGTGCCCACCGGATATTTTACTGAAGGACCCTCGGATGTGAAAGGGGTGCCTTTGATACACTTGCTGGGTCTGGATAACCTGGATCAACAGCTAAATCCTATTAAGGGGGGAGATGGGTTTTTCGATTATATCGACGGTGCAGAAACGAAAGGCGGAACTTTCCAGTCCAGTGATGGAAACATCTATTTTACGGTGCTGCAACCTTTCGGTAAATACATCCATACGAACGTATTTCCAAACAATCCTGATTTGGCCAACAAGTATGCTTTTGATTCACTTTATACCGAGACTAAAACACAAGCAGAACAATACGCGGATAAAAATAAATATTTATTGGAAGGATCCTATAAATCACAATCCGGATCCACCATCAGTCTGAATGCGATGAACATTCCGCCGGGTTCGGTGAAAGTTACGGCCGGTGGAGTTCCATTACAGGAAAATGTGGACTACACGGTGGATTATACCATGGGGCAAATAACCATTCTCAACCAGGGAATCTTGAATTCGGGTACGCCAATTCATGTGTCGCTGGAAAATAATTCAACTTTCAACGTTCAGCAAAAAACCATGATGGGCGTCCATGTGGATCATGAATTTACGCCTAATTTTCACGTAGGTGCCACATTCCTGAATCTTCATGAACGGCCTTTAACACAGAAGGTTAATTATGGAAATGATCCTATCTCCAATACTGTTTGGGGCATGAATGTGGCTTATAGCAAAAACTCGCGTTGGATATCAAAATTATTATCGAAATTGCCTGGTACAACGCCCAACACACCATCCAAAATTAATTATAATGCTGAATTTGCAGAGTTTATGCCGGGTCATTCGCGCACCGTCGGAAAATCAGGAACCAGTTATGTGGATGATTTTGAGGGGGCTAAATCCACTATTGATTTAACCAATGTGAATTCATGGTTCCTGGCCAGTACACCACAAGGACAGTCTAATTTGTTTCCCGAAGCTTATTCCAAAACAGGATTGGATTATGGAAAAAACAGAGCACTTTTGTCCTGGTATATCATCGACCCATCAATCTTTTATGATATTCGTGGCAGTAATCGGCCGAAAAACATCACAAAGGATGAAATTTCAAAAAACTCCACCAGGCAGGTTTTGGAGAATGAGGTTTTTCCGAACAAAGACATCCCTAATGGAACGCCAACAAATATTCCGGTATTTAACCTGGCTTTTTTCCCTTCCCAAAGGGGAGAATATAATTATGATGTTTATCCAGGGCCATATTCTGCAGGGATTCTGGCCAATGGTGATTTAGCGGATCCGCAATCTCGCTGGGGTGGCATTATGAGAGCTTTACAAACAACAGATTTTCAGGCAGCTAATATTCAATATGTGGAGTTCTGGATGATGGATCCTTTTACATCAGATCCGAATAACAAGGGAAATCTGTATATTGATTTGGGAGATGTTTCCGAAGATATTCTGCGTGATGGACGAAAAAGTTATGAAAATGGACTTCCTACTTCCGCCAAAGTTGTTAATGTCGATACCACTTTGTGGGGACGTGTTCCGCAGCAACAGGCTCTGGTTGAATCATTCAGCAATATTGCCGGTTCTCGGAAATTTCAGGATGTCGGCTATGACGGACTGGGAGATAAAGCAGAAGATAGTTTCTTCGCAAAGTCGTTTATCGATTTGATCAAACAGCGATATGGCACGAGTGATTCTGCTTATGTTAAAGCAATTAAAGACCCATCTGCTGACGATTATCATTATTATCGCGGCACGGATTTTGACAACAATCCGCTCTATTCCAGTATTACAGAGCGTTATAAACATTACAACGATCCGGAAGGAAATTCCACCCCTAATTTCCCTGAACCTGAACCTTACAGTACAGTTGCTACAAACCTTCCCAACAAGGAAGACATCAATAATGACAATACTTTAAGTGAGTCGGAAAGATATTACCAGTATAAAATTGAGCTGGATCCATCCAAAATGAAAGTAGGAGAAGATTATATCACGGACATTCGTCATGCGGCCAACATTCATCTTCCCAACGGGAAAACAACCAGTGTGAATTGGTATCAATTTAAGATCCCTGTTCACATTCCTAATAAGGTGGTAGGTAACATTAGTGGATTCCAGTCCATTCGCTTTATGCGATTATTTATGAGGGGTTTCTCAAAACCAATTGTTTGTCGCTTTGCTACTTTTCAGTTGGTGCGTGGTGACTGGCGGACCTATGACCAGTCGTTGCTTTCGCCTGGCGAATACATAACCGGAGATGCAGCAGATAAAACACATTTTGTGGTTTCCACTGTCAACCTGGAAGAAAATGCTAACCGCTCTCCCGTGCCATATGTGATTCCTCCGGGCATTAACCGTGAGGTAAATTACGGAACAACAAATTATGTTCGTCTCAACGAGCAGTCTTTGCAATTTACTGTAGAGCAACTGCAGGATGGTGATTCCAGGGCTGCATATAAAAATGTCAGTTATGATTTTCGCCAGTATAAAGATTTAAAGATGTTTGTACATGCGGAAAAGCTGGAATCTAACGAAAACATAAAAAACGGGGATTTGGATGTGTTCATTCGAATTGGTTCTGATTTCACCCAGAACTATTATGAATATGAAATTCCGTTGCAATTGACGCCTTGGTACACTTCCTCTGCTGATCCCAGTGCTATATGGCCCGTGGCTAACCAAATGGATGTTAATCTGGCTAAACTGGTACAGACCAAACTGGATCGGGATAAAGCCATGCGTGGGGGTAACTCCAATATTTCGCTTAGTATGCCCTACTCCGAATCCGATGGGACCAGCAAGATAACGGTGATGGGAAATCCGAATCTGGCTGATATTACGGGGATTATGATAGGTGTCAGGAATCCAAGACAACTTGGAAATGCTACCAACGATGATGGTCAGCCCAAAGATGCTATCATTTGGTTGGATGAATTGCGTTTGACCGGGTTTGATCACAAACCGGGATGGGCAGCCACAGGTCGGCTGGAAGCCAATCTTTCTGATTTGGGACGATTCTCAGCCAGCGGCTCTTTCCGGTCCGCAGGTTTCGGAAGCCTTGACCAGCATGTGAATGAGATTTCTCAAAACAATGTTTCCAATTATAACCTTTCCACAGATCTTGATTTGGGAAAATTCTTTTCAAAGAAAGCCGGATTACAAATACCGCTCCATGTCGATTATGGGAAAGCGGTTATAGTTCCAAAATATGATCCCCTGAGCCCTGATGTTTTGTTGAAAAAAGAAATGAGTACTTATGATTCCAAAGCTGCCCGTGATTCTATAAAAAATCTGGCCATTGATTATACCCGTACCACCAGTATTAGTCTGATGAACGTGCATAAAGAACGAACTTCATTCCACGGAAAACACAAAAAGCCACGGCTTTACGATCTGGAGAATTTTAACGCATCATTTGCGTATTCTCAGGTTTTGCATCACAATACGGATATAGCCATGAACAAGATCAAAACTTATCAGGGTGGATTCGGCTATAATTTCAATATCAGACCTAAAAGCATCCAGCCATTCAAAAAAGCGAAACATATGAGTTCGCCCTGGCTGCGTTGGCTGAAAGATTTTAATTTTAATCTGGTTCCCAGTGTTATTTCGTTCAGGACAAACATGAATAGGTTGTTTAACAGTATGTTATATCGAAATAAAAGCGGAGCGGACATCATAACTTACCCAACTTACATGCGCCAGTGGACCTGGGATAGAAATTATACATTGAAATATAATCTTACCCGTTCGCTTGGCCTCCAATATACGGCGGGTGCTGATGCTTACATCCAGGAGCCACAGGTCTATCCTGATAAAAATACAGCGGCATGGGCACAATACAAGCGTGAAATATGGAGTCAGATCGAAAGTATGGGAACGTTGCATAACTTCAATCATTCTTTACAGGTAAATTACACGCTGCCTTTGTCAAAAATCCCGCTCACTGACTGGATAAATCTAATGGGTAGTTATCAGGTTCAATACAATTGGAATGCTTCCCCACAGTCAGTGCAGCAAAGTTTCGGAAACAGTATTCAAAATGCACGGAATATTCAGTTTAATGGCGGTTTGGATTTCAATCAGTTGTATAATAAAATTCCTTTCCTGAAAAGGATAAACCAGCAAAGTAGATCACGACGACCACGCCAAAGAAGATTTGGTCCCGGAGCGGTGCGTCAAAACAACCAACCCGTTGCGAAGAAAAAACAGAAAAAGAAGAATTCGGGAAAAGTCAGCAAGTTTGAAAGTGCCTTTTTCAGAATACTGATGATGTTGCAAAATGGTAATATTGTTTATCAGAAGTCGGATGGAATCCAGATGTCCGGATTTAAGCCGATTCCTGATTTTATGGGAATGAATACCGCAGAAAACGCGCCTGGATTTGGATTTGTGTTCGGAAGTCAGAAGGATATTCGGAACAAAGCAGCTCAAAATGGATGGATTACACAAGATACAACACTGAATCAGCCATACATTACCAAACTGACTGAACAGCTTTCTTACAAGCTGAATGGTAATATTTTGAACGCCATCTCTATCAATATTGACGGGAACCGGGTTTATGCCAAGAATTACACGTCATATTTCCGTTTCAATGCTTCCACGAATGCGTTTGAGAATTTTTCACCACAGGAAGCAGGTAACTTTAGTATTACTTATCCATTCATCAGGACTTCATTCGACAGGTCCAATGCTGATAATATTTCGGCAGCTTTTGAAAAATTTAAAGCCGACCGGTTGGTCATCGCCGAAAGGCTGGCGAAAAATGATCCCGACTGGTCCGGAAAATATGCGTATGATAGTCTGGCCGGGCAACAATTTCCTGTGGGTTACAGCTCTACACAACAGCAGGTTATGTACTATGCATTTCTGGCAGCTTATTCCGGGAAGAACGCTTCCGGCATTGATGTCCGTCGTACATTTCCGGCATTTCCATTCCCGAACTGGAGGATTTCATTCAATGGACTTACTCATATTCCGGCTATCCGTAAAATGTTCCGCAGCTTTAACATGAATTTTGGATATAGTTCTGTTTTAAGTATTAATGCCTGGCAATCGAATGTGCAGTATGACCCGGAAAACCCGGGTTTACTCTATCCCGGAACAGACAACTTTGTGAACCGGATTGACCTGGGTACGGTTTCTTTTATGGAAGAATACAACCCGTTGATTGGTATTGATTTCACCATGTTAAACAGTTTGGGCGGACGTGTTGAATATAAAAAGACCAGAAATATTGTGATGAGTTTTGCCAACGACCAGATTACCGAGATTGATGGCAAAGAGCTCAGTGTGGGCCTGAGTTATCATGTGAAGGGTTTAAAATTTGCAATAAAGAATTTCACAGGCAAACCCACCCGGAAATACAATACCGATTTGAATCTGAAACTGGATGTGGGTATTCAGGATAACAAAACTATTTTGCGGCAAATCGATCAGGCAGACAATCAGATTTCTGCCGGATCAAGGCAATATACTGTCAACTTTGCAGCAGATTATTTGCTGAGCCAGAATTTGCAGTTGCGAGCCTATTTTAACTGGAATGAGAATAATCCGTACGTTTCATCTCAGTATTTGAATTCCACTACCAGCGGGGGGGTGACTCTGAGGTTTTTGATTGGGCAGTAGTGATAAATTTCTGTCGCAAATAAAATACTGTAATCACGATTGAATTATTTTTCCTAACTTCGCTTATGGCAGACGATTAACCTTTTGTGATCTGTAACCATTTGAAAACAACACGCTTAAAATTAAAATTTTATGAATCAACTAACGAATCTAACACAAACCGCCGGAAACTGGCTCCCGGCACTTGAAAAGTATGGTACAGAGTATGGCCTGAGGATTCTCGGTGCTTTGGTTGTTCTGGTAATTGGTTTGTGGATTATCAAATTGATAACCAGAGGAAGCCATAAACTCATGGACAAAAGCCAGGTTGAACCTTCCCTGAAGACTTTCACAAAAAGTCTGATAAGCATTTTACTAAAAGTATTACTGGTCATCAGTGTACTCGGCATGATTGGCATTAAGATGACTTCTTTTATCGCCATTCTGGGTGCTGCCGGTCTTGCTATTGGTATGGCGTTATCGGGGACCTTACAAAATTTCGCAGGAGGTGTAATGATCCTGATATTTAAGCCATTTAAGGTTGGTGATTTTATTGAAGCACAGGGACATATGGGCACCGTGAAAGAGATTCAGATTTTTGTCACGGTATTGGTAACTCCTGACAATAAAACAATTTTTGTTCCAAACGGAAGCCTTGCTAATAGTTCCATGACTAATTTCAACAGGCAGCAAACACGTCGTGTGGATTGGGTTTTTGGAATTGCCTATGGTGATGATTACGATAAAGCCAAGGAACTTATTCTGAAGTTGATTGGTGAAGATGACAGAATTCTACCTGATCCTGCACCATTTGTGGTGCTGTCTGAATTGGCCTCCAGTTCTGTAAATCTTACAGTAAGAGTCTGGGTGAATTTCACTGATTACTGGGGAGTTTTGTTTGATTTAAATGAAAAATTCTATAAAAATGCCGGTGCTGCCGGAATTAATATTCCTTTTCCGCAGTTGGATGTGCATTTGGATAAATAATTGATTTAAAAACTATTACTTAAGATTGTTTAATTTTTAACAAGGGCAGGGTTTGGGTTTGTAGGAGTTGTAAAATAAAATGTTGATCCTGCCCCTTCCTTGCTTTCTACGCGCAAAACCCCACCGTTTTTTTCAACAAATTCTTTACATAACAACAATCCTAATCCTGAGCTTGGTTCGCCTTCGGTTCCTTTTCGTCCGGTCTCCTTATCTAACTTGAACAAATTTTCTGCAAGTTCGTTGCTCATACCAATTCCCGAATCACTGACAGCAACTTCCAACCAGTTGTTTTTGCGGTGTGTCGCTGAAATAGTAATTTTTCCGTTTTTGGGTGTGAATTTTATAGCATTGGAAAATAGATTTCTTATGACGGTTTCCATCAGATGATTATCTGCGTAAATAGTGACATTTTCCGGAATAGACATTTCAACTTTTATTTCTTTCTTGGTAGCTGAATCAATTAAAGGCTTGATGCTTTTATTTACCAGGAATGACAGTTGTGTAATTTCCGGTTCAAACTTCATCATGTTTCTTTGTGATCGAGACCACTGCAACAGGTTCTCAAGCAGGCCGTATAGTTTAGCAGAAGATGTTTTCAAGGCAGTTACCATTTCCCTTAATTGTTCCGGAGACAGATCTTTGAATTCTTCAGTCATCATTTCCGTCAGACTCAGAAAATTACCAAAAGGTCCCCGCAAGTCATGTGCAATAATAGAAAAGAACTTATCCTTCTCAGCATTGATTTTAGCCAGTTCTTCATTTCTTTTCTGAATTTCTATTTCTGCTAGTTTCTGCTCTGTGACATCGTGATTCAGCCCGACAATTCCTACAATTTCGTTTTTTGTGTTGACTAAAGGTGCTTTAAATCCTTGTAACCAGTGTTTCTTCCCTTTGTTATCCACCAGCTGACTTTCATAATTAAACAAGGATTTCCCTGTTTTCATTATTTTATTGTCTTCTTCTTGAAACCGAATGGCAGTCCGTTCAGTGTATAGTTCGTTATCGGTTTTCCCTAGAACCTCTTCTTCACTGTTTTTCCCTGATATAGAAACTTCTTTTGGATTTGCTAGGATTTTCCTTCCTTGTTTGTCTTTTACATAGATAGCATCTGGTATCATGTCAATAATTGTGCGCAACAAGGTACGTTCATCAGAAAGCCTTTCTTTTGCCAGTTTTCTCTCGGTAATATCCCTTGCAATGCCTAATATTCCACTTACTTTTCCTTCAGAATCCAATAAAGGTGCCTTGATGGTTTCAAGTACAATGGTAGTGCCGGTTTTTTTTGAAAAGGACTGGTTTTCAAATTGAACCGCTTTTCTTGTTTTTAGAACCTGCCTGTCAGTACCCGCAAAGAAATCTGCCAGCTCTTTTGGAGAAAGATCATTATCCGTCTTGCCTATAATATCAGCTTCTGTGAGCCCGTTCATTTCCTCAAAGGCGGCATTGCACCATATAAATTCCCCTTTTTTATCTTTAAGCCAAACCGAATCGGGAATGGTATGGATAAGTGCTTTCAGATGGGTTTCACTGGTGCGAAGGGCTTCTTCCATCTCTTTTTGAAGTGTTATGTCGTGGGCAATACCTAGTACTCCTACTACATTTTGTTCTTTATCAAACAGGGGGGTTTTGATAGTGTCCACAAACAGTGCCTGCCCCGTTTCTTTGATTATAGATTTGTGTTCATATCGAACTCTTTTTTTTGACGTAAGCACATCATGGTCTGAATTACTGAAGAAATCAGCGGTCTCTTTATCATAGAAATCATAATCGGTTTTCCCCGCAAGCTCCTTTTCTTTATGCCCGCTTGCTTTCTCAAACATTGCATTACAGGTGATATATTTCCCTTCAGCGTCTTTAAGCCAAACGGAATCAGGAATGGTATAAATGAGTGTTTTTAGTTGAGTTTCAGTCATGCGTAACGCATCTTCTGTTTGTTTTCGGATGGTGACGTCCTGCCCAATGCCCAGTATTCCTATCAAATCTCCATTTGAATTGAGAAGCGGTGTTTTGATAACGTTTAAAAAAACAGGTTTGCCGTGATTTTTTAGGGACATCTCTTCCTCAAAATTTAAAGTTCTCTGCTGAGATATAACTTCATGGTCCGTTTTATCATAAAGGGCTGTGTTTTCTGAGGAGTTTATTTCAGAATCGGTTTTCCCAATCCAGTCTTTTTCAGAAATTGAAAAAAATTGTTCAAATCTATTATTGTACCAATTATACCTTTTGTCGGGATTTTTTACCCAAATAAGTTCAGGGATGGTTTCTAATAATGTTGTCAACTTTGTTTCGCTATCAAGAAGTGCTTTTTCAGATTCTTTGGTGGTTTTAATTTCCTTGTTTAAATCAGAGATCAGATTTTGGATAGTGGTTGACATCTCCTGAAAACTTCTTGCCAAAGCGCCTATTTCATCTTTGGATTCTATAAGCTGAAAATCACTAAAGTTCCCATGTTGTATTTTTTCTGTTGCTTTCTGGAGATAAGAAAGAGGATCGGTTACTTTTTTTGTTAAAAAGAAAGAAATAAGGAAGCCAATTAAAAATATTAAGATGCTTACAAAAAACGAAATCAGAATACTTTTATGAATCAAAAGATAATGATGCTCCAGAGAACCCACGATGCGTAATGTCCCATAATCGAGATGTCCATTCTTTATTGGGAAAGTCTCTCCATAATAATGTTTCCCCATGAACCTGAAATCACCTGTTTTGTTGGCGAAAAGTCCATTGGTATCTTTTAAACCTATAGGATTATATTGGTAGAGTAAATTCCCATCCGGTGTTTTAACTTCAATAAAGATAAACTCTGAATCCTGTTTTATCAAATTGATGGAATTCTGAATTAGACTGGTGTCTTTTAACATGGTTCCCTCAGCCAGGTCAAGTGCCAACATACTGCCGTGCGAATAAAATTTGTTTTTTACGTCTTCGTTGAGGAGTTTTCTTTCAACGTAAGGATAGAATGTAAAAATAAACACACTGAACAGCAAAAGCGTAGCAATGAAACCTCCCATGAGTTTGAATCGGATGGGTAAATAAACACGTATTTCCTTTATTTTCTGAAACGTTGTCCGGATCATAAAAACAATTTGCCTACAAGATTTTCCTGAGATTTGTTAGCTCTAAAATAGTGATTTTTTCTTAATTCCTAAATTAGTGAGCGTGAATGAAGGGCATTATGGATAAACCCATTTTCGCAAGACCAATAATAATGATTGATTTACTGTTCCTTAAACTGATGAAGATTCCGGAGATCTTTGATTTTATGTAAAATAGAAACTCATTTTTAGAGAAGATTCTCAAAAAGAAATGCTTCTCAGTCTTTCAAACCTTTAACCTTTGGAATTCCAGGTATGAAATCTTTCAAATAAAAGGGCTCGAAATATGCGACGTCTTCAAATTCTTTCTTTTGGAATTTTTCTTCAGCCAGACTGGCCATGTATGCTGCGGACGGCAGGAATTCTTCTTCCAAAAAGATAGCTCCTTGATTCTCTGACAACAGAGATTTACATTTCAAAGCACCGTCTCCAATAAAAATAATTTGCTTGCCTTTTTGAAACCATTCAGCGAAAGAATCCTTTGTGATAATTTTAGCTTCAACTTTTTTTACTTCTTCCAGCTTGTGGTTGTACAAAGCTGTATAGACTTCCATTCGGCGAGCATCTATCATGGGGCAGTATAGAAAGTCCTCAGGATTATTACTTTCCTTAGCGATTTTCTCAATCATGCCATGAGCCAGTGCCGGTAAAGTTCCTATAGATATCAGAGGAATATCCAACGAATAACAAAAACCTTTAGCAGTAGATACACCTATCCGGAGACCAGTATAGGAACCGGGACCTTTGCTGATGGCTACGGCATCAATATCCTTGAAATTCAAGTCTGCCTTGTAAATAACTTGCTCAGAAAACAGTGTGATTTGCTCTGCGTGTGATTGCTTTGAATGCAATTCCTGAATGCTAATGACTTTACCGTTCTCAGACAATGATACTGAACAAACCCGCGTTGCGGTTTCTATATTTAATATTCTACCCAAAATGTTCTAAATAATTTTTATTTCTTACCGCCAAAGAGTGCTTGAGGAGGCACGCTGGTAACTTTGTCACCATCCTTAAGTGTCTTTGAAACCAAACTATAAGGTGCAGTAATAACTTTCTCTCCTGCTTTCAATCCGCTTAGGATTTGAATGTACATGTTGTTTTGAATGCCGGTAGTAACCAGTTTTCTTTTGGCAGTACCTTTTTCATCCACAAACACATATTCTTTAACCTCTTTAAAGCTCGAATTATCCACATTGTTGTTATTGTTCTTGCTTGGTTTTTTAAGCTCTCGTTTGGCAATGGCCGAATTCATGGCTGCAGAATCTCTAAGGGAACGAGTTGTTACAGCCTGAATGGGAACCGAAAGCGCGTCATTGGCTCTTTTGGTTTGAATTTCAACCGTACATGACATCCCGGGTCTGAAAGGTGACGGGATGGGAGCTTTGGGATGAATCAGATCAGCGTAAGAAGATTTGAGCAGCCTTATTTTTACATCAAAATTAGTAACTTGGTCAGCGCTGGTTCCTGTCGTGTTAGCTGAGGTGGCAATTTCTGTCACAATACCTTTGAATTGGCGATTCAGAAAAGCATCCACTTCAATAAGGGCCGTATCACCTAAGGCAACATTCACAATGTCATTTTCATTGACCTGAACTTTGGCTTCCAGGCTGTCCAAATTTGCAATAAGCATAATCTGCGTACCGGCTGAAAATGTGGAGGCACCTGTAACGCGTTCTCCTTTTTCAACGCTCAGTGTGGAAACTGTTCCATCATTCGGAGCGTAAATGGTGGTCCTGTTTAAATCGTCCTGGGCCTTGGTGAGCTCAGCCTTAGCTGTTTTTACTCGAAATTTGGCAGCCTTGTAGTTTTCTTCAGCAGCTTTTACACTGGCTTGTGCCACTTTATAAGACGACTGCGAAGATTCAAAGTCAGATTGTGAAATAACCTGCTGTTTGTATAATTTCTCATTGCGCTGGTAATCAAGTTTCGCTTTTATAAACTGTGCCTCATTCTGCGAAACCTGGGCCTTTGAACTGGCTTCGTTGGCTTGAGCAGTTTCATAACCGGCCTGGGCCTGTTGAAATGCAGAAACATATATTTTAGGATCTATTTTCGCTAACTTTTGCCCGGCCTTTACATATTCGCCTTCTTTTACGTATAGGTTCACCACTTCTCCGGAAATATAGGGACTGATTTTTACATCCTTTACCGGCTGTATTTGCCCGTTGGCCGAAACTGTTTCAACAAGATTACGTTTCTGGACTGCCTCTGTTACAACCCTTAATCCATCCGAAGATTTACCTTTTTTAATAGCTAAAATGATGATAATGAGTACCACCACTGCTCCGGCAATAATAAAAAGCTTTTTTTTGCGGTTTGCTGCCATGAGAATTGATTTTTATATAAGAGGCAAAAGTAACGAATTATTAGTTTATTTCGTATTGTTTGCAGGAGTTGCAATATCTTTTAAACTCAGGGTCCTGCCCAGATAGAAATCAAGAATTTTTGACTTGAAAATATAATCGTATTTTGCCGAAGTTAATGTTGATTCTGCGTTGTAATAATTATTCTTTGCCAGCGTATAATCCGTTGAGCTCATGAGCCCTACGTTGAATTTTTCTCTTGCATATTTAAAGGACTCTTTCAGAGATTCAACCGATTTTAAACTTGATTCATAGGTTTGATAGGAAGCAAGTGCATCCGTATAAGCTGTTTCAATGTTTTTCCGAAGCGTGTTCTTTTGGTTTTCCAGCGAGAGTTTAGCTTGTTGTAAACTGATTTTTGATTTAGTAATGGCAGTACTGACCTGGAAATGATTTAAAATTGGAATAGAAAGGTTGAATCCTAACCCAACAGAATAGTGATCGTGCATCTGTTGCCAGAAAGAAACGGTTTTGTTACTTCCTGCATCGGAATAGTTGTTACCGTATTGTGAATAAAGGCTCAAAGTTGGACTTCTCCGACCACGTGTCATTGCCAGTGAAGCTCCGGCTGCCTTAACATTATATTCTGCATTTTTGATTTGGGGCATGATTCCTACAGCAGTATTGTAAATGGTTATTATAGGCAACAGGCTTGGTTTATGAGTGATTTTAAACACTGGTTTTTGAATATCAAAAGGAGTATTTGATTTTAAATCAAGTAATTGCATTAAGTCCAGATAAGCCAGCATTAGCTGGTTTTGTGCCTTAACCAGATTTACCTTATCGCTGGCTCCTTGTGCTTCAATATCCAGCAAATTACCGCGAGCCACTTTCCCGACTTCAACTTCTTTTTTAGTGAGGTTGATTTGATCTTGTGTGGATTCCAGCTGACGTTTTGCATTATTTACCGTTTCAATGTTATAAAGTATTTGAAGATAAGCCGCAGCAATATTTAGCGAAATGTTATCCTTGATTTCGTCGGAATTGTATTTGGCGGCCAAGTAGTTAAATTCCTGCATTCTTAAGTTGTTCTCATTCTGAAGCCCATTGAACAATGTAATGTCTCCATTCACTGACATATGAAATTGATTGGATTTACTGGTTGAGTTTGAATATTGATACGTAGAATAATCTAAAGCTCTACCCCAGTTAGTGGACTGATTACCAGAAGCACTGAAAGAAGGCAAAAAATTTAACTTGCTCTGTAATAAATCAGCTTTTGAAGATTTAACGGTGAGATAACTTTGTTTTACAGTGATGTTGTTTTTCAAAGCATAATGAATACAATCTTCGAGTGACCATAATTTGTTAGGTTTTGTTGCTGTCTGAGCCTGCATTGTTGCCCCAGATACCATCAGTAACAGGGAAACAAGCATTGTCAGGAATATATTTTTGCCATTCATAAAAAAGTGACTACGGCCGGTATTCCCTTTTGCTCCGGCTCCACTTGTAGGAACATTTGTTGAAATTAACTTCGTAATTTGTCTCATAGCAATTAACTTGTTGTTTTTTTAAAATTACCCCTCCTTCAACACAAAACGTGCCACAAAATTAAAATATTGTAACACAAATACATAAAAAAGCATGCTAAAAATTTCTTACCTGTTTTTGTTCACAATTATAACATCTCGTGTTCAAAACCGGACAATGATTTATTTTATCTTTTATTATCATTTTATATATCAATATTTTGCTTCTTCTTGAGCAGGTGTTTTTGTCTCATTCACAATTTTTCCATCATGCATTTCGGGGACAATCTCGAACAAATCTTCCTGTAGACAATAATTCACATCCCTTTCAAAACCGTTTCTTATTAGCAGATTTAGATGATAACAATCTTTAAGCTGATCACGATTACTGACTGTTTTGTCATGAAAAGCTTTTTGAAGTGTCAGTGCCATGTCGGAAAGTTCGACCTGCTTTCCCGCAGCCAGATGGTCGATGATTTTTGAAGCACACGAGGCATCATCCATGGAAAAATTGTTGTTGGTTCCGGAACATACCAGCACCAATTCATCAAGCCCGGCCAGTTTTTCTGTTAAAGCTTGTAAATTCAAAAAAGTTCCGATGAAAATTCTTTTGGTCTCCTTAAGGGCATTCAGAGCTTTGGTTCCATTGGAAGTAGCAAGTACAATGGTTTTGCCTTTCACCTTTTCTTCAGTGTAATCCAGCGGAGAATTGCCCAAATCAAAACCCTTTATGATTTTGGTGTCACGTTCTCCTCCCAACAA
>CAZGZO010000008.1:0-32995 GCA_964529695.1 uncultured Lentimicrobiaceae bacterium
TCTTTAATGTTTCCGGTGTAATTCCTTATGATGAAGCTATTGAAAAGATGAAAACCTTCATCTACAAAACGTATGGCAGAAAAGGGGAAGACATTGTTAACATGAACTACAAAGCGGTAGATGCTGGTATTGATGTCGTTAAAATTGATGTTCCTGAAGAATGGTCGAAGCTTAAAGTTAATGGAAGCGAAGAGGAAGAAGAAGATGCTCCTGCTTTCATCCGTGAGATTGTTCGTCCTATCGAACAACTAAAAGGTGATTTATTGCCGGTAAGTGCATTTGAAGGAAGAGAAGACGGAACTTTCCCGCAGGGTACTGCTGCTTATGAAAAACGTGGCGTAGCTGTGGATGTTCCAGAATGGATTTCCAGTGAATGTATCCAGTGTAACCAGTGTGCTTATGTTTGTCCTCATGCTTGTATCAGACCTTTCCTTTTGTCTGAAGAAGAAGCTAAGAATGCTCCGGATGACATGGTACTGCTGGACGTTAAAGGTAAATACAGCAATTATAAATATACTCTTCAGGTGAGTGTGCTGGATTGTACCGGTTGCGGAAGCTGTGCTGATATCTGTCCTTCAAAAGAAAAATCTCTGGTTATGAAACCAATTGACACCCAAATGGATGAGGTCGGTAACTGGGATTATTTGATTAACAATGTTACCGATAAAACTGCTGATGGTTCTGTTGATAAATTCACTACAATGAAGAACAGTCAGTTCGCTACACCTCTGTTTGAATTCTCAGGTGCTTGTGCAGGATGTGGTGAAACACCTTATATAAAAGCTGCCACTCAACTTTATGGTGATCGGATGATGATTGCCAATGCTACAGGTTGTTCTTCAATTTATGGTGGTTCTGCTCCGGCAACTCCTTACACAACCAATGCAGAAGGTAAGGGTCCGGCTTGGGCAAACTCATTGTTTGAAGATAATGCAGAATACGGTTTTGGTATGGCAACCGGTGTTCGCAAAATGCGTGACCGCGTTGAGCGTCTGATGAAGGAAGCCATGGAAAACGGTGCAGATGAAGCAAGAAAAGAAGCTTTCGAAGCGTGGATTGCTGCTAAAGAAGATGCTGAAGGTTCAAAAACAGCTTCTGCTAAAGTTATTGAAGTTCTTAAAGGCGCTTCCGATGATGCTGCCAAGAGAATCATGGAACTGGAGCAATACTTCATCAAAAAATCTGTTTGGATTGTTGGTGGTGATGGTTGGGCCTATGATATTGGTTACGGCGGTGTTGACCACGTACTGGCTTCCGGTGAAGATGTGAATTTGCTGGTACTTGATACCGAAGTTTACTCTAACACTGGTGGACAGGCTTCTAAAGCAAGTCAGACTGCTGCTGTAGCAAAATTTGCTGCCGCCGGTAAGGAAATCAGGAAGAAAGACCTTGGTGCCATTTACATGACTTACGGTTATGTGTATGTTGCTCAGGTTGCTATGGGAGCTAACTACGGCCAGTATTTCAAAGCACTGAAAGAAGCCGAAGCTTTCCCGGGACCTTCCTTAATCATTGCTTACTCACCTTGTATTGCACACGGTTTGCGCAATGGTATGGAACAGTCACAGCTTGAAGAAAAACTGGCTGTACAAGCAGGATACTGGACCCTGTACCGTTACAACCCATTGTTGGAACTGGAAGGTAAAAATCCATTCCAGCTTGACTCCAAGGAGCCTGATTTCGACAAACTCAAAGAATTCTATGATCTTGAAGTCAGGTATACTTCTTTGAAGAAAGCTTTCCCCGAAAGGGCAACAGAACTTCAGGATTTAGCTGTGAAAAATGCTAGATGGCGTTACAATTTCTACAAACGTCAGGCTAATATGGATTATTCTTCTGAAGAATAAATACAAATACATAAAATTAATGAAGGCTGTCTGAAAAGGCGGCCTTTATTTTTTTAGAAAATTGAAAGGTGAAAAGGTAGGAGGGTTGAAAGGTTTGAAGATTGAAGAATATATTGATTTGTAGAGATGCAAAATTTTGCGTCTCTACAACAAATGCCTTGCCATCGTCTGACTATGGTTATTTTTATTCGTTCATTAAAGCTTCAATTTCTTCCACCTGCGTGGGAAAATCTGCCATAAAATCAACCGGGTCTTTATCGGTAATTAAAATGTCGTTTTCAATACGGATTCCGGTTCCTTCTTGTGCGATATAAATTCCAGGTTCACAGCTTAATACCATTCCAGGTTCGAAAGGAACTGTTTTGAGTCCGACATCGTGAACATCCAGTCCGATGAAATGAGCTACTCCATGCATGAAGTATTTCCTGTACAGTGGTTGGTCAGGATTCTGATTAGCAACATCGTCAGCCGTGAAAAGTCCCAGCTTTATCATTTCTGCTTCCATCAAAGTATTTGCAGCTTCATTTATGTCATTAATAGTGCTGCCAGGGATGTAGAGTTTTTTAATCTCATTCATCACGTTTAAAACAGAGTTGTACAACCTTTTTTGCCATTTAGTGAATTTTCCGCTAATGGGTACCGTTCGACTTAAATCAGCAGAATAATTGGCATATTCCGCTCCAATATCCATCAGCAGCAAATCACCTCGTCTGCATTTTTTGTCGTTTTCCTCGTAATGTAATGAGCAAGCATTTTTTCCACCTGCGACAATGGGAGCATAACCATGACCATTGGCCCCGTTCCTGATGAATTCGTAAGTGATTTCAGCTTCTACTTCATACTCCATCATTCCGGGCTTTAAGGTCCTTAGTACGCGCTTGAAGCCTTTGTTGGTGATGTCGCAGGCTTTCTGCATCACCTCAATTTCTTCTTTGCTCTTAATGAGTCTCTGTTTAATCAGCAAAGGGGCAGCCCTGTGATAGTGATGCCAAGGAAATTGTTCACGGATTTGTTTTCCAAGTCTGATTTCCCGGGTTTCGACTTCCGGAAAGAATTTGGTGTATTCGTTGCTGTTCAGATACACGTTATCATAACAGGCCATCACCTCCTTTAATGAAACATTAAAATCCTCAAGCCAAAAGACATTTTGTACGCCAGAAGTAGATGAAGCTTCTTCTTTTGTGAGTTTATGACCTTCCCATGTCTCGAGGAGTTCATTGCTTTCGAGCAGAAATAAAGCCTCTTTTAGGTTTTTGTTTGGGCAATGAGGTGCGATAATCAGTATGCTTTTTTCCTGTTCAATACCTGTAAGGTAAAAGAAGTCTGAACTTTGCCTGAAAGGATGGAACTGATCGCCATTTCTAGGGCTTTGATCACTGGAAAAAAATACTGCAAAAGAATCTTCTCCAAGTTGTTCTGAGAAATTTCTTCTGTTTCTTGTGAAAAACCGACTGTTGATAGATTTGTAACGCATTTCAAAATTATTTTAAGTTGTGAATTTTGTTCATTACAGATTGGAATTTTTGCAGACTTTAATACCTTTGTGCAATCAATGTTCAACAAAATTAAATTATTCGGGTATATGTTAGTAAAAATATTTTGTTATGAGTAGTAAACCGTATTATTCTTCCATCACGAAGAAGATCCTTATGTCGTTGTTCGGGTTATTTTTACTTACTTTTTTAGTAGTTCATCTAACCATAAACTTGTTTTTGCTCTTTAATAAAGATTTATTTAATCAGAGCGCACATTTCATGGGAACGAATCCATTTATTCAAATTTTTCAATGGGTTTTGTTTGCCGGTTTTGCCATCCATATTGTTTATGGAGTAATTCTCCAGATTCAAAACTGGATGTCACGTCCAAAAGGCTATAAAAAAAGAGCCTACATGGAGCAATCACCATTCTCGAAGTATATGATTTATACCGGAGCGGTGATTTTTGTTTTTCTGGTCATGCACCTTAACAATTTCTTTTTCGTAAAGATGGGATGGGTTGGACATATGCCCACGACTTCAGGCGGAGAGGAGAATATGGCAGCACTGGTCACTGCTCTTTTCCACAATGGAGCTTATGTATTTATTTACGTTGTTCTTTTATTGATTATGGGATTTCATCTAGACCATGCGTTGCAATCGGCATTTCAAACACTTGGCCTGAATCACCCGACTTACTGGGGATTTATAAAAGGGTTAAGCCGTGTTTATGCGATTGTAGTTACCCTGGGTTTTGTAATTATTCCTTTGTTCATGTATTTTAAATAGTATCGCCTTATGTCAAAGATAAATTCAAAAATTCCCGAAGGCCCATTAGCTCAAAAATGGACTCATTTTAAGGAACATCAAAAACTTGTAAACCCAGCTAACAAGCGTAAAATTGATATTATCGTAGTGGGGACCGGTCTTGCCGGAGGTGCCGCTGCTGCCAGTTTAGGCGAACTGGGTTTTAATGTAAAAGTTTTTTGTATTCAGGATAGCCCGAGAAGAGCGCATAGTATTGCCGCTCAGGGAGGTATTAATGCTGCAAAGAATTATCCCAACGATGGCGATACCATTTATCGTTTGTTTTATGATACTGTGAAAGGGGGTGATTACCGTGGCCGCGAATCCAACACATATCGTCTGGCTCAAATGAGTAATAATATTATTGACCAATGTGTGGCACAGGGTGTTCCTTTTGCCCGTGAATACAGTGGTTACCTGGCTACCCGTTCTTTCGGTGGTGCTCAGGTTTCGCGTACTTTCTATGCACGTGGTCAAACTGGACAGCAGTTGTTGTTGGGTGCCTACGGTGCGTTAAGTAAAGAAATTAAAAGAGGGTCGGTAAAACTCTACACACGTCGCGAAATGCTTGACGTTGTCCTGATGGATGAAGGTAAAGCGCGTGGTATTATTGTAAGGAATCTGTTTACCGGCGAAATTGAACGTCATAGTGCTCATGCCGTGTTGCTGGCAAGTGGTGGTTATGGGAATTTGTTCTTCCTCTCAACCAACGCTATGAATTCTAATGGAAGTGCGGCCTGGCGTGCTTACAAACGCGGTGCTTATTTTGCAAATCCTTGTTATGTTCAGATTCACCCGACTTGTATTCCCGTTCACGGCGATTATCAGTCTAAGCTTACGCTGATGAGTGAAAGTCTCCGTAATGATGGTCGTATCTGGGTTCCCAGGAAAAAAGAAGATGCTGAGCGTGTCAGAAAAGGGGAATTGAAACCTAATGATATTGCTGAAGAGGACCGTGATTATTATCTCGAAAGAAGATATCCTGCCTTCGGAAATCTGGTTCCACGTGATGTGGCTTCCCGTGCTGCTAAAGAGCGTTGCGATGCCGGATTTGGCGTTGGGCCAACCGGATTGGCAGTATTCCTCGACTTCAAAGAAGCCATTGGTAGGTTGGGAAAAAGCGTTATCGAAGCTCGTTATGGAAATCTCTTCCAGATGTATGAAAAAATCGTTGATGACGATCCATATACAACCCCGATGATGATTTATCCTGCTATCCACTACACGATGGGTGGACTTTGGGTCGATTATGAACTTCAAAGTTCCATCCCCGGATTGTTTGTGGCTGGTGAGGCTAACTTCTCCGACCATGGTGCTAACCGCCTGGGAGCTTCCGCTTTGATGCAGGGACTGTCTGACGGTTATTTCATTATTCCTTACACCATGCAGCATTATCTGGCTGACCAGATTGCTGTGGGACCAATTCCTACCGATACGCCTGAGTTTGATGAGGCTGAAAAAGCTGTCAAAGCGCGAATCGACAAACTGCTTTCCATTAATGGAACAGAAACCGTTGATTCCATCCATAAACGTCTTGGACGCATTATGTGGGATCATGCAGGAATGGCTCGTAATGCAAAAGGTTTGGAAGAAGGTATTAAAATGATTCAGGAGTTGCGTAAGGAATTCTGGACAAAAGTCAGGGTTCCGGGTAAAAATGACGGCATCAATCTTGAATTGGAAAAAGCCTTGCGTGTTGCTGATTTTCTGGAACTTGGTGAACTCCTTGCACGCGATGCCCTACACCGTAATGAATCTGCCGGAGGTCACTTCCGTGAAGAATATCAGACTCCCGAAGGAGAAGCCTTACGTAACGACAAAGACTTTATGTATGTCGCTGCCTGGGAATATGCCGGAGATGATAAGGAGCCTATTCTCAACAAGGAGCCTTTGAACTATGAGGAGATTGAGGTTAAAACACGAAATTACAAAACCTCTTAACAGAAATTAATTCGATTTAAAATTTAAAAAATAAGAACAATGGATCTAAAATTAAAAGTATGGCGTCAGGCATCACCTGAAGATAAAGGCCAGTTTGTAGATTACCAGGTTCACGATATATCACCCGACACTTCTTTTCTGGAAATGTTCGATATTTTGAATGACGAACTCGTGGAAAAAGGAGAAGACCCGGTTGCATTTGATCACGATTGCCGAGAAGGAATTTGTGGTATGTGCAGCATGTTTATCAATGGCCATCCGCATGGCCCGGAACAAGCAACCACAACCTGCCAGCTTCATATGAGGAAATTCAAAGATGGAGACACCATCGTTGTTGAACCCTGGCGGGCAAAACCGTTTCCGGTCATCAAAGACCTAATTGTCGACCGCTCGGCATTTGATCTTATCATTCAGGAAGCTGGCTACATCTCAGCTAAGACAGGAGGCGTTCCGGATGCTAATGCTGTGCCAATCAATAAAGAACATGCCGATCTGGCTATGGATGCTGCTGCCTGCATTGGTTGCGGCGCTTGCGTGGCTGCCTGTAAAAATGCTTCTGCTATGCTGTTTGTTTCAGCAAAAGTTTCGCAGTTTGCATTGCTGCCGCAAGGAAAAGTGGAAGCCAAAGATCGGGTCAAGAAAATGGTTGCCAAAATGGATGAACTTGGATTTGGTAACTGTACAAACACTTATGCTTGTGAGGCTGAGTGTCCCAAAGAGATTTCAATCACAAATATCGCCCGCATGAATCGCCAGTTTATTGGTGCCAAATTGGGATAAGGATTGAGTCTTAGGAATTAGATATTGGAGGTTGTCTTTTTGGGGCAGCCTCTTTTTTTTGCAGAACGATTATGGAGATTGAAGAGCTTGATGTAGACTGAAAAGATAGAAGAGATTGAAAAGATTGATGTAGATTGAATGACAGCAACGTTGTTCATTTGGCTGTACACTTTTTTATTGTTTTTCAGGAAGTGGATTATCAATCGGGGATATTTCCAGATTCCTGTCAATCCTATCAATCTCTGCAATCCTTTCTATCTCCGTCAGAGAGAAATTGTAGTAGCAGGGTGTTACATTGATATGATAAAAACTTCAGTCTTTTTATTAACTTTATTAACTTCTGAGAACTTCTATTTTTTACCTTTGAAACTTCAATAAAAGTTTATGCAATTTAGTAAGATTATTGGACAGGATGCTGTCAAAGAGAAGTTGATTGCCAGTGTAAATGAGAATAGAATAGCTCATACACAGCTATTTCTTGGGCCGGAGGGTTCCGGTGCTTTTCCGTTGGCTGTTGCGTTGGCCCAGTATGTAAATTGCAATAACAAACAAAACGGAGACAGTTGCGGTACTTGCCCATCATGTATTAAGTTCCAGAAGTTTGCGCATCCAGACCTTCACTTCGTTTTCCCAACTAGTACAAACGAAAAGGTAAAAAAAGAACCCAAAGCCTCGCTTTTTAATGATGAATTTCGTGAGAGTCTTGTTGAATCCAAAGGATATATTATACAAAACCAGTGGTATGAGAAACTTGCGATTGGTAACAAGCAGGGAACGATATACACCCGTGATGCTGATGATGTAGTAAAGATTCTTGGATTGAAACCCTACGAGGCCAAGTACAAGGTCATCATCATCTACATGGCAGAAAAGTTAATTGAAGCAGCATCCAACAAGTTATTAAAGAGTTTGGAAGAACCCCCGGAAAAGACACTTATTGTTCTTGTTGCCGAACGCTATGAAATGATTATTCCAACTATTCGTTCAAGGGCGCAGTTGGTAAAAATTCCCAGACTTCCGGATCAGGAGATTGTGAAAGCTTTGTTGAACCAGTTTTCGGATTCTCTGGAAGAGCAAAAAGCACAAGATATTGCAATTTTAGCGCAAGGAAGCTGGAATATGGCACAAAACGCTGTACAATTTTCCGGAGAGAATGAATATAACTTCACAACTTTCCGTGAATGGATGCGTTTATGTTTTAAACCCGGTGATTATTTTAAGCTGAATACACTAATCCAGGAGCTATCCCGTTTAGGTAGAGAGAAGCAGAAAAGCTTTTTAACTTATGGTTTGAATGTAGTTCACAGCGCGTTGCTTGTCAATCAAAAGATGGATGAGAAGCTCGTTGCAGATGCAGAGGAAAAGAGTTACTTTAAAAATTTTGGACCCTTTGTAAACAGCGCGAATGAAGAAGAAATATATAAGTTGCTGAACGATGCTGTGTTCCATATTGAAAGAAATGCCAATCCGGGCATTTTATTTGCCCATTTGAGCTTCCGGTTTATAGATCTTCTGAAAAAAGGACGAGCGGTAGTTGCAAAAGCCAAATAGTTTTAGATATGCTTTTGTCAACCGGTGGTTTTCAGACATAAACCTTTGTTGTTATTGCTCATGTATAAATTTTCTACTTTTGCACCCATAATGCTAATTCTGAAAAAATGGAAGAGCCACAAAATATAAATCAAAATAATTCTATAAGCGGTGAGGAGTGCTGCCTGTCAGGTGTTGAGTTGCCTGAAGGTTTTACACTTGACCGTTCCAGATGTTGTAAAATGAAATCCTTTAATTGGCTGAAAGATTACCAGAATCCAGATGCTGAAAATAAGGAGCGCTACGTCGAAGTCCGCTTTAAGAATGGAAGAAAAGAATTTTTTATCTGCCCGCCGGAACTCACTTTAAATGAAGGTGAGATTGTTGCAGTTGAAGCTAATCCGGGGCATGAAATAGGTATTGTTTCCCTTTCCGGAGAAATTGTTGATCTCCAGATGAAAAGGAAAAAGGTAGATGTTGAAAGGCTGGAGCCTAAGAAGGTTTATCGTCATGCACGCAGTGCTGATATCGAAAAATGGTTTGAATCTATTGCACTGGAAGATGGTGCCTTGTATAAAACAAAAAAGATTGTAGAAGAGTTAGGTTTGGACATGAAGCTTAATGATGTTGAATATCAGGGCGATAAAACCAAAGCTATTTTTTATTATACCGCCAATGAACGGGTTGACTTTCGGATTTTGATAAGGAGGCTGGCAGAAGAATTTAAAGTGCGTATAGAGATGCGTCAAATTGGTGCCCGTCAGGAAGCTTCAAAGTTGGGAGGCATTGGATCCTGTGGCCGTGAGCTTTGTTGTTCTTCGCATATGAGTGGGTTTAAAAGTGTTTCTACTAATTCAGCCCGTGTACAGCAATTGTCGCTGAACCCTCAGAAGCTGGCTGGCCAGTGCGGTAAACTCAAGTGCTGCCTGAATTATGAACTGGATCATTATCTTGAAATATTGGAAGAATTTTCGGATCCAAAAATTATTCTTAAATCGAAAAAAGGAAACGCTTTTCACCAGAAAAGTGATATCTTTAAAAGAGTGATGCTTTATTCTTACGAAAATGATTCCAGTAGCATGCTTGTTATTCCGGTTGATAAGGTGAAAGATATTATTGATATGAACAAAAAAGGGAAAATCCCGGAAGACCTGGAAGCTTTTGCGCAGCAAACACAACAGATGATTGGTGAAGAAACCGATACAGATAATGATGGATACGTTTCTTATATATGACATTAAATGGGGGAGAAGAAGCAGCCAATGTTTAAATGTAAATTCGTGAAATTGAAGAAGATAGCTAAGCCTTTTCATGTTGTCCCCTTTTTAATGGTTTTGATGTTGGCTTCCTGTTCAGGTGGCCCCCTTTTTGATCAATCGGCTCCTGTTAAAGGCCATTGGTATAAAGATAATCCCCGCCAATTTGAAGTAACTGTTCCTGATAGTCTGGCTGTTTACAATTTCTATCTGAATGTAAGGCATAGCACGGACTACAGGTACAGCAATTTATATTTATTTTTACAAACTCGATTTCCCAATGGCCATATTACTCGCGATACCATTCAGCTTATTTTAGCGAATAATGAAGGTAAATGGCTTGGAAAAGGATGGGGATCAGTAAAAGAGGATGACATTTTATTAAAGCATAACTTAAAATTCCCTTTAAAAGGAAAATATGATTTTACAATCTGGCAGGCTATGCGAGCAGATACTCTAAAGGGAATTCAGGATATTGGTTTACGCATAGTAAAGGCAAAATAAGGACACAAATTTAACAGGGAGCAAGGTTCATGGAAAAGGAGAAAAAGCAGGAGTCAAAGAAGAAATTCTTCAACTATATTACCAAGTTCTGGTTGATCTATTTTATTGGAGTATTGGTAGTAATCTTGTTTTTTTACGGAATTGCTACACAGTTTTTCGGACCAATGCCCAGCTTTAGACAATTGGAAAACCCGAAAAGTAATCTCGCTTCTGAAGTCATTTCTTCTGACGGGAAAATCTTAGGTACTTACTATATTGAAAATCGTTCAAATGTCAGCTACCGGCAGATTTCTCCTGATTTGATCAATGCTTTGATATCTGTTGAAGATGTACGCTTTGAAAAGCATTCGGGAATTGATGAACGCGCCATTCTTCGTGTTGCATATGGTTTACTTTCAGGGCATTACAAAGGTGGTGGGAGTACAATTACGCAACAATTGGCCAAGAATCTTTTTCCAAGGGGTGATCTGGATAAACTGCAACTTGTTATCCGAAAGTTTAAAGAGTGGGTTACTGCCGTGAAGCTTGAACGCTATTATTCTAAGGAGGAAATTATAACAATG
Organism: uncultured Lentimicrobiaceae bacterium; assembly: GCA_964529695.1. GTDB lineage: Bacteria > Bacteroidota > Bacteroidia > Bacteroidales > F082 > Sulfidibacterium. The sequence goes on from CAZGZO010000008.1 coordinate 10,704, forward strand.
TACCTCAATACCGTGTTTTTTGGGCATAATGCATATGGAATTAAAGCTGCTGCAAAAACATTCTTCAATAAGCCTCCCGATTCTTTAAATCTTCAAGAGTCAGCACTTATGGCGGGTGTAGTAAACATGCCGACGCATTATAGTCCGATTTTGCATCCTAAAGCTGCCATGGAAAGAAGAAATTTGGTATTACATCAAATGCTGAGATACCATAAAATCACAAAAGAGGTCTATGATTCAGTGATAAAGTTGCCGTTGGGTGTAGAAAATTACGGATTGCAGAACCATAATACAGGAGAAGCCCGTTATTTCAGGGAATTTCTTCGTGATAAAATGAATCACTGGTGTGCTACACATTTTAAAAGTGATGGTCATCCTTACAACCTGTATAAAGATGGTCTTAGGATTTATACTACCATAAATTCGAAGATGGAGAAGGATGCTGAGGAGGCTGTTAGAGAGCATCTTGCAGGGGATCTGCAACCGGAATTTTATAAAGTCTGGAAAGATATTCCCAATGCTCCTTTTGCCTTAAAAGGTACTCCGGATCAGGTGAGGTTAGAGGTCCAGAAAATTATGGAGCAAGCCATGAAGCGCTCCGACAGATATCGCCTTATGAAAGCTGAAGGATATCCCGAAGATTCCATCGAGAAAGCTTTCAATACGCCTGTAGAAATGCACGTCTTCTCGTGGAATGGAACAGTAGATACCATTATGACGCCTATGGATTCTATCCGGTATTACAAATATTTTCTGCAAGCAGGTTTGATGTCCATTGAGTCCACAACAGGTTTTGTGCGTGCATATGTTGGGGGTATTGATTTTAAATACTTTAAATACGATCACGTAACTCAGGGGAAACGTCAGGTTGGCTCCACTTTTAAACCTTTCCTTTATACATTAGCGATGCAGGAAGGACAATACAGCCCGTGTTATAAAGTGCCGAACATACAGTACAGCGTACCTTGGGACGGGCATTATTGGTCTCCTGAAAATTCAAGTTCCCGGCGATTGGGAAAGGAAGTCACACTTAAATGGGCGCTCGCTACTTCTAATAATTGGATTGCTGCATGGCTTATAAGGCAATTCTCGCCTCAGTCTGTGATTCAAATGGCCCGTAATATGGGTGTTACTTCACCTATTCCTGCGGTTCCTTCCATTGCATTGGGTACTGCTGACATTTCTCTATATGAGATGACAGGTGCCATGAATACATTTCCCGATAAAGGTGTTTATATAAAACCGATCTTCATCACTAAAATTGAGGATAAAAATGGCGATGTGCTTTACCGTTATAAACCCCATAAAAATGAGGCTATGAGTGAGGTTACTGCCTATAAAATGATAAAACTGTTGGAAGGTGTTGTGGAAAGTGGAACAGGCGTGCGGCTGGGCTGGAAATATGGATTCAGGAATCCTATTGCCGGGAAAACAGGGACTTCACAAAACCAGTCGGATGGTTGGTTTATCGGAATTGTTCCTAAGCTGACAACAGGAGTTTGGGTAGGAGCTTCCGATCGTTCAGTTCATTTCCATACTGAAAGACTTGGACAAGGAGCTAATATGGCATTGCCGATTTGGGCCTTATACATGAAAAAGATTTATGCTGATCCTTCTTTGGGTATTAGTCAAAGCGATGATTTCCCGAAGCCTTTGAAAAATATTGATGTCGAATTTAACTGCAAAAAGTACGATAAGACTCATAAGAAGTCGGTAGATGAGAGTGTGGATGACCATTTTTGATAACCATCCTTGTCTTTGTAAAAAAGATTTCTTTTAATTTAAAAACTCTTTTGCCTTTTTGCCTTAGTAAATCTGGAAGAGATAAAAAGAGTATCTGTCTGAAAATAGATATATTTGTCTATAACTAAGTGAGCTTTAGGAACAGTAAAATTTGAGTCAAAGCCGTGAAATCTACTAATTTCTATATATATGTTTCTTTCATTGGTTGGGTGATACTGGCCTTAGTTTTGTGTGCTTCAACTGTGGAATATTCTCAGGATACAGCCCTGATAAGGAAAAGTATTGATTCAGCAGAGGTGCATTCCAATAAGTTGACTCAGGCTATGCCCAATATTAATGATGCTATGTACTTGGCAAAGAAACAATCTGATGATAAGCTGATGGCGAAAGTATTGATTGCAAAAGGCCAAATCTTTCAAAAGAATAATTTGCTGAATAGGGCTGACTCAAATTATGTAGCAGCAAAAACGATTCTTCAGAAGTATCCGAAAAACAAAGAATACCTTAGCCTACTTAAGAAACTCTGCATTTGTAACTATTATCTGAATAATAACCAGAAAGTTTTTGAATATACTACCGAAGGTTTAAAGTTTTCTAAGCAGCTCAACGAGAAATCATATGAGGGAACCTTCAATAATATCTCCGGCATTGTTATGGACAATATGGGAAATAAGGCAGAGGCTATGGAATATTACCTGAAGGCACTTAATATATTTACTGCTATAAAAAGCGAGAAAAAAATTGCCTCCATTGAATTAAACATGGGGGTTATTTACGAGTATCAGAAAGATGAAAAAAATGCTCTGATGTATTATACTAAAGCAATGGAAATTGCTCAGAAAATTAAGGATACTGATATAATCACAGCTGTTTTAAGCAATATAGGAAACGTATATGCTGATCAAAAAGAATATAAGAAGGCGTTGAAATACGTTAATAAATCGCTTGAGTTATCCCAAAAAACGAATGACTTATATACAGTTGCTCTGGATTTGAACAATATCGGCGATCTTTATAAAGACCTGGACGATTCTGTATTGGAATTTCGATATTATAACAAGGCCTTAGAACTGGCTCGCAGGATTCAAGATAGGGGAACTATCACTTTAAGTTTATTCAATTTAGCCGAATACTACCAAAGGCATAACAACTTATCCAATGCAATTATAACTGCGAAAAAAAGCCTTCAGTTTGCTCAAAATGGTGGCAATGTGAGCGATGTGATCGCCTCTATGAAATTATTGCATCAGCTTTATGCTGATCAGCACAATTATAAAAAGGCGTATCAATTTTTAAAATCCTTTAGTGTAATTAAAGACAGTGTGTTTTCTAATCAAAAGGCTCGCCAACTGCTTGTGGTAGAGGAAAAAAATCGTGTGCGCGAAAGAACTAGAGAGTTATTGCTGGCAAAGGAAACAAAAAAAAGGGTAGAGGCTTACTTCGTAATTTACACTTTGATTACCATTCTAATCCTGGGTTTGTTCATCCAGTGGTACAGGGTAAGGTCTGCGAAAAGCAAAGAACTTCGCCGTCAAAAATTGTTTATTGATGCTTTGCTTGAGGAATCTACAAGCCACGTGGCCATGCTGGACGAAAATTTAAAAAGCACTTATCTGAGTCCTTCTCTGAAAGTCATTTCTAGCGATGTAAATAGACGTTTGGGGACGTCCATTTTTGAATTTATCCATCCCGATGATATTGAGGCAGTGAAAAACATCGCCGCCATGATGAAAAAAGGAGAAAACGTTAATCAAAATCTTGTTTTCCGCCTCAGAAAAAGTGACGGAGAATACAGAACTATGCGTGGGTTGATTAAGAAAATTGAAGGAGATCACCCTTTGTTGAAAGGATATATAATTAATTTCTGGGATGTAACAGAGATTCAGAAATCGCAACAGGCACTTAAAGCAAGTGAAGAAAAATTCAGAGAGATTTTTTATGCATTCCCCGATATTTATTTTAAAATGAATCCGGAAGGGATTATCACTGAAATAAGCCCATCAGTGAAAAAGATTGCCGGATATGAACGTGAGGAACTCATTGGAAAACCAGTGTCCTCATTTACTCATTTAAGTATTGAGTGGAATAATGTCAGGAAAACGTTCCTTAGCAGAACAAAAATTCATGATTTAAATGTCATGATTTACACCAAAGATAATAACCAAATTCATTGTTCCCTTACAGCCCATATTATTAGGAATGAGAATAATGAGGTGGTTGGAATCGATGGTACATTGCGTGATATAACACAAAGGGTAAAAACCGAAAAGGATTTGAAAAAATCACAACGTAAACTTGAAGTTGCCAATGATTCAAAAGAGAAATTGCTTTCCATTATAGGTCATGATTTGAGGGGGGCAGTGGGCACGCAAAAGGCTATTCTTAACGCCGTAGAAGATGATTTTGAGTCATTATCCAGAGAAGAGATTTCTGAACTTATCACCACCATAAAGAATTCTGCAGATTCAACTTATACTGTGGTAGAAAATTTGCTTTCCTGGGCCCGGATAATGAGGGATAATATTACGCCTCGGCTTTCAAGTAATAATTTTTATCCGGTCATTAAAAATGCTATGGATGTGTCGAATGAACAGGCTAAATCAAAAGATATTTCTCTGATTTATGAAGGTCCAAAATCGATAATCGTATTTTTCGATCCAGATTTGATGAATATTGTATTTCGCAATCTCATTAATAATGCCATAAAATTTTCTAATCCTGGAAATGAGATCAAAGTCAAGGTCTTAAATCATTCGCAAGGAGTTGAAATCATGGTTGAAGATCAGGGGGTTGGAATGTCACAAGAGGATATCAGTCACATTTTATCAAACTCGGAAAAACTGGTATCTACGTCTGGCACAAAAAAGGAAAAGGGCACCGGGTTAGGATTGATTATAGTCAAGGAATTTATCGCGATGAATCAAGGAAAGCTCTTTATAGAAAGCGAACCAGGCAAGGGTACCCGTTTCATTATTCGTTTTCTGACAGATACAAAGTCATAAATCTCCTTTTTGCTTATAACCGGTCAGGTTACAAAGGTTAATTCTTTTATTTTTGTAGAAAATACAACTACCACATTAATAATTTATGATGCGTTACCCCATGGTTGATCTGCTGGGTCAATATCAGAAAATAAAACCTGAGATTGATGCTGCATTACGGGAAGTAATGCAATCTTTATCTTTCATAAAAGGTCCTGCTGTTAAATCTTTTCAAGAGAACCTAGCCAAGTATCTGGGGGTGAAACATGTAATTTCATGTGGGAATGGAACCGACGCATTAAAGCTGGCTTTGATGGCACTGGAATTAAAACCGGGTGACGAGATTATTACTACTTCTTTTGCGTTTATTGCAACGGTGGAAGTGATTGCTTTATTGAAGCTTACTCCTGTGTTGGTAGATGTTTTGCCCAATACATTTAATATGGATCCGGATGCTGTGGAAAAAGTCATCACTCCGAAAACAAAAGCTATTATCCCGGTTCATCTTTTTGGTCAGGCAGCTGATATGCTGCAATTAAAAACTATTGCTGAGAAACATAAACTTTTTATCATCGAAGATGCAGCTCAGTCTTTGGGAGCAGATATAAGTTTTCCCGAAGGTGGTACTAAGAAAGCCGGAACTATTGGTGATATTGGTTGTACTTCTTTTTTTCCATCGAAAAACCTAGGTGCTTTTGGAGATGGTGGTGCTGTTTTTACGGATAGTGATGATTTGGCGAGCAAACTTCAAAGCCTTGCCAACCACGGAATGAAAGTGAAGTATTATCATGATTATGTTGGAGTTAATTCCAGGCTCGATAGTATGCAGGCCGCCATTTTAAATGTTAAATTGAAATATCTGGACGATTACACTACGGCTCGGCAAAAAGCAGCTGTCTTTTACAACAAAGCTTTTGAAAGTTACAAGAAAATTCAAACTCCTGTAATTGCACCTTTCTCAACCCATGTATTTCATCAATACACGGTGGTATTAAATGATGTGGATCGTGAGGAGTTGATAAAACATTTAACGCAAAAAGGTATTGCATCTGCAATATATTATCCGGTACCTTTGCATTTGCAAAAAGCGTATCGGTATCTGCGTTATAATGTGGGCGATTTCCCTGTAACAGAAACCTTATGTAGGTCGGTGTTGTCATTACCTATGCATACGGAACTTACGGATTCCATACAGCAGGAGATCGTGAATGAGGTTTTAGAATTTATTCAGAAACACTAAAAAAATTGGAAATAGAAAAAGAATATTTTGCACACGAAACTGCTGTAATTGAAGATGGATGCGAGATTGGGCAAGGGACTAAAATCTGGCATTTCTCGCATATTATGACGGGGTGCAATCTGGGAGAAAACTGCAATCTTGGTCAAAACGTTGTGGTTTTTCCTGGAGTTGTATTGGGTAAAAATGTGAAAGTTCAAAACAACGTTTCTATATACAGTGGTGTAATTTGTGAAGATGATGTGTTTTTGGGACCTTCTATGGTGTTTACCAATGTGACAAACCCACGCAGTGCTGTCAACAGAAGAGGGCAATACACTAAAACGGTGGTTAAAAAAGGTGCTACCATTGGAGCCAATGCTACGATAGTTTGCGGCCATGATATCGGCGAATTTGCCTTTGTAGGCGCCGGAGCTGTGATTACTAAAGAAGTTCTACCGTATGCACTTGTGGTGGGAAATCCAGCCCGGCAAATAGGTTGGATGAGTGAGTATGGGCACCGCCTAGATTTTGACGAAAATGGCCTGGCTGAGTGCCCCGAAAGCCATGAAAAATATGAATTAAAAAACAAACAGGTAAGAAAGATATTTCAAGATTAATTAACAGTAAATTACAATATGAAAATACTAGTTACGGGTGGTACCGGATACATTGGTTCACATACAGTTGTAGAGCTTCAGAACAAAGGGTTTGAAGTAGTTATTATCGATAATTTATCGAATTCCAGTGCGGAAATTGTGGATCAGATCGAAAAGATTACGAAAATACGCCCATTGTTGGAAGTGTTCGATTTAGTAGATCGAGAAAAGACAGCTGACTTTTTCAAAAGACACTCTGATATTCAAGGAGTGATTCACTTTGCTGCATATAAGGCTGTAGGGGAATCGGTTGAGAAACCATTAGCGTATTATCGAAATAATCTTGTTTCCTTGATGAATATTCTGGAGAGCATGAGAGAAAACCAAATTCAGCATATTGTATTTTCGTCGTCATGCACGGTTTATGGTCAACCAGACCAACTTCCTGTTTCAGAATCGGCTCCAATCAAGAAAGCAGAATCGCCTTATGGCAATACCAAACAGATTTCAGAGGAAATTCTTCAGGATGCCATAAAGGTTTCAGAACTTAAGGCAATAGCTTTACGGTATTTTAATCCCATTGGTGCTCATGAAAGTGGATTTATAGGTGAATTGCCATTAGGCGTCCCTAACAATCTGGTTCCTTTTATTACCCAAACCGCCATTGGAATCCGGGAAGAATTAAAAGTATTCGGTAATGATTACCCAACCCCTGATGGTACACCTATTCGTGATTATATTCATGTTGTTGATTTAGCCAAGGCACACGTGGTGGCTGTCAGTAGAATGATTGACAAAAAAATGAAGAAGGATTTTGAAGTCTTTAATTTAGGAACCGGAAACGGGTATTCTGTACTGGAAGTGATTAAAGCATTTGAAAAGGCTACCGGGGAAAAGTTAAAATATAAAATTGTAGGTCGCCGCGAAGGAGATGTAATTGAGGTTTGGGCTGATTCTTCATTTTCTAATAAAGAATTAGGCTGGAAGGCAGAAAAAGGAATTGATGAAATGGTAGCTTCAGCCTGGAAATGGGAGCAAGCCTACCGGAGCGGGAACGTTTTTTAATTAAAGAAATCAAATAATTAAGATAGATAATAACAGCTCACAAAATTTAAACATGAAAAAAATACTTATTACCGGAGGTGCCGGATTCATTGGCTCGCATGTTGTCCGTTTGTTTGTTAAAAAATATGCGGATTATCAAATCTACAACCTGGATAAATTAACCTATGCCGGGAATCTGGAGAACCTTTCGGATATTGATAAATTGCCCAATTATCATTTTGTGCTGGGTGATATTACAGATGAAAAGTTTATTCTGAAGCTTTTTCAAAAGGAACAATTTGACGGAGTTATTCACCTGGCTGCTGAATCACATGTGGATCGCTCTATTACCAATCCTAATGAATTTGTGGTTACTAATGTGTTGGGAACCGTAAACCTACTAAATGCTGCAAAAACAATCTGGAAAGGAAATGAAGATGGAAAGAAATTTTATCATATTTCTACAGATGAAGTTTATGGTACATTAGGTGAAACGGGTTTTTTTACCGAAGAAACAGGTTATGATCCTCACAGCCCTTATTCGGCTTCCAAAGCTTCTTCGGACCATTTTGTGCGGGCTTATCATGATACTTATCAGTTGCCAACTGTTATCTCAAATTGCTCCAATAATTATGGTCCCAATCAATTTCCTGAAAAGCTAATTCCATTGTTTATCAATAATATTCGTCATAATAAACCACTTCCCGTTTATGGAAAAGGGGTTAATGTCCGCGATTGGTTGTTTGTTGAAGATCATGCCTCAGCCATCGATTTGATTTTCCATAAAGGGGCAAATGGAGAAACCTATAATATTGGAGGAAACAACGAGTGGAAAAACATCGATTTAATCAAGGTTCTTTGCAAAGTAACGGATAAAAAGCTGGGACGTGAACCGGGTGTTTCAGAACAACTGATCACCTTTGTAACCGACCGTGCAGGTCATGATTTGCGTTACGCTATTGATTCTTCGAAACTTCAGCGTGAGTTGGGATGGAAACCCAGCCTGCAATTTGAAGAAGGTATAGAGAAAACTGTTGAATGGTATCTGAATAATCAGCCCTGGTTGGATAATGTGACATCAGGGAATTACCAGTTGTATTATGAAAAAATGTATGGAGATCGATAATCCGGTTAATTTTCAGCATTGAGTTCATGGTTCATAATTGAATTAATTGAAAGAAAATCAAATAATTGTATTTATGTAGGTGTGCCAAAGAAAAATTTAATATTTAGTTTGAATAATTGAAAAAATATTCCGTTCTTTGCACTCCATTTTTCGTACAAGTATAAAACGAGTAGTCATGTCAAGAATTTGTCAGATAACAGGAAAGAAAGTAATTAGCGGAAACAATGTTTCCCATTCACATATCAAGACCAAAAGAAAATTCCATCCGAATCTTCATACTAAAAGGTTTTATGTACCTGAAAATGATGAATGGGTTACTTTGATGGTTTCTGCTGCCGGCATTCGTATCATTAACAAGAAGGGAATTTACACCGCTTTGCAAGAAGCTAAAGAAAAAGGTTTTTATAAAGGATAAGTTTGTTTCGAAACCTCATTTCCCGGTTGTTTCGCTGGCCGTAAAAAAAGTGAAAAAATAAAAAAAGCTGTTCACCTTAGTGGACAGCTTTTTTATTGAACAATTATTTGAGGTTAATAGTTCTCCTTAAAAACGTCGATAGTTTTGGCTTTTAACCTGAGAAATACTTCTGATTCATCCCCTTCTGCTCTGATTGAATAATATTTCCCCTGGTTTTTATAAAAATCTATAACCGGCAGCGTTTTGTCCTTGTACTGTTCAAGACGGTTTATGATGAGTTCCGTTTTGTGATCATAAAGTCTGGCCTTGGGTGTTTTTGCCCTTTCAGAAAGCCGTTTAATGGCTTCCAGAGTAGGTATCTTCATATCCACCATGGCGGAAACAGACATATTTACACGCTTCAGCAAACCGTCGAGAATGTAAGCCTGAATTAAAGTTCTTGGAAATCCTTTGAAAATAAATCCGTTAGCATCGGGATTTTCAATTATTCTCCGCTCGATAAGCTGAATCGGAATTTCATCAGGAACAATTTCTCCTTTATCCATATAAGGTTTGGCTATCCTGCCGATATCTGTCCCGTCCTTTATTTCCTGGCGCATCATTTTTCCAGTCGAAATATAGACTAATCCAAGCTCTTTGGCCAGTAAATTCCCTTGTGTACCTTTTCCGGCACCAGGTTTCCCCAGCAGAACAAGGTTGGTTTGGGTCGCTGTTTTAGTCTCTGCAACTATGGCGTCGATATTCTCAAAAATGTCATCAATTTTACCAACCCCGTTTATAGAATAAAATTTGTTCCTTTTAGCATAAAAGTCAGCGACAGGTTTGGTTTTATTATTGTATTCCTGAAGCCTGACTTTTATCACTTCCATGTTGTCATCAGAACGTCCTGAATCTTTTGCCCGAAGCAGAAGCCTTTTTACGAGTTCCTTTTCAGGGACATCCAGGCTAATCATGCAATTTAAGGATGAATTAAATCTTAGCAGTAACCCTTCCAGAATGTAGGCCTGAACCGTTGTTCGAGGGAAACCATCGAACAAAATACCACGGGAACCAGGGTTGGTTTTTATCTTTTTTTCAATAAGCTGGATTATCAGCTCATCATCGACCAGTCCTCCTCTTTCAATGATGGATTTCGCTTTCATGCCCAACTCCGAACCTTCAGCAATCTCTGAACGCAACATATCCCCGGTGGAAATGTAAGTAAGATTGTACTTTTCCAGAATATTCTTCGATTGAGTTCCTTTTCCCGCTCCGGGAGGGCCAAAAAGTGCAATATTCAGCATAGTTAAAAAATATTATTGATTAACGATTTTGTAAATGTCTTTAAAATTACGAGCCTGACCATTATAATCCAGTCCATAACCGACAATAAAATCGTTGGGAATTTCCAAACCTACATAGTCAATCTTGAAATCTTTAATATAAGCATCGGGTTTAAATAGCAGTGTGGCAATCTTAACTTCTGCAGGTTTCTTGGGAGCCAAATCCTTTAATATTCTCTCCATGCTGATCCCTGTGTCTACAATATCTTCCACCAAAACAATAACCCTTCCTTCTAGGTTTTCATTTAATCCAATAAGTTGCTTGACAGCTCCTGTGCTATTCGTTCCGGAATAAGAAGCAAATTTCACAAAAGAAATTTCAGCAGGGAAGTGGAGGTATTTGAATAAGTCGCCGGCAAACATAAAAGCGCCGTTCAAAATAACAAGAAAAAGCGGATTTTTCCCAGTAAGGTCTTTTTCCATCTTTTCAGCAATTTTCTGAACGGCTTGTTCAATCTGATTGTAAGAGATATACGATTCAAAAGTTTTGTCAAGGACTGTAATTTGCGCCATTTTAAAAATTAATTTAGAATAGCCAACAAAGATAACATTTAGGCTTGATTTAAAAACCCTTATTTATCAAAATTGAATTGATTTTTGCGTTTTCTTAAAAGCTGTTTCTATTGATGTTGCGCTATTTTTAACGTTTGCAATTTATAAAATATTTTTGTGAAATGTCTCTTAAAACATTATCTACCCCGTTTTTATAGGCCTTTTTAATCATAAACACAGGGTGAATACTTTGTTTCCTTTAAGAGTTGAATATTTTTCGAATGAAACCTGTTGTTGATATGAGGATGAGTTACAGTACTGATTTAATTTTCGTGAAAGGTCCATATGTTAAAAGAATTTTCCATTATGAAGCGTTATCGTTAATGATGGCAAAATAAAAATTGACCTGTTTTCTCAATGAATATTTTATTTAATTTTGCTCTTTGAGAATCAGGGCATTTAAAAGCAATAATTCTGTCCTTAAATTACTCATCCTATCCAAAAAATTTGTCGATAGCACAAACTTGAAAAATCATGGAATATAATACTTCGCGTGAAATAATGGCTATTCCTGAATATGGAAGAAATGTTCAGAAAATGGTGGAATATGCCGTAAATATTGAGGATAATGAAGTTCGCCTGGAAATGGCAAAACTCATTGTTGAGATTATGGCCAACATGAACCCTCATATTAAAGCTACGAATGATTTCGAGCATCGCTTGTGGGATCATATGTTCATTATTTCTGATTTCAAACTGGTCGTTGACGGGCCTTACCCTCCGCCTGACAAAAAGAATGTTTACAGGCGCCCTGAAAGACTTCCATACAGTGAAGACCATATTCGTTTTAAACATTACGGCCTAAATCTTGAGAAGATCATCAGAAGGACAATTCAGATGGAAGATGCTACTGAAAGAGCAGAGGCTACGAAGATGATTGCCAATTATATGAAGCGATCTTATCTGACATGGAATCGTGAATCGGTAAGCGATGAGTTGATATTTGCACAGTTGGAAGAGCTTTCAGCAGGAAAATTAAAACTTGGTGAAAATGATACTTTGATAGCTTCCTCAGAAATACTTTTCTCGAACAAATCCAAACGTAAAAAGAGTAACCAAAAGAATAAAGACAATAGCGGACATCGTAATAAAGGACGAAAAAAATAAATAGTAATGGCCTCTTTTAAAATCGTAGGAGGAAAACCGTTGCATGGGGCTATAAGTCCCCAAGGTGCAAAAAACGAAGCATTGCAGATCGTTTGTGCAACGCTCCTGACACCCGAAGAAGTTATTGTTAACAATATCCCGAATATCAGTGATGTGAACCATCTGATTGAGCTGATAGCTGGTTTAGGTGTGAAAGTAGATAGATTGTCGGAAGAGTCATATAGCTTCAAAGCGGAAAATCTAAATCTTGATTTTCTTTATTCTGATGATTTCACAAAAAAAGCTACCAGTTTGCGTGGAAGTATCATGATTTTAGGCCCTTTGTTGGCTCGTTATGGAAAAGGAATTATTCCGCAACCTGGGGGTGACAAAATAGGGCGTAGGAGACTCGATACGCACTTCAATGGATTGGAAAAACTGGGCGTTCACTTCGATTATGATGAAAAAGAACGGCGCTACGATGTTTCCGTTGATAAACTCCGGGGAAACAGCATGCTGTTGGATGAAGCATCCATAACAGGGACAGCAAACATCCTAATGGCCGCTGTGATGGCTGAAGGAAAAACTACAATTTTCAATGCTGCCTGCGAACCATATATTGTTCAGCTGAGTAAAATGTTGAACCGCATGGGGGCGAAAATCAGCGGCATCGGTTCTAATTTACTGACCATAGAAGGTGTTGCTAATCTGAAAGGTACAACACATAACATGTTGGCCGACATGATTGAAGTGGGAAGTTTCATCGGGATGGCCGCTATGACACATTCGGAGCTCACCATTAAAAATGTTTTGCTGGAAGACCTCGGTGTTATTCCACAGACTTTTAGAAAGCTGGGGGTAAAGGTGGAGCAAAAAGGAACGGATATTCTGGTTCCTGCACAAGAAAGCTATGCCATAGAGACTTTCATTGACGGTTCTATCATGACCATTGCAGATGCTCCCTGGCCTGGTTTTACTCCTGATTTAATCAGTATCGTACTTGTGGTGGCTACGCAAGCCAAAGGCAGCGTACTGATACACCAGAAAATGTTTGAGAGTCGGTTGTTTTTTGTTGATAAACTGATAGATATGGGCGCCCGCATCATTCTTTGCGATCCTCACCGGGCTACAGTAGTTGGTCTGGGTGGCAGCCAACCTCTTCGGGGAATTAAGATGACTTCACCGGATATTCGTGCCGGTGTGGCTTTGCTCATTGCGGCGCTTTCAGCCGAGGGAACCAGTATCATCGATAACATTGAACAGATAGATAGGGGATATCAGCATATCGGCGAAAGACTTCAAATGCTTGGCGCTGATATTGAAAGAATTCCTTAAGCTTTTCAGTTGACTATTTTGGGCTACCACGGAGGACATCTCCGGGGAGTTGATTTTTTATCCAGCTCATTTTGGGTTGGTTTTTATTTACTTTTGCAAAAATTTATGTCAGAAAATAGGGTGAAATGCTGTCAATTTGACGCCTGAACCTTCATGGCAAATAATTTGTGTTCTGTAAGAGAACTTAAAGAAACTTGAAGATGACAGAAAAACACGAAGAGAAGAATATCCAAAAACAGGAAGAAGAAGTTGAGGACGTGACCTTTGAAAAGGCAGAAGATAGCCAGGTTGATGAAAAGAATACAAGTGAAGAGGACAAAAAGTCTGAAACAAAAAAGTCAAAGAAATCTGGTTCACAAAAGAAAATAAAAGCGTTAGAAAATAAGCTGGAAGAACTGAATGATAAGTATTTAAGACTCTATTCGGAATTCGATAATTATAGAAAAAGAACCACAAAAGAAAGAATTGAGTTGCAACTTTCGGCTTCCAAAGGAGTAATTTTGGAAATCCTGCCGGTAGTTGACGACTTGGAACGTGCCATTCAATCCTTTGAAGATCATAATCTCAGCAAAGAGGCAAAACAAGGAATTGAGTTGATTTACAATAAATTAATGAATATCCTTAAACAAAAGGGAGTTGAAGAAATTGAAGTCAGAGAAAAAGAGTTTGATACTGACTTTATGGAAGCCATAACAAATATTCCTGCTCCTTCTGAAAAAATGAAGGGTAAGGTAGTCGATGTCATTCAGAAAGGTTATAAGCTGAATGGTAAGATGCTGCGCTTTGCTAAAGTAGTTGTGGGACAATAGTTAAAAAGGCGAAAGTTGTCGGGTTTAATAGTTTGAAAACCCGCTAATTCGAAACGGAAAATTGAAATGAGTAAACGAGATTATTACGATATTTTGGGCGTTTCCAGAAATGCTGAACTATCAGAGATAAAAAAAGCTTATCGGAAAATGGCTTTGAAGTATCACCCTGATAAGAATCCGGATGATAAGGAAGCTGAAGAAAAGTTTAAGGAGGCTGCGGAAGCATATGAAGTGCTGAGTAACGAAGAAAAACGTGGTCGCTATGATAGGTTTGGTCATGAAGGCGTTAAGAATGGAGCAGGAAATGGCTTTGGTGGAGCGGGAATGAGCATGGATGATATTTTCAGTCATTTCGGTGATATTTTTGGCGGTCATTTTGGCTTTGGTGGCGGTTTTGGTGGTGGCGGTAGCCGCCAACGAGTAAACCGGGGTTCCAATTTACGTGTACGTGTTAAATTAAGCTTGAAGGAAGTTGCCCAGGGAGTCGAGAAGAAGATAAAGCTCAGAAAATACGTCCCCTGTGATGAATGTAACGGAACAGGAGCGGAAAAGGGAAGTAGTCCATCTACTTGTCCAACCTGCCATGGGTCGGGGCATGTAACGAGAATTACTAACACTTTCCTGGGGCAGATGCAAACATCTTCTACGTGTCCTCAATGTGGTGGCGAAGGAACCCTTATCACCAGTAAATGTAAGGCTTGCCATGGTGATGGAATTGTTAAGTCCGATGAAGTTATCAATATTAAAATTCCTGCCGGTGTAACACAGGGTATGCAGCTTAGCATGAGTGGAAAAGGAAATGCAGCCGCACGCGGAGGTATTCCTGGTGACTTAATCATTTTCGTGGAGGAAGAACCCGATCCGGAACTCAAACGCGATGGCAGCAATTTGTTGTACAATTTGTATATCAGTTTCCCGGATGCAGCTTTGGGTACAAGTGTGGAAGTCCCTACTGTTGATGGAAAAGTGAAAGTGAAGATCCCGTCGGGAACGCAAGGTGGCAAAGTGTTGAGACTGAAAGGTAAAGGAATTCCCGATATCAACGGTTACGGCAAAGGCGATTTGTTGATTAACGTAAATGTTTGGACACCAAAATCCTTATCTGTAGAAGAAAAGAAGATGCTTGAGAAATTAACAGATTCTCAGAATTTTAAACCTAACCCATCCTCTCAGGATCGCAGTTATTTTGACCGCATGAGAGAATTTTTCTCATAATATATGTCCAGGCTTCAGGTAATTGGCGTTTCAAAAAGCTTTGATAAAGCAAAGGCCCTCGACAAGGTGAGCCTTGAGGTACCGGAACAGTCGATTTATGGTTTGCTTGGACCTAATGGAGCTGGAAAAACAACACTCATAAGAATCATTAACCTGATTAGCATGGCTGATGAAGGCCAGGTGTTGCTTAACGGGAAGCCCATCATACAAAAGGATATTATTAAAATTGGCTATTTGCCGGAAGAAAGAGGCCTTTATAAAAAGATGAAGGTAGGGGAGCAGGCTCTTTATCTGGCAAGATTGAAAGGACTTTCTGCTGGTGATGCAAAAAAGAAGCTGAAGTTCTGGTTTGAGAAATACGAAATGGATTCCTGGTGGAACAAGAAGGTGGAAGAGCTTTCTAAAGGGATGCAACAGAAAGTTCAGTTTATTGTCACAATTCTTCATGAACCCAAATTGTTAATTTTTGATGAACCTTTCAGCGGTTTTGATCCTATCAATGTGAATCTCCTTAAAGATGAAATATTAAATCTGAGAAACCAAGGGGCAACCATCATTTTTTCGACGCATAACATGGCTTCTGTGGAGGAGCTGTGTGATGAAATAGCCTTGTTAAACAAAGGAAAGAATATCCTTTCCGGGGACTTGTATGACATCAAGCAAAGGTTTAAATCTCAAGTTTTTGAGTTAGGTTATCAATCAGCCAAACCACTGTTGCTGGATAAAAATCGTTTTCAGACGATATCATCCAGGGAACAAAAAGGAATCCGATATGATCAGATTAGAATTCTTATCGGTTCTGGATTTTCATCCAATGAATTGCTCAGCATTGCATTACCACAAGTTGAAGTAACCTCTTTCAGAGAAATCCTTCCTACCCTGAACGAAATATTTATTCAGGAAGTACATAAGTAAAATTTAAATCAGAAGTTTTATTGATTAAATATCAGGGGCTTATTTATTTTTTATCCACTGATGTTTAAAGTCACATGTCCTATAGGATTTATTAATACGGATATAGCTACTCTGAGCTTTCTGGTTAATCCAGTCGTTAATCGTTTTCTGTCGTTTAGCTCCAAGTGCCCAATTCTCAATCTTGTTATAATCCATTTTAAGATTCGCACGGTGTGGCATGATTTTCTTTTCTAGATAAAGAATTCGATATGCTTGTGTGTTATCCTCAGTTTTGAATGGAACAGGATTAGAAATTTCACCTTGTTTCATGTCTTTAACTGTGAATGCAACCTTGGGATCCAACTCTTCACCTTCAAATTGTGTTCCTCCCGTTTTTTGATTTAGCAGATAACCTCCATTGTTCTTGTTGGGGCCTTGTGAGAACTTCTTAACGGCATTATCAAAAGTCATGGAATCAGTACGAATAACCTTGGCAATCGAATCAAGTTTATTCTTAGCTTTTAGCAAAGCCTCAGGTGAAACTTTTGGGATAAGAAGAATATGTCTGGCATTCATATAATCTCCTTTTCTTGCAATCATCTGGATAATATGATATCCGAATTTGGTATGCACTACGTCAGAAATCTGACCTGGTTTCAGTTTTTCAGCAGCGGCTTCAAATTGCGGTTCCATTTGTCCTTTTGTAAAAAAACCCAACTCTCCGCCCTTTCTTGCAGAGGCTGGATCCTGCGAATATAGAATGGCCATTGTTGCAAAGCTTTCCCCATTCAAAATACGTTTTCTCAACTGTAATAATTCTTTTTTTACTCTTAATCTTTCTTTCACAGTAATAGGAGGTTCTAATGCAATCTGGCGAATGACATATTCTGTTTTGATAAGCGGAATGCTATCCTTCGGCAAACTGTTGTAATATTGCCTGACTTCTGATGGAGTAACGGTTACGTTTTTAATAATTTTTTCCTGAACTTGTTGTGAAAGCATCTGGTCCTTAATCATATCATGCAAATCAGACTTGATTTGGTCAATGCTTTTCCCATAATATTTTTCCATCTTTTCCTGGCTGCCAAACTCATTAATAAATGTAGAAAGCCTGGTCTGCACTTCAGCACTTATTTGTCCTTCACTAGCCGTAAGACTGTCAAATTGTGCCTGATTTAACATCAGTTTTTGATAAAGAAGCGTTTCCAGGATGGAACACTTCATCTGATTTTCAGTGCCCTGAATATTTCCCTGCATTCGGTAGTTCATGTACTGGTTAATTAAATCAGATTCCAGTATATCATTGCTACCTACCACTGCGATAACCTGGTCAATAACTTTCCCTTTTGGCGCTTTTTTCTGCCTTGTAGTTTCTTGAGCATTAATATTTTGCGAAAAAATAAGAAATAGCACCCAAATCCCGGTCAAGGAGACGAGTTTTGCTTTTGAAAATAGTTTACCGTTAATTCTAGTCATATAATTAAAATATCTCAAATTTCTTTTGTTTAGTAGCTTGTTCATAAATTTCTTGTTGCAATTTATTGATTAAAAGCTTTTTCCTCATATTAAGAATGATACTGCGAATAAAGCGAGCCTCTAAGTCAAGTGGAGAAGTCTCATCTTTAATTTTAAAGTTGACAAATTTAAGCAGATAATCATTCTGAGCATCAGATAAGAAGATTATTCTGTGATTTTTTAGATAAAGTTCCTGATTGTATGTTTCGATAGGAATTACTTTGAGTAATTCATCAAAGGGAATCCAGCTATTTGTATCGGTCGAATAAGTCACAACTTTGGCAGGGGCATATCTGTCAAGTGAATCCAATAGCAGACTGTCAGGAAGTCTGAAAATCTTCCTGAATATGCGTTCTTTTCTATGATTTATATCTTTCTTTTTGTTAAGGATGGCATAAACAACTTTTACAATATTTTGTTTAAGCTGAAAATCTTTCAGATGCCCCTCATAATAAGTTTTTATCTGTTTGTCTGTAACAACAGTATCCAAATGCTGCTTCACATACTCCGTTTCGTAATGATAAATAATTAGCGAGTTTTTGTACTCCTGAAGTTGTTTTTCGAAATCTAGTTTGTCCGGAGGTAGGTTGTTTTGTGCTTCGTTTAGCAAAAGTTGGGTTCGAACCCATTTATTGATATAACTTCGGGTTATTAAGATACTGTCTCTGGAACTGGTTCTTTTAGGTATGAGCCCTTCCAAATCCGATTGATAAAGATATTTGCTGCCCACTTTAGCCAGTGGGACACTGTTTGTGTTTCCATGCCGCTTGCAACCATCAGTAGCAAATATCAGAAGCCCAGCTAAGAATACCAATAGGAACAAAGAAGGTTTTCTCGTCTTTGCAGAGTGCAGATATTCATGTCTTTTATGAATCACAGGCATATTTTATTTCTTTACAGAATATTTCTTTTCCAGTTTCTTAAGTACTTTTTGATTGATATGTACCGGGTATTTCTTTCTTAAGCTTTCAACCCACCGCTTTTGTAACAAGTTCTGATAATCTGCAATTACAAGCCCCTTGGCATCTTTATAGGATTTCTGACCTGCCGGAAAAATATTTTCTATCCATACGATATCAGCATGTTTATTGTCTTTTTCAAAAACCGGTTTCGAAATTCCTTTCACCCACTTAACCTGGTCCGTTATGTAGTAATCTCCTTTTTCATAGTCTCCCGAATCAAATGCAAGATGTGGAAATCGTGGTATTTTCTTTTGAGTAATTGCCATCTTGAGTGAATCAGGATTTTGGAATGTCTGAAGTTCAGATTCCAGCTTTTTTACTTTTTGCTTCGAAGTTTTCAGAATAATTGCCTTTACCCGTGGTCCCCACTGGTATCTGCTTTGGTGTTCAACATAATAATTTTCCAACCCTAAAGTATCCTTGCTAGCCTTTGTCCAGACCGTTTTATTGGTCAGGTTAAACAACAAAATACCATCGTGATATTGCTGCATAAGGCTTTTAAAATCAGGATGATGTTCCCCAATATGCAATTTTTCGTAAGCAATTAGTTTCTCACCTGTAAATTTATCAAACAGTTGTGCAATCTCTAAAGGGCGGTAACTCTTTGGATTTAATGTCCTCTTATGTTTTTCTACGAAAGTAGCAAAATCGTACTGGCTAAAAGTCTGTGAATTTTTTCTTCCAATTTTAATCAATGGTGAATTCATGTTTTTTAAACTGTCGGCTTTTAACTTTCCATTGTCCAGTTTTTTAACAAGAACTCCAAAAATCTGACTCTTTGATTTTGAATAGATTTTTAAATGATCTTCCTTTTTGAGATTATTAATTACCGCTTGTTTAATGAGGTCGGAACGTTGATTTGTTTTCAATTGATTTTTTAAGGAGGCTTCTATCTCCTTAAAATTCCCCGGTTTTTTTCTGCTCAATAATTTAATAATATGAAACCCGTAGATGGTTTGAAACGGTTTTGAAATTTGTCCAGGTTTCAAAGAGTCGACATGGACAACAAACTGAGGGACAATACGTCCTGAAGTAAATTTTGGTAATCGTCCGCCCAAATAGGAAGAACCTTTATCTTGAGAATAAAGTTTCGCGGCTTTTTCAAAAGACATCCCATGTCGTATCTTTTGATAAATAGCATTGATCTCCTTTACTTTTTTTAATGAATCTGCTGAAGATGCTCCCGGTCTCAACGGGATAAAAATATGTTCAACCTGGGCAACTCCCATGGCAGGCCTTTTGTCTGTGACTTTTATCAGGTGATAGCCATACTTGGTCCGCACAGGTTGTGAAATTTTACCCACAGGCGTGCTATAAGCAGCAGATTCAAAAGGATATACCATATTGAATACTGTAAAGTAACCCAAATCACCGTCGTTGCCTCTTTTGGCAGGTCTTAATCCCCGAATAGCTTTTTGATTTCTTGCTGAAGGATCATCTGAATATTCTATGGCGGCTTGTCTGAAGCTTTTACCATTCAGGATTTCATTTCTAATCTTTTCGATTTTATTCCATGCTTTTAAAGTATCTTCCGGAGAAGCATCCAGCGGCAGTTTTATGAGAATATGACTTACACGTACATCATAACGGCTTCTTTGATATGCTTGGTGAATAAGAGCTTCTTCTACTTTTTTATCAAAAAAATAAGGTTTTTCTAACTCACTTTTGTAACCAGCCAACTCACTTTTGAATGATGCCAGCGTATCCAATTTTCTGTTCTCCGCTTCCAATACTTTCAAACGGAAGTTAATATACAGATTTACAGCGTGTTTAATAGATATAGTATCGTGGCTTCCCAGGTTGTTTTTTGTGTAAATGTTTAAAAAAGATCCAACAGTTAGTTTTTGATTACCAATAGTAGCCAGTATTTTTTTGTTGAATGAACTTTGCGCATTTAAGACAAAAAATGAAAAGAATAATACAACCAGAAGCAGCGATTTTCTCATACCAGGTTCGTTAACTTTGTCTACTGTAATTGGGGGCTTCCCGTGTTATGGTAATATCGTGCGGATGGCTTTCGGCAACACCTGCTGCTGTAATCTTAATAAATTTAGCTTTTTGTAAATCGCCAATAGTTTTTGAACCCGTATAGCCCATACCGGCACGTAAGCCTCCAATCATTTGAATAATGACCTCGGAGAGTGTGCCTTTGTATGGAACACGGCCTACGATTCCTTCCGGAACGAGTTTCTTAATATCATCTTCAGCATCCTGGAAATAGCGGTCTTTTGACCCTTGTTCCATAGCTTCTACTGAACCCATTCCCCTGTATGCTTTGAATTTTCTTCCTTCGTAAATAATGGCTTCTCCCGGAGATTCGTCAACGCCGGCGAATAAGGAACCTGCCATAATAGTATCGGCTCCGGCAGCTATGGCTTTCACAATGTCACCAGTGTAGCGGATACCACCGTCAGCAATTACCGGTACACCAGTTCCTTTCAAGGCATTGGCTACATTGTTGATGGCAGTCAGCTGAGGCACTCCAACGCCAGCAACTACCCTTGTTGTACAAATAGAACCAGGCCCGATACCGACTTTTATAGCATCTACGCCAATGGCCAGTAAATCCAAAGCAGCTTCACGAGTGGCAATATTGCCTACGACCAAATCAATGCCAGGATATTTCTTCTTGACTTGTTTGGCAGTTTCCATGACTCCTTGAGAATGCCCGTGTGCCGTATCAACCACAATGGCATCTACACCTGCGTCTACAAGAGCAGCAAGGCGTTGCATGGTGTCTGCAGCGATTCCAACGGCAGCAGCTACCCGCAATCGACCGCGAGCATCTTTGCAACTGGTTGGATGCTGACTAATTTTGATAATATCTTTGTAAGTGATTAAACCAATTAGCTTATAATCTTTGTTGACTACTGGGAGTTTCTCAATTTTAAACTGTTGCAGAATTTCAGCGGCTTCTTCAAAGTTTGTGAACTCCGTTGTGGTAATCAGATTTTCTTTGGTCATTACCTCACGGATAGGCTTGTTCATACCTTTTTCGAATCGAAGATCCCGGTTTGTAACAATTCCAACAAGCTTTTGACGGTTATCAACTACAGGAATACCGCCAATGCTGTATTCTTTCATTAGGTTCAAAGCATCAATAACGCGTGCTTCAGCATTTAACGTAACTGGATCGAGAATCATCCCGTTTTCAGCACGTTTTACTTTTTTTACCTCGTTAGCCTGCATGTCAATGCTCATATTTTTATGAAGCACTCCTATACCTCCTTCCTGAGCCATTGCAATAGCCATTTTGGATTCGGTAACGGTGTCCATGGCAGCCGATACAACAGGAATCTTTAATTTAATATTTTTGGAAAAACAAGTTGCCAGATCCGTTTCTCTAGGTAATACGGCGGAATGGGCAGGGACTAACAATACATCATCATAAGTAAGCCCTTCACCCAAAAATTTATCATTTATGGTGGTCATGACGGAAGTTTTATTTTATGCAAAAATATTAAAATAAATCAACGGC